>JAJZTR010000141.1 GCA_021848775.1 Chloroflexota bacterium | reverse complement strand
CGTGCCTGAATACCAGGCAGATGAGCATGTGGTTAACCTGGGGTATCTACCCGGCGGCGCATCGGCACTCGCAGGCCTGGCAGCCGCGCCCTCACGCACTGCCCCTGTCGCCATCGATGGCACAACGGCATGGGACAGCGGTCCATTGCAGGGTGCCACCTCTCTTGACGATTTCAACGCGGTGATTCTGTTGACGGACAACACTGAGAGCGCCCGCACCTGGATTGAACAAATTCAAACCAACTCCCGCGAAGTTCCCTTCCTGCTGGTTTCAAGTGCCCAATCAGCTCCTGCACTGCAGCCCTATGTACAATCCGGTCAGGTGGTTGGGATGATTGGCGGTCTGAATGGCGCAGCCGCCTATCAACAACTTTCACAGGTTCCTTCAGAACCATTGAACGGGTACTGGGGTGCTTTTCAAGCGGGTATGCTGCTCATGGCAGCCTTTATACTGCTCGGTGCCATGGTGCATGGCATAAAATATCTGGCCACAAAGTTCAAAAAGGCTTAAACGTATGTTACCCGATATCATCTGGACCCTTGTCGCTTTTGTAATCACATTGTTCGTGTTGAGTTATTTCCTGGGTGACAACGAGTTATTCCGCCTTGCGATCATGATATTTATCGGCGTCTCTGCGGGTTATGCCGCAGTGATGATTATTTACCAGATTTTACTGCCCCGTCTAATCACTCCGCTATTGACATCTTCATTCAATGAAAACATCTGGCTGTTTATTCCGGCAGTATTGGGGATACTGCTCCTGTTCAAACTTTCAACCAAACTTTCAGTCCTTGGCAATCCGGCTATGGCCCTGCTTACAGGAGTTGGCGCTGCGGTCGCCATCAGCGGAGCCGTTACAGGAACCCTTTTCGGGCAGGTCAATGGTGCAATTTCCACATTCGATGTGTCTGGGCTAACCACAGCCTCCAGCATCGGAACACAGTTGCTAGGCGGCGTCGTGCTCCTGGCAGGAACTGTAACCTCCTTGGCCTATTTTCATTTTGGGGCGCGCAAGAAAGAAGGCCAGGAAGCCGCTGCCCCGCCTTTTCTTGTTCAAATTCTGGCGCGTATAGGGCAGGTATTTATTGCCATTACACTGGGTGCATTATTTGCCGGTGTTTTGGCTGCTTCGCTGGCGGCATTAATTGAGCGCCTGGATTATCTGCTGAATGTGCTCAAGCTCTTCATTTCATAAAAGGCAGCTATGAACTTACCCATTGAAGAAGCTGAATCTGTACTCACGATCGATATCGGCACCATCCACACCCGGGCGCTGCTCTTTGATGTGGTGGACAACGAATATCGTTTTTTAGGCGCCAGCCGGTCCTCCAGCACTTATGGCTCACCATCCTATGACATCAGTGAAGGAATCTTCTACGCCGTCAAGCAACTGCAGGAATCTACCGGGCATATCCTGTTAGCCGAATCTACGCTTATCATGCCCGGCCGGACAGACGGCTCTGGCATCGACCAGCTGATTATCACTTATTCCGCCGGACCTAGCCTGCGGATGGCTGTTCTCGGTTTGCTCGAAGAAGTCTCACTGGAGAGTGTGCGGCGTCTGGTTTCCTCATCTCAGAGCATTCTGGTTGAAGCCATTGGATTGAACGACAAACGAAAGCAGGAAAAGCAAATCGATGCATTGCTAATGGCTCGCCCCGATTTGATACTAATCGCTGGCGGGACTGAGCAAGGAGCTACACGTTCGATAGCAAAGATCACTGAACTGGTTTCCACCGTCCTGCAATTGACCCCGCAAGATCGGATCCCCGAGATCATCTACGCGGGCAACCAGTCAATGCAAAAACATGTCACCGATGCGCTCTCAAAGCATATAGAGGTACAGGTTGCGCCAAACCTTAGGCCGGCCATCGACCAGGAGGTTTTGGGCCCTGCGCAAGACCTTTTGGCAAAAACGGTCACAGAAATTCGGAACCGTCAGCTTGGTGGTTTGCAGTCCTATGATTCCATCACAGCAACCAAACCTGTGCCTTCGTCTTATGCTTTGGGTCGTCTGGTCCGTTTCTTAAGCCAGATCAACGACCCCGATAAGAGTGTCCTGGCAATTGACATGGGGGCGTCGAACACCACCGTGGCATCAGCATACAAAGGCAAGCTTGATTTAAGCGTTTATGCTGTAGGCTTAGGAGCGGGTTTACCACTCGCATTACAACTTACTCCATTGTCCTCGATTACCCGCTGGCTGCCCAACCCTGTGCCAGACGATTTGGTTCGGGATTACCTGCGGCAAAAAACTCTTTTTCCAGGCAGTATCCCGGCAACGGTCGAAACTCTGGCCATCGAACAAGCCGTTGCTCGTCAAATCCTGGCTTTGTCAATGCGCACCCATCAGACCCGGTATCAGACCACGCTATCGGGTTTTGACCCCGTGATCGCCGCCGGAGCCACGCTCACGGACGCATCACCTGGTCAAGCCCTGCTAATGCTGTTGGATGGGTTGCAGCCCACTTTTACATCCACCTTCATGCTAGATCCGCACGGATTAGCATCCGCGTTGGGTTCTGCTGCAGCGGTGAACACGATTTTGCCTGTTCAGGTTATCGATTCGAACGCCTTCCTCAACCTGGGAACCGTTATATCGCCCATTTCGAATGCGCGCAATGGCACAACCATCATGAATATACAGCTTGAACTCGACACCGGCGAGGAGACCACGTATGAGGTTCAAAAAGGGAGCTTGTTGCAGCTGCCCATCCCCGCCGGGATATCTGCCACGCTTCACATGGAGATTCTGCGAAAGGTCGAATTAGACGGTCGGCGAAAAGAGGGTAAGCAAATTATCCAGGTAATCGGTGGAGTCTGCGGTGCAGTTATCGACGCCCGAGGACGCCCGCTAGTGCTACCCTCGGATGCAGCGCGCCGCCGCGATACGCTTCAGAAATGGTCTGACAATCTTGGAAACTGATGCTATTCAATAAAATTCTAGAGAATCCTGCATGATAATCCCCGTCACCCACTTAATCCCCCTCACCCATATTCGCCGAGCAAGAATGCTGCCTGACAAAGGTCAGGTACTGGTGAACATCAACCAGCGTGTAAAAGCCACCGACATTGTCGCTGAAGCATCTCAAATGGGAAAGCACTTGATCCTGGATGTTAGAAAAGCGCTGGATCTTTGGCAGTACGATGACGCCGAGAAGCAAATCGAGTACAAAGTTGGGGAGAAGGTCGAAAAAGGCGACATCCTCGCTCAAACACAGGGGTTCCTTCCGCGGGTTGTTCGGTCCTCAGTCGATGGAAAAGTGGTCTCCATTCATCGCGGTCAAATCATTATCGAGCATTCTGCTCAAAAGCTTGAGTTGACAGCATCCATACCAGGTACGATCGCGGAAATCCTGCCCGAGCGGGGGGTGGTTATTGAATCCAATGGGGCATTGTTACAGGGGGTGTGGGGAAATTCAAAGATAGAACAGGGGATTCTCCTGGTCGTTGACCAACCGGCTGATGAAGAATTAACCACCACAGCGTTGGATATCAGTCTCCGGGGAGCTGTGGTCGTTGCCGGTTTTGTCACGCGGCCTGAAGTGCTGGAAGCTGCCCAGGAGGTCCCGGTCCGCGGGTTAATCCTATCCAGCATGAGTTCAAACCTGGTATCTCTGGCGCATAAAGTAAAATACCCGATCATCCTCATGGAGGGTTTCGGTCAGGTACCGATGAACGAAGCAGCTTTTCATTTGCTGATCACCAACGAAAAACGCGAAATTTCAATGAATGCGGAGTGGGATCCAATACGGGGAGAGAAACCAGAAATCTTTATCCCTCTTCCAGCCCGGGGAAGCCCGGCGCAGGAATATGGCGAATTAACCCCCGGAAAAACCGTGCGCGTAACCGTTCCGCCCTATTCAGGACAATCCGCCACCCTGGTTGCCCTGCAACCCGGGCTGACCACCCTGCCCAATGGAAAACGAGTCAGCGCAGCAAAAATACGATTAAGTAACAGTCTTATCGTAACAATACCCATTGCGAACCTGGATGTGCTAGAATAGAGCCAGTAGGAGATTACCATGACCTTAGACCAAATTCCACCCGAAGAGCCTGAACACAATCAATATGATGAATTTCGCGATCAATATGAAGACGAAATTCCGACGGATGCAGAAGAACCAAAAGCTAAAGGCGGCCGCACGTTCATCACCATTGTCGGCGTGATCGGCGCTGTGGTTGTGCTGGCTGTAATCGCGTTGGTCATTTACTTCTTAATATCAAAGGGGCAATTGACCAATCGTTTCCAGGAACAAGCTGCTCAAATCAATGCCAATAACACGGCTACAGCCATGGTCGCCACGCAGGATTCCGTGCAGGAAGTTGCGCGCATGACGGAAAAAGCAATACTCCCGCCCACCTGGACACCCACATCGCTTGCCAGCTCGACGCGCCCCCCCTCAGCCACCCCCCGACCGACGAACACCACAATCCCGACCGCAACGCCCCTGTCCGTTGAAGCCCGCACCGCTACAGTTGTCGCTTTATTGACACAACCTGTTCAGGGAGGGGCTGCCGCGACACAAGTGGCTCAAATCACCAGCGTTCAAACCACTCAGACAACGAGCGTGGCGCGTACACCGACCTCGACCGCCC
The DNA here is from genome assembly GCA_021848775.1 of Chloroflexota bacterium. GTDB lineage: Bacteria > Chloroflexota > Anaerolineae > Anaerolineales > Anaerolineaceae > Bellilinea. The sequence continues at coordinate 2,540 of JAJZTR010000141.1, read as the reverse complement.
GAACTTCCCCGACCGCTCTGCCGACCACCGGTTTCGCTGATGACATTGGCTTACCCGGCATATTCGGACTGGCGCTCGCACTGATCCTGATCGTCTTCCTGGTCCGCCGCATCAGATTCTCAACGAATCATTAATCAGGTCTTTTGACCCATTTTTTGCCAGTTCTGGAACTCCTGCTGGAAATTAATTGACTGCAAATAAATCCCCTTCCATTTTGGAAGGGGATTTTTATTGGTGATTTATTCGATCTACATCACACTGTGCGCTACAGTTTCGCCGTATCCCAATAGCGCTTTTACCATCTCATTCGTTCGGCCTTCTGCATACACCCTTAACACGGGTTCAGTCCCCGATGGGCGGATTAGCAGCCATGAATCATCGCTCATGATGTACTTCACGCCATCCACCACACTTACCTGCAGGACTTTCTCGCCGCCAATTTCCGCAGGCGCCTGGTCACGGAGATAAGTGGTCATCTTCTCTTTTGATACCGGGTGCCCTAAACGGATGTCTTTTCGCTCATAGTAAGCAGGGCCAACCTCATTTAGCAAGTTATCCACCAGCTCATGCAGCGGGACGCCATATTCAGCCACCATCTCCACCATCAGCAAACCCATGATGACGCCATCACCCTCAGGGATGTGACCTTTGAACGAGATCCCGCCCGATTCCTCACCACCGATCAAAATGTCATCTTTGAGCATGTGATCGGCGATATGATTAAAACCGACCGGTGTTTCGTAAAGGGTTAAGCCGTATTTTTTTGCAAGTCGGTCGATCATACGGGTGGTCGAAACAGTCCGCACGACCGACCCGGAAAGCCCGCGTTTTTCCACCAGGTAACGCAGCGCCAGCGCCATAATCTTGTGGGGATCGACGAAATTACCGCGTTCGTCCATGGCGCCAATCCGGTCAGCGTCGCCATCCGTAGCCAGACCAAAGTTCCCGTATCCCATGGAAATCGCACCTGCCAAAGCGCCGAGATAACGGCTGATCGGTTCGGGATGGACCCCTCCAAAGCCGGGGTTCATGTCACCGCGAACCTCATAAACTTCGCAGCCGGAACCCTGGAGCACTGAGCGGATCACACCCCGCCCTGATCCATACATCGAATCGACGACGATGCGTTGAGGGTTATCGGCAATTTTGTCAAAATTAATCAATTTCCGCAGGTGTTCTGAATAGGCTGGAATTGGATTAAACCGCACCAATTGATTGGACTGGCGGGCCATTTCATATTCCATCACATTTGGACCGCGACCAAGAGTTTCATTGTCGTTCAGATAAATTTCGACCTTGCGGCACTGCTCCGGAGAGGCTGAACCACCAAAAGCTGCCTTAAGTTTGACCCCGTTGTACCTTGGCGCGTTATGCGATGCAGTGATCATGATTCCAGCGATGGCGTTTAGGTTGCGTACTGCAAATGAAATGGCTGGGGTGGGGGCATCAGCTTGCGCTAAAAATACTTTATAGCCATTCGCGGTGAGAACACGCGCGGTTTCAACAGCATAACGGTCAGAAAGAAACCGGGTGTCGAACCCGACCACCATTGTTTTTGCGTCCGGTTTGAGGCCGCTTACTTCGCCATTCAGCCAGGAATCGGATGCAACTGCATCAGCGATCGCCTGGGTTACCGAGCGCAGGTTGTTAAATGTGAAGGTGTCGGAAATTACCGCCCGCCAACCGTCGGTGCCAAAATGAATCATCGGGAAATCTCCTTACGGAATTTTTTTACAGGAAAGAACGTGATATTTTACCACCCCGCGGATGGAGTGGCAGTGGCTAACAGGCTTTGGACGATCCATCCTTCGAAGCCGTCTTCTGTACGGATTTGAACCCAGATCACACCATGATTGCCGTAAACCGGCTCAGAGATGACCTCCAGCATATTACCATTCAGGATCGAGGTCAGTATTTTGCCGTCTGGCTTATCCCGCAAAAACGCACCACCCCCGGTTGGGGCAGATACACGTGCCCAGATCGGTGTCGGCTGCGGGGTTGTGGAAGGCCAGGCAGTATTTATCGGAGTAAAGGAAGCGGTTGGCGTGCGTGTGACGGTAGGGCTTGGAGATGGCGCTGACAAATCCGGTGTGGGAATCGCCGCGGCTGTGGTAGGTGTAGGTGTCGAGTTGATCACCACCGCCGGTTGAGTAGGACTCAGAGCCATCAAGGTTTTAGCCTTATCAGTGGACAAGAAAGCTGCTGCCAACAGACCTGCCATTAATGCAGTTGCCAGAAAACCGGATAATGTGGTTGGGCTTTGCCCGACCAGTATGAATGCAACAATCCCCGCCAGAATTGCCCATGCCAGATGGACGCCTGTAACCGTCAGAGGGCTGATCCAATCACTGCCAGAAACTGCTGTCAGATTGAAACCCGCAACCACAACCGGCGGGAGCAGCCCGTAAGCAATTGCGATATTGGGCACCAACGGCTTCAGTTGAGGAGACCGCGCCAGCATATAGACGCTAAGCCCAACACCAATGGCGATTACCAGGAAATTGGTCCAGTGATAATCATTCCAGGTGGTGATCGAGGCT
>JAJZTR010000005.1 GCA_021848775.1 Chloroflexota bacterium | reverse complement strand
CCACGAAGCGATGCGCTCCCTGGTAGCCAACCGCAATTTGCGAGCCGTGCAATATGCTGCAGCCGGGATTGAAAAAGAGATTGACCACCGTACGGATATTCTGGAAATGCTGGCGAAGGTTCTGGTTTCAATTGACAATCAGGCCGCCACCTTCAAAGAGATTGAAAGCGAGTTGAGCGTGTTTGAAGGCGGGGCGGCAATTCTTGCACCAACCGGAGCCGTCACAGCTTCCACCAACAACCCTCAAATCACTGCCTGGCTGAATGAGGAGCAGGCTGCTGCAATTCAGAGGCAGTATTCGAATTTTCCTTCCGGCAAAGCCGTTTTCCTGCCCGTCATGACGATTGGGAATGAATACTTTGTTCCCGTCTGGGTCAATTCAACCAGCGGAGCATCTCTCATCGGGTTGATCTCTCCGCAGGTAATGTTGGAACAAAGCTTGAGCGCCATCTCCAATTCCGGTCCGGTGACTGTCCTGGTCGTGGACAACCGCTATGAAATCCTGTTCCGCGAGGGATCGCTCGACCTGAATGAAGACCTCGCAACTCACCCTGGTCTGGATGATGCCCTGGCTGGGATGGGAGGAATCGATTATTTTCCGACCACCTCAGGCGAGCATGTTATTACCACCAGCGCTATTCAGCCGGTCGGGTGGGCACTTATGCTCGAGGAATCTTGGGAGGATATTGCCAGCCCGCTGCTGCGGGCAACCCAAAATGCGCCATTGATTGCGATCCCCATCATGGCCCTTAGCTTGCTGGCGATCTGGTTTGGTCTGCGCCGTATTGTCCAGCCGATGCAAGCATTGGAAGAAAAAACAGTTGATCTGGCGCAGGGTAATTTCGAATCGATTCGAGAGCCAGTGGGCGGGGTATTGGAAATCCGCCACTTGCAGGATACATTAATTCAAATGGCGGCGCAGCTAAAGGAAGCCCAAAACAGTCTGCACAGCTATATCGGAGCCATCACCGCCAGCGTGGAGAGCGAGCGCCGCAGCCTGTCTCGCGAATTGCATGATGAAACCTTGCAGAACTTGATCGCCCTTGGCCAGTACACTCAGTACGCCTTGCATTGGAATAAAGACCCGAAGGTCGAAAAAACGCTCGATCAGGTGGTCAATCTGACCGAACAGGGTACAAATAATCTGCGCCGCCTGGTTCAGGGTCTACGCCCGATATATATCGAAGATTTAGGTTTGGCCACCGCGCTAGCCATGCAGGAAAACGAAAATGAACCAACGCAGGGGGTGCAAATCCATTTTCTACAAGAAGGATTCGAGCGGCGATTAAAGCCAGAGGTTGAGATGGCCATGTACCGAATGGCTCAGACGGCCCTCAGCAACGTCTATCAACATGCCCAGGCTAAGAATGCCTGGATCACGCTTATTTTCCAACCAGAAAGCGTTGTGCTTGAAATCCGTGATGATGGTCAGGGTTTCAACCCCTCGGCAGACCCGCTCCATTATGCCCGTATGGGACATTACGGTTTGCTCGGCTTATATGAACGTAGCGAACTCATCGGAGCAAAACTGACTATTCGGTCGGTGCCTGGTGAGGGTACACAGGTCATCATCCGAGTCGCCGGCGAATCAGCCAAAAGCATTGATTAATCGCACGAAATAGGCCAATATGCTTGCTTTCACCCCGCCGTATAGCGCTTGGCGTTTGCACCGTCCAAGTGATACCATGGGTGTACAGGTAAATGTATGACTGAACCTAAGCCTCGCTTCATCCCAGCGTTAAATCAGAAATGGCTGACGCCCTTATATGACCCGACTCTGCGATACATCATGGGTGAGGATGGCTTTAAAAAACGGTTAATCGAACAGACCAACCCACAGCCTGGTGAGCGTATTCTAGATTTGGGTTGCGGTACCGGCACCTTAACCATCATGCTGCAGCGCCGGCAACCCGCTGCCGAAGTTGTTGGTCTGGATGGCGATCCTCGGGTTTTGGATATTGCCCAAAAAAAGGCAGACAGAGTTGGCGTTGCCTCGATCCGCTGGGACACGGGTCTGGCAGATGAACTTCCTTATCCGGACGAATCCTTCGACAAGGTCATCACCAGCATGATGCTGCACCACTTAACCTTGCCTGAAAAACTTGAGGCTTTTCATGAGGTGCATCGGGTTCTTAAACCTGGCGGGAGTTTTCACATCGCCGATTTTGGCAAGCCGCACGATAGACTGATGCGGTTTGTTGCATCCTACATGTCGCATCTGGAGCGGACAGCGGATAATTTTAAAGGGCGGATTCCAGAATTAATGGTTGAAACTGGTTTTAATCAGGTGGAAGGAACTGGACACTTGCGAAATTTCTTTGGACCGCTCTCTTTTTTTCGCGGCCTGCGGAATTAATCAGTTATTTCGATATTAAGGATTGAATCGATGACAGGAACAAAAAAAATACGCCTGATTTTGGCGGATGATCACTTAATTGTCAGGGCGGGTATACGCCAATTCCTGGACTTGGAAGATGATTTCGAAGTTGTCGCTGAGGCAGATGACGGGGAGCAAGCAAAAAATCTCATCGATCAACACAAACCAGACGTCGCCATTCTGGATATTCAAATGCCGAAGGCCTCAGGGATCGAAGTTACCCGCCATATCCGCTCCAACCGCTGGCCAGTAGGAGTGCTGGTACTAACTGCTTATGATGATGATCCCTACGTGACCGCGGTTCTCAAGGCTGGCGCAAACGGCTATGTACTCAAGACCGCCAAGCCGATGGAAATCATTCAGGCAGTGCGGGATGTTCATCAGGGAAAATCGGTGCTGGACCGGGCGATTGTGTCAAAAGTGATGGCTTATCTTTCTTCACCGGCCGGACCTTCAATTACCGTCAACCTTTCTGACCGCGAGATGGAAGTGCTGACACTGGCTGCCAAAGGACAAACAAACCGGGCGATCGCCCAACAGTTGGCGATCAGCGACCGTACCGTTCAGGGCCATATTGCAAGGATCTTCGAAAAAATGCAGGCTAACAGCCGCACTGAAGCGGTGATGAAGGCAGTTTCCATGGGTTTGATTCCTCCGGATATTGCCCATGAGGAAGAGGGCTAAAAATCCGCCTTTTCCGGAAATCCAATTAAAAAGAGGACCATTCCGTTGACCAGGAATGCTCCTCTTTTTAATTGATTAAATTAACTTTCGAGCGAGATACCTGCCCGGGCGAATTTTTCCTGGATTTTGAGTTTGAAATCCTCGAAGTATTCGTTCAAATACGGGTACCCAAACCACACCAAGCCCGCGCCAAAGAACACCCCGGAAATCAGTCGCATGATCGAGTTGAAGGATCCCCAGGCGTCGCCGGCATAAAATGTGGGAGGTAAAGAATTGGACGTCAGCGCAGCCAGCCAGGCATTGGTATCGCGAAAGCCTTGCCCTATTCCGGCAATATCGCTGACCATATGCGTGAGCCCATCGATTGCCATGGGCAGCAGAAAAACCAGCAATCCTTGCCAGCTTAATCCGCCAATTCGTTTACGCAGCGCATACCAGACCCAAGAAAAAAACAAGATGCTGGTGTACATCGAAACCATTCGGTCCGACCAGGCTACTTTCCAACCCATCTGCGGATTGCCAATGAACTGGCGCAGGAGCGAAAAACTGGTGGTGTCCTGCCATGCCGCTTGAATTTCTGGAAGCGAATAGGTGAATTGCTGACCGAATAAAAAATATGAACGCTGTGGGAGTTGATGACACAGGAAAGAAAAAATCCCGTAAATGATACGGGCGGGAAATTCCAATCCCGCGGCCATGAACACAGGGGCTAAAAATGGCAGGCCAACGTACAGCCCGATCAGCAGGCTGAAACTGAGGATCCAATATTTTGCGAATTTGTAGACCCACCGATTCAGACGCCTGGCCCATACCCGGGATTGAGGTACGGGCGTGCTGGCTGCAAATTGCCCGGTCATGAATTATTTCCTTTTAAACAGGGTATCAAACCGCCAGGTGAATTTTTCATTGTCAGTAGAATTATTTTTCTCAGGCACTTGGGCTGCAACGGGATCACTCGTAGATTTTTTCTGCGTCAGAGGAGCAGCCTGGTAACCTGCTTTTGCGACAGCACTTTCCATCTCAGCAATTGAGACTAGCTGCGGAACATAGGTCACAACTGCTGTGGCTTTATCTAGATTGACATTTGCCTGCAAAACGCCGGTCAGATCAGCCAGGACGCTGCCAACATGCGACGAGCACGAGACGCAGCTCATGCCTCCGATCGACAATGTGATTTCTTCTGTAGGGATGCCATATCCAATTTGAGTGACCGCGTATTGAAATTCGAGCAGGTCAACTTTTAGCGGATCATAGGTAACTTGAGCAGCGTTTGTCTTTAAATCGACTTTTACTGCCGAGACACCCGGAAGTTTACCAATAGCCCGCTCAACGGTGGACGCGCACCCATTGCAGTTCATTCCCCGGATCGGCAAAGTAATTTCAATTAATTTTGGTTCACTCATGTTCCGCCTTCCAATAACCCGCAAAGATGATGAGCGTCAGTGTACTAGATTTGATCTTCCAACGCAAATTTGCATTGGTTTTCAAAGCTGTGCCCGCTTCTGAATAAAAACCATGCGCAGCAGCAACGGGATGCCAATCGCGAGTCCAATCAGGCTGACGACCTGAGCCTGGTTCAGACCAAAGGCAAATTCGCGGTAGCTGCTCATAAATGTAATAAAGAAACGGCCGATCGAATACAAGGTGAGATAGACCAGGAATAAGGCTCCATCCCGAAGTTGCGCTTTCCGTAGCCGCCATAAAATCACAAAAATCGCGCCATTGAGAAAGATTTCGTAAATTGGGGTGGGTGTATAAAACACCCCAAGCTTCGGCACCATGGCCTCCGGGCTGGTGTAAGCCAATCCAAACGGTCCTTCCGTAGGCTTCCCTACCGAATCGCCGGTGACGATGCAAGCAATCCGGCCAATTGCCTGACCTAAAACCACACCCGGTGCGAAGGCGTCTAACAGGCGGGCCAGGTTCCAATGTTTACGCCAGGCGATAATGGCCAGCGTGATCAAACCACCGACAATGCCACCCCAGATAGCCAACCCGCCTTCCCAAATGGCGAAAATCCGCCCCGGATCCTTTGAAAACACGTCTGGCCAATGGTCAATAACATGGAATAAACGAGCCCCAATCATACCCCCGCCGACCACCCAGATGGCTAGATCATAGATGGAATCTTTGAGAAAACCTTTTCGGACAGCCTCTTTTACAACCAGCCAAAAAGCCACTCCGATGGCTAACATAACAATCACGCTGTACCAGCGCAGATCAAAATGACCTATAGAAAATATGATGGGGTCGATGGAAACGGTAATCATTCCTGGCTTTCAAAATAGGTCCCCGCAGGTCAACCGGAGGGGTGTGGCTGCCTGCGGGGAAGTAAGGAGAGAAACGAACGAGAAATTCTTAGTGATGGTGGGTGTGAGCTGATGACGCATTTCCGACATACTTCGCCGGATCGCTATCAAAGGACCTTTTGCATCCGAGAGAGCAGAAGTAATAGGTCTTGCCCTGGTACTCCGATTTTCCGGCTGCACTTTTGGGATCAACGCTCATCCCGCAAACAGGATCTTTTTCCATTTTAAGTTAGATTGACCTCCTTTGAAAATTTTTCAAAGACGATCCAGCTGAAATCGCTGGTTTATGCCTTTAGTATAAAAGGGGAAAGTGGTAAATGGTAGCGCAGTAAAGCGCACAGGTTGATAGGTATTATTGCCCATTTGAGGAAAAACCAGATAAAGGGTACCCCTATAAGCAATAATACCCGCAATTATTCAGGCATAGATGCCGATGACCTTGTGCATATTCCTGAATATCATCGAGTTGAAGTCATTTTCGCTTTGGAGGTTTGGATGACAAAGACGACTCGAATTGTGGTAGTAGCATCCATTGTGGTGCTGGCCGTAGCGGCTGCGGCCTTATTCGTTTTTAAACTTCCCTTGAGTACGGTATTTATCGGCCTAATGGTGCTGGTCTGCCCGCTCTCACATGTATTCATGATGAAATTCATGGGGCATGATCACGGAGTGGGAGACCATAACCATGGGACGACTGGCGTAGATCACAGCCACCACGAACAACCTAAACAATTAAATCAGAATGCGAATAACAGGTAACCTTACCCGGCGTGAATTTATAAAAATATCGTTGCTTGGCATCACCAGCCTGGCGTTTCGCGAATACGAACTGCCAGAATTTCCACAGGCTGACCGCCTTGGCCGTGTTAATGTTGGCATGACCGAGCTCAAAGCTCGACCAGACTCGGATAGTGACACCATTGGGCAGGTATATGGCGATACCATTGTTCCCTGGCTGCGGGAAGTTGTCGGACGTCGGCCCTGGCGGAAGAATCAGCGCTGGGTGGAAACACCAGATGGCTATATTTGGGCACCCTACCTCCAGCCGGTAAAAAATCTCCCCAATTTGACCTTGAGTGAGCTGCCAGAAAGTACTTTAGGGCCTGGAATGTGGGCTGAAGTAAGCGTTCCTTATTTAGATGTCGTATTGGGCAACCCACCAGCCCGTTCACCATGGCTGCAGAACACTGAAACGCCCAGGGTTTATTACACCCAAGTTTTCTGGATCGACCAAATCAAGACGGACAAGCAAGGTCAAATCTGGTACAGGATTAACGAGCGGTTTGGGTTCGGGGACGTGTTATGGGCGCGGGCTGAAGGCTTCCGTCCGCTGAAGGAGGCTGATGTCGCGCCCATAGCACCAAACAGCGAAGAGAAGCGGGTAGTGGTGGACGTAGCTCGCCAAACCCTATCCTGTTTCGAAGGTAAAAACGAAGTTTACTTCACTCAAGTCTCCACCGGTATGATGAATGATTTCTATGGCAACCTAACGGATAAATGGGAGACACCAGAAGGCATTCGCCCCATCTGGAGAAAATTAATTTCGGTACACATGACTGGCGGGACTACGGGAGGGGGCTACGATATTGCCGGCGTTAGCTGGACCACCCTGTTCGAGGGTAATGGCGTGGCTATCCACTCGACGTTTTGGCACAACAATTTTGGCGAGGCTATGAGTCAAGGCTGCGTCAACTGCCGTCCCGAGGACGCGCAATGGATTTTCCGCTGGACACTACCGGTGGTGCCTTATGATCCAGGGGATGTGACCCTAGGGATGCCCGGCGGGACACTAGTGGAAGTCGTTAAATAGGCAAAAAAGCTTGTTAACGGTTAAGCAACGCTGCGCTTTGAGGAAGTAAGTGAGATGGCTAGAATTAGAACGAGATATATGATGATGAACCACCAGGGTAAAAAACCGCTCCAAATTGTCGATATTCAGTGCTCAAAATTTGTTGGGCCTCTGAAACAAGCTTTTACCGATGCCGGCTTATGGTCCTTTCAATCCTTTGATCTGCAAAGTACCCGGGCACTTCACGATAATTGCACTTGTGAATACCATGGAACCAGTTTATGTACTTGCCAATTAATCGTCCTCTTGATATATCGCGCACTTGGCGATCCCATAACTTTGGTTCTGGATGGAAGGGATGAACAGACATATATTTTTATTGTTGAGGAAAAAGGCCCTTCGGTCCGTCCAGCCACTAGAGAAATGATAGAGAGAATTATCAGCAAGACGGCACAAAAGTTGTTTGAACAATCCAAAATTGATGCAGGCACTAATTATCTAAGCGAACAAATATAAATTGTCTGGTGCAGACATATACCATCGTAAAAGGACATTGCAATCGCAAATCAAACAATTCGATTTAATATTATTCCAAAATACATCCAATGGGCAGATCGAAACAAATTCGCCTTTTCCATCAGAGTGGAATCCCTTGCGCTTTATCAGTCGCTGCTCAACTTGCGGTCCTAGGAATTCGAGAAAAGTGTAATTAGTCCGAATGAGGTAGCGCCTATTTATTTGCTAGAAAATAAAGATGGGAAAAATGCCTTTATCTATAGAGAAACAGATTCAATGGGTTGCCAATTTTATTATATGTCGATCACCACTCGATTTCACCAAGAGTGAATGTATTACCTGGGACGCATTATCGGATTTTTTTAATTCTCACTTCTATTGGCGTCGAATAATTCCGATAGCACCTCCTGGACAGAAGCTCGCCGATCCCTTCCCGAGCATAATTTCGGGTGCAACTTGGGTGCAACCACGATTTAACCATATAGAACGAATAGACTATATACACCACATATGGTGATCATGTGGAAGATAGACCACCATATATACGGTTTGGACGCCTTTCTTGCCGACTCTTAATCAATGGGTTCAGGGTTCGAGTCCCTGGTTTGTCACCTACAAATTATGGGTCACGGTCCCCTTTAGGGGATGATATTCGAGTCCCTGGTGAGTCACTCTTATGTAGTTTTAGATTTCCCGCAGGCTATTTTTGCAGGTTAAGGGATTTCAGTACTTTCACCCCCCCAGGACCACGACCACCCGATGCTCGAGATGATCATTTATCAATGGGATGGATCGATCATTCAACGATTGCCCATCCAGAATAATTTGCCGGACATGCTGAGAAACATGCGCCGAGTTGTCCACCTGGATCAGATATACGGAATCGCCGAATTGATACCGAATCTCAAACCCATCCCAGTCAGGTGGAATGACCGGGTCAATGTGCAGTGTATCACCGATTTTCTTGAACCCGAGGATTGTCTCCAGGCCGAGGCGGTACATCCAGGCGGCTGAACCTGTATACCAGGTCCACCCACCGCGGCGCACATAAGGAGCCTGACTGTAAATATCGGCGCAAACCACATAAGGCTCAACCCGGTAAACAGCGGCCTTTTCCTCGCTGTCGGAATGAAAGATGGGGTTGAGAAGATTGAAGAGGTCCGCTGCCTGCTTTCCGTCTCCAAGGCGGGCATAAGCCCAGGCGGTCCTTATGGCAGCATGCGTGTACTACCCGCCGTTCTTACGGGTACCAGGCAGATACCCCTTTATGTAGCCCGGGTCGCTGGTCGTTTTATTGAAGGGCGGTGTAAAGAGAAGCGACAGCCGGTCGTGCTGGTTAACCAATCGGTCCACCACGGACTACATAGCTCGGCGGCTGCGTTCTGGGTCGCCTGCCCCGCTGATGACGGCCCAGGATTGAGCAATGGCATCTCCAGATCTGCCCTGCCTGATCCCGTTCTAATCCGGCGGGTTTTGATCTTTGACCTCGTGTCTCACTGTCGACCGGCTGGTAACAGCTTACCAGAGTATTTACCAGATCCCGGGTCTGTTCTGTTTTGGTGACAGAAGGATTCAAGGGGGGACCATCGTTCTGTTCCCTCGTCTGAGTTCTATCGTCCTCCACCACTGTTAGCGACCCCCCGATTTTTCAGCGGCAATTTCCGCTGCCGTCGGCTGAACCTGGGAACGCGGCACATCCTGGATAACCAGAACGGGTTTGGTGCCATGTTCTATGTAATTGCGAGCATTACTTCCATACGGCCAGGCGAACTGCCCGGTAACCATGGGCGCACAACACGACCAGGTCGATATCTTCCTCCTGGTCGGCCAGTTCCTGGATTGCTGAGGATACATTGGTGTTTTCAAGGACACGGCTTTCGCATTCAACAGGTAATCGCACTTTCATTTTGTTCAGGTAACTGGTAACCGCCACACGGCTGACATCCATCAATTGGCTGGAGAGTTGCTCGATCTCAATGGGGTAGGGTTCAGGGATGGGGATTTCGGGCGGCTTGATGACTGCGGTGAGGACGAGCGTTGTCTGGGATTGCGACTTTAGGAGTGCGGGACGGCGTATCGAGCGATCATTTCCTTCCGACAAAAATCCGCTGTGTATTTCTCCTCCTGCCAGTGCAATTCCTGCGGCAAGTGAAATCTCCGCGCGGCGCGAACTGTCAACCGGCAGCAGGATGCGGCCGTAATGCACCCTGGCTCCGGAGGTTGCAGGTTGGCAATAAGCGCGTACAACCAGCACAGGCAAATAGACCAGGTTGATCACTTTTTGCGTAACACTGCTGATGTTCCAGCGGCTTAAACCGCCCGATCCATGGGTACTGATTACCACCAGGTCAATGGCTTCGCTGTGGGCAAAATTAACAATGGTTTCCTCCGTTTTCCCTTCGCGGATTGAATATTCGACACTCGTTTTTACAGCTTCTTTACCTTTGTCTTGCGCGTCCTGAGCATCATTTAGGTTTTCTTGCAGCTCCACACGAATCCGGTCAGCAATCCCCTGCATGTACATGTCAGCCTCCGCTTTGCGGATCTGCTAACTCAATGGATCTACGGCACTGGGATTTTCGTGAAAGGAAGTTGGATCGAGGACCTGCAAGAGCACAATGCTCGATCCAAAAATGTGGGCAAATTGTTCAGCATGAGGAATCGCTCGCTCCGCGAGCGTCGATCCATCCAGCGGTACATGGATTCGGTTAAACATGGAATTTCCTCCTACGAACAAGAAAACCTGGTAAAGGTGACCAGGGGAAAAATTGTCTTAATACCACGCCAGATAGCCTCTCTCTTTGAATAATACGCGCCAGTATTATTGGAGGCTCGATTCGAAATCAGGCAGGCCGCCGGTTCAGCTGCTTGCACTGGTTTTCCCTGCCAGCTATTTATAAAATTGTAAACAACGACCTTTCCTCTCATCACGCGCTTAAAACAGGCCGCATTTACGTCAAATGCCAGAGGAGGCATCTGGCCTAATGGCTGCTTCGCCTTTAAATTCAAGCACATCCGTTCTCCATCCGATAACAGCCCAGCAATTATTCTACGAATAGGAGGCTATCAATGTCCCTGCAAAAACCTATAAAAGAACTATCATTTTCTGAAAGGTCATTCCAAAATTAAACCTTCGTGAGCTGGTTTTTGGGAATTGGTTGAATTTCGAGTTTACCCGGCTACGATCCGGGTGGAAAGGGCCAACGCCTTCTCCATCTGTTCAATCTCTTCTGGAGACTGGATCCTATTAAATTCAAGGGTGTGGTTTTCCAGCACATGTGCCAACGCCTGCTGGATCACGTCTTCCTGGTTTTCGCCCTTGACTATATAGGAACATTTCAATCCCATATCCTTGCATGAATATCTGATAAGCATGTTTTCCTCTTTGGGCATTTCCATAGTCCCATAACCTCGCATCCTGGAAATACACAAATTAATCTACGCGAGAGTTTTTATAGATGGTTGTCTAGATGATGATTTCATCTTACCCCCGATTGAAATATATTACAATTTCCACGTTGTCAGCTCTTTCTGACCAGACAAGCGTTCAGTATCCTTAATATAGGCGTCATAAACGTATATAATAAATATAGCCATGTCAGCCATTAACGACAACAAATCTCGAATGAACATAAGACATTTGTTAGAGGGAAATCCTTCCTTCAAGCAAATTTTGCTAAATATTGACCAGGTGGTCTGGGTGTTCGATCTTAACTCCGAGCATATTCTTTATGTAAATCCGGCCTTCGCGACGGTTTGGGGACGATCCTGCCAGAGCCTGTATGCCGATCCTCAGATTCTGATCGAAAGTGTTCACCCGGAAGACCGATTGCAGGTAATGATTGCCAGGCAGCACAATTCAGATCAACCATTCTCACAGGCTTATCGTATTATCCGTCCAGACGGCACCACACGCTGGATGTCTGCGCGTACTTTTTTAGTCCAAAATGAAGTCGGTGAACCGGACTTTTTGTTTACCATTGCCATGGACATCACGGACCAGAAGGATGTCGAGCTGGCGCTGCGGAAAACCCTGAACCGCACGCGTGAACAGTTTGACCTTAGCCGAAGAATGAGCCTGGCACATAGACCTGAAGCAGTTCTTAAAATCTTGATGTCTGCCCATGAACTGCGTCCAGCCGAACGGGCGACAGTGCTTTTCTTTGATGATCCCAAAGTCGGGCCTGCGGGCGGGTTGGAGGTGGTTGCTGCCTGGCTGTCCAGCCCGAATCTATCACCCTGGCCTGGGGAATCCAACCTGTATGAAGAGACTGCTTTTTGGGAGCTCGTCAACGCCAATCGGGCTGTAGTAATCAATGGAAACAAATCCGATCCACGACTACAACCACTGATATACGATACTCTCGCGGAAGCACAAATCCAAACTCTGGCAATCCTTCCGTTGGTTGCATCCGGGAACTGGCTCGGCTGCCTGTTGATCTATTTCAAACATGATCATCCCATCGATCATATCGGACTCCGTCATCTTAATATCCTTGTTGACCAGGCTGCAGTGACCCTTCACAACCTCAAATTACTTAAGGTCGAAGAAGAATTGCGACATGAGGCTGAGCGAGCCAATGAGATCAAGACTCAATTCCTGGCGATGATTTCACATGAACTGCGTACTCCTTTGACATCCATAATCGGCTTTACGACCACAATGCTGGCTGAGGATGTCTCCTGGGATCAAAATGAGCAGCATGATTTCGTTATGACGATTCAAAAGGAAGCTGACCGGCTGCAGGAGCTGATAGATCATCTTCTGGATCTATCGCGGCTGGAAGCCGGCAGGCTGCCAATATTAATGAAACCGCAGTCCATTCACGAAATTATTGAGGATACCTCATCGCAATTGCATATCTTGACAAACGGGCATACCTTAACCTTTCACTGGCCAGCCAGGCTGCCGCTGGTTTTAGCAGACACAAAGCGGATCGGTCAGGTACTTGTCAATCTGGTCCGGAATGCCTCGACCTACGCTCCAAAAGGCAGTGAAATCAACGTCTCAGCCAATGTGCGAAAAGATTTTTTGCAGATTAATGTCAGCGATCAGGGACCTGGTATTCAACCGGCCGAATACAAAAAAGTATTCGAGGCGTTTCGTCGGGGTGTAAACATGGAAAACAGCGCAGCGCAAGGCGCTGGATTGGGATTGGCGATCTGCAAAGGATTGGTCGAAGCCCATGGCGGCCGTATCTGGATTAAGAAAAAAGCTGCACCTGGGGCAACGATATGTTTTACGATTCCACTCGTGCCGATGTCGATCCAGGAAAGAAATCCGGAAACTGAGGGGTAGATCTATGGGCAACATATTAATTGTTGAAGACGACCCGAGTATTCGCAAATTAGTGCGGGTCAACCTGGTGAAACGTGGATATACGGTCAGTGAAGCTGGGGATAGCCACCAGGCAATCGCTTTATTTCAGGAAGTCCCTGTGGACCTGGTTCTACTTGACCTGCTGCTGCCAGGACTTTCGGGGGTCGATATTTGTGCCTGGATCCGGGCACGTTCGGATGTGCCCATCATCATATTGAGCGCGCGTTTGGAAGAAGACCTCAAAGTTGCTGCCCTGGATGCCGGCGCGGATGACTACGTCACCAAACCGTTTGGGCAGGAAGAATTACTGGCGCGGGTACGCGCTTTCCTGCGCCGGTCTTATGTCCCCGCAAAAATATCTGAGACAAAGATAGAGATTGGCGATTTTCGCATTGACCTGGCAGAGCGCCGCGTCTTCATTGCCGATAAGGATTTGCATCTGACCAAAACAGAATATGCCATTTTGGCTGAGCTTGCCCGTCACCTGGACTCCATCGTGACGCACGATGAGTTGATCGCTGAGGTCTGGGGTTCGGAATATCGTGGATCAAACCACTATTTACATACATATCTTGGCCGTCTGCGCAAAAAAATGGGGGAATATGGCGCACTAATCGAGACGGTCCCTGGAATGGGCTACGATCTGCACTCGAAGAAAATATATTAAGGTTTTTCCCTGAAGATTTTGTTGACTTAGGTAGATATTATTTAATAGGAATTTAATAGGCTGTATTAGGGACGTTGATAGCCCCCTTCAATTACGATGGTATTGGCGCAAAGCATTTTCTCGTTGGAAATGTATGCCTTTTTACCATCTGATGGTTGGATGAAATTTGTAGGAGGCCGTATAAAATGCAAAAAAGAATGTTATTGGCAATTTCAGTTATGCTGGTCCTGTCACTTTCTATGGCAGGAGTGTTTACAAATGTGATTGCAAGCTCCTTAGCAGCCACTTCGCCGACCTTGGGCGCGGCAGGGACCTACTCTGTTCTGGCGGGTGAGACAGTGACCAATACGGGTCCGACGATCATGCCTGGGAATCTTGGCGTGAGTCCCGGTTCTGCTGTGACAGGGTTCCCCCCGGGCACAGTTGGTCCCCCAGGTACGCTCCATTCTGCGGATGCAAACGCGGCACAGGCTCAGGCTGATTCTACCGCTGCCTTCACCTCGCTCGATCAAAGCTGTGACACGACCTATCCAGGTACCAAGGATCTTGCTGGCGAAAACCTGGTACCGGGCGTCTATTGTGCGGACGCCTTTGCGCTGTCAGGGGTACTCACCCTCAGTGGTTCAGGGGTCTGGATTTTCAAGTCAGCAGCTGCTCTTACCACATCGTCTGGTTCATCTGTGGTGGGTGGCGACCCTTGCAACGTGTGGTGGCGGGTGGTCAGCTCTGCGACGATCGGTACCGGCACTTCGTTCATAGGAAATATTCTTGCTTTCACGTCCATCAGCCTGCAGACGGGTGCAAGCTTGAATGGTCGAGCCCTGGCGCAAACGGGTGCAGTAACACTGGATTCCAACACCATCACTGGTTCGGGCTGCCTGGCGCAAGAACCGACCCCGAGCACTGAAACACCTGCGGCTACATCGGAAAATACACAGGCAACTGCCACGCTTTTGCCAGTTGTCGCCGGGCTACCAAGCACAGGCGGTGGGCCCATTCGGGATGGCAGCTCCCCTTGGATTCTGGTAATCCTAATTGGCGCTAGCGCGGTCGCTTTATTCTATGGCTTACGATCAATGCGCCGCGATTACCTGTCAAAGTAATCAGGCAATCGTAGCGCGAGCAATGATGGATCACTCAGACCGCATCTCGCTCGGTTGGCTTACTGCTATCCTCGCAATTGTAATATTGCTGGCAGGATGTGGAAATTTAGAGACAGGGAAGGCGCTCCCTTTGCCCTCCCTGTCTTCTTTGTTATCAGTGACGATCCAGCCGACAGCACAACCGACAATTCAACCAACAGCCGAACCAACCATTGAACCGACACCCACGCTCTTCATCCTCGGCTCTTCCTATGATTTAAACCTTGACCTGAGATCTGGACCTGTGGACGTGCCGCTCGAGCTTCAGATTCCTGTACTTAATGTCAATGCCCCGGTGCTTGGCGTGGGTCTCACTGCGGACAATGTAATGGATGCGCCTAAAGGTCCAATTGGCGATCCGGTCTGGCACACGGCATTTTGGTACCGCGGCGGTGGCATACCGGGTGAGTCAGGCACGGCTACCATTGCAGGGCACGTCACCGACCCGCTCGGCAATCCTGAGATCTTTGCCAACCTAAAGAACCTTTCTCCCGGTGACGCGATCATAGTTCATGTCAAGAATTCCACACTCAATATTCGCTTCATTGTCGATCAAATTAAGGTTTACTCCATCCAAGAGTCTACCGATCCAACTGTCCTTTCAAAGATTTACGGTCCAGGAATAGTTGAAGGCACAGGACCACAGCCAGCACTGGACGGTCTTTCTCACCTAACTCTCATAACCTGCGCTGGAAGATACGTGAACGGCGAGTTCGATCACCACACCGTCGTTTTTGCGACAATTAGTACCGAAGAGCCATCGAATTCACAACCATAATTCCGCGGGCTCGAGTAACTTCTGGGATGAACAACTTTTTACTAAGTTATTAAATTCGAGGCTTTTCAATAATTCACCGACCCATGCAGTAATGAATTTAATAGAAGTTATATAGGTTGTATTAGGGACGTCGATAGCCCTTTTCTAATAGGATGTTATTGTGGCATTAAACCATCTATTGAAAGGAAAGCAAATGGAACCTAATCGTAACGATGGCCACAAAACGAATTTACAGGTTGAAATCCAGCCAAATATCGGTCTGGATAGCGAAGTCCGTCATTCGGTTGTGGATATTCTCAACAATACACTGGCCAATGAGGCTGTACTCTCCCAAAAGACCCGGAACGCCCATTGGAACGTGAGTGGTAGCGGCTTCTTAGAGCTGCATATCTTATTTGATTCCCAATATAAACAATTGAACGAAATTTCAGACGAGATTGCAGAGCGGTCGCGGATGCTGGGCGGGATTGCCATTGGAAGCCTCCAGGAATTTATCCAATTCTCGCGATTAGCGGAACAACCAGGCAGCGTCCCAAAAATCATGATCCTTTTAGCCGATCATGAGGCTGCAATCCGCTTTTTACGGGAGGATGCCAGAAAATGCAATGAGGAGTACGAGGACGAAGGCACATTCGAATTGCTCGTAAGTGTTATGCGCCTGCATGAAAAGATGGCCTGGATGCTGCGTTCCTACCTCGAGATTGAACCAGTCGCCATCGATAAATTGGGTGTAATGCCCCACCTACCAGCGGACATTACGAGCCTTTCCTCATAGTCAACTGCAAATGCGGAGATAGTTATGAATGAAATACAGATGACCCAGATTGTCGAACAGTTCAGCCGAAAGGATGAACAGGGAGAAACCGGTGTAAAGGTCATTCGCGTACCGGATTACAAAACAGTTTATGTTGAACAAATCGGAGAAGTTGGCCGGTCGGTGGTCCTGAGCGAGTTCAAAGTTGATGGAAAAATTTACTGGGCTGGATACAGTTCGCGCAGCAATACAGTCTTTGTAAGTCAGGCAAGCCAGGGGTAAAGTCGAAGGACTTATTCCCGATTGTTGATTTCAAACCTTATCGATTAAAGATCTAACAAGAAAGAATCATGGCGAAAGCCAGAAAAGAGAATTACAGTTGAACGATCGTAAATTGGACAGAAAAATCCGGCGGGATGCTGCCAAAGTAAAAAAGGATCTTGGTGCCCTGGCAGAAGATAGCGCCGCTCGAGTAAGCAATGTTGAGGATAACATTTCTGATGCCACTACCCATGCCAAAGCCGGCATTACTACCTGGGTCGAAGATAACGCTTCCAAAATGAGCAGGGAACTTGGAAAACTTTCCGGAGATGCAAGAGAGTCCATGGTTGGAGCAGCAGCAACGCTGAAAAAGGATATTGGTCATGGATTGAGTCAATACAACACGAAAGTTCAGGAGATGGCGGACAAAGCTCCCGGCGGGTTAAGTGAGCAGGCAGCCAAATACCCCTGGGTGGCGCTATCGATTACCGTGGTAGCTGGTTTCTTGCTGGGAATGTTAATCAGACCTGCCCGGCAGGCTCCTCGGTAGACTTGAAATTCTAGGCAACTCATTCTTAAGGAGAAAAAATGAACGATGATGTTTTTGAAGGAAAATGGAAACAAATACGCGGACAGGCAAAAATCTGGTGGGGCAAACTCACCGACGATGACCTGGATAAGGTCGACGGTAAGTTCGATCAATTTATCGGCATGCTTCAGGAGAAGTACGGTTATACCCGGGAGCAGGCTCAAGAAGAATATAGAAAGAGGACGATATGACAGACTATAAAGAAGTACGAACCACAGCCCACGAACAAGGAAGCGAAGGTCGGGTAACGACTTTCAAGGTCACCCAATTGATCTGGCTGCTGGTTGGTTTGCTCGAGGGTGTACTGGCATTGCGGTTTATTTTTAAGTTGGTCGGAGTCAATGCAGCCAATGCATTCGCGTCGCTCCTTTACGCATTTACCGACTTTTTCGTAGCTCCCTTCGCCAGTTTAACGGGTGCCCCGGCAGCGGGCGGCATGGTGCTTGAAGTATCCACCCTGATTGCCATGATCGTTTACGCTCTGATCGGTTGGGCCCTTGTGAAAATAGTATATGTGCTTTTCTACCGCCCAAGAGGCCCTGTAAGCACCAGGCAGACGGTCGTTGCAGAGCATACACCGCCACAAGGTGTCAGCCAGACGCGGACAACGACTACTCAGGCTCCCTCAGCTGAAAGTCAAACGACGACTACCGAGCACACGAATACCTTATAACCTGACACGGGTCGACCGTGAATTTAGCACACCACCGGTTTCTCAATCATTGATTGACACAGCCGGTTATGTGGAACAATCCGAAAGATTTCCCTTATCCAGAAGAGATTAGGGGTGGAGGAATAACATGAATCTTGTAAATTTCATCGTGTGGCTCTCTGCTGGTGCGGTCGTCGGCTGGTTCGCCAGCCGGATGGTTAGAGCAGAGCGAAAAGTGGCTCACAAATCCTTGCCTGTTAAAGGCAGCGCTGTTAAGAAGTGAGCTGCCGGTTAATTCACCCGCGCGGACAGCAATCCCGCGGGATAACCGGCAAACAACTCTTATTAATTTACTGTTTTATCTAAGGAGTAAGGATATGGGTCGTAAGGGTGTAAGCAAGCGCAAGCCAGGTCAGACCAGATCTAAACCGATGTCAAGCGGCATTACAAAAAGGATTTCATCAGTCAGGCAGGCTGATGAGAACCAGCCAACTGTTAGCGGTAAGGATGTCCCGAATTTGGTTTCGGATTGGAAGAAGAAACCTAGTAAGGGTTTATCTCAGAGCTAAGAATTGACCTTTCCGGTAGATAAAAGGATGTTTTCCACTTATTAAGGCATAACCTGCTGATTTGGGAATGACAATGGGGCAACTTTTCCAATTAATGGGTAAGAACGTAATAAATGAATGGTATCTGGAAAACCGAAAAGAACTGCTTCGCGGAACAATGGTTGAAAAAGCAGGCGAGGTGAATTTGAAACCGATTGTATTGACCAGATCTTGTTTTTCTCCTAATTTACTGAAAGGTTAGGGCGAGTATGGCAATCAATCCGCCTAACCAACCGAATCAATGGACGTTTCGAAGTGTCATGTGGGCAACGATCGTGCTCGTATCCGTTGCACTCTGCTTCTGGCTTTTTTACCGGTTCTACCAGGTCGTCTTTGCCTTATTTTTTGCCATCATGTTAGGCACGGTGATCAGGCCGATCGTAAGCTGGTTGAATCGGCGAGGTGTCCACAGGATCGCAGGAGTCCTGCTTGTTTACCTGCTTCTGCTTGCCCTGATTGTTGGCTTCGTGCTTTTGGTGTTTCCGTCCATTGTTGAGCAGGGCTCAACAATTGTTGCTGCGGTGCCGGGTTACTACCTGAACCTTCATCAGTGGATGGCTGATTCTCCCAATCCGTTGCTTGTGCAACTGAGTACGCTCTTACCAGCAGCATTGCCAGCCCTAACAACAACCATGGAGCAAACAGGAGCGCAGATGCTGGTGTTCGCCGGCCAGGCGGCAGGCTATATCACAGGAGCCGCCAAAGCTGTCTTTCTGGCTACAGTGGTTTTGTTGTTAGCCTTTCACTGGACACTTGACGGCCCGCGAACGATCCAATCATTATTGCAATTGATTCCAAAAAGCCGGCGCGAAAACATTGGTGAATTGTTTTCAGCCATAGAAGATAAGGTTGGATATTATATTGCCGGTCAAGGTGTGCTTTGTCTGGTTATTGGAGCTCTGTCTCTGATTACCTATCTGCTGATCGGTCTGCCAAATGCCCTGGTGCTGGCGCTCGTGGCAGGGGTGTTGGAGGCAGTTCCTTTGATTGGACCGCTGCTTGGCGCCTTTCCGGCCGGGATCATTGCCTTATCCATAGCGCCATCTAAGTTGATATGGGTCGTAGTCGCCACACTGGTTATCCAGCAGACGGAAAGTATTTTTCTCGTGCCGCGGGTAATGCGTAAGGCGGTGGGTGTTAATCCTTTCGTCTCGCTGCTGGCAATTTTTGCCTTTACTTCATTGTTCGGCATTGTTGGCGCGCTCATGGCAATTCCCACTGCAGCCATTTTTCAGCTGCTGCTCGATCGGTTTGTTTTCCATCCTGCAGAGCAGGAGCCGGAAACCTCACCTGATCGTGATTATGCCAGCCGGCTGCGCTACGAAGCTCAGGACCTGGCCCAGGATTTGCGCAAACAGGCGCGGCTCGATAGGAGCGGTTCGGACCTCAGGATAAAACAAATTGACCATGTGATGGATGAAATTGAGGCCATAACCACCGATCTGGATGCGCTGCTGGCTCAAGAACAAACTTCAGGTACACCATGAACAGGCAATTGGTAAAGTACGGTGCGGCAGTTATGACTACATTGCTGGCTCTGGTGATGTTGTGGCAATTTCGAATTGTAGTTATTTATGTTGTGATCTCGCTCATGCTTGCCGCGACTGTGCGTCCGTTGATTAATCGCCTGACCGGACGAAAATTTGTTGTCCGTGCGGCCTGGGTAATTCTATATCTGGTTGTCCTGGCCGGTTTTGGCCTTTTGCTCGTCCTGACCGGTCAAAGCGCAATCAATGAAATCCAGGTGTTTGCTCAGTCAATGGCGGTTCAGGATGAATGGGCGCTGCCGCTTTGGCTTCGGGGCTCCTCATTCGAACGATCTCTGATTTCCCCCTTGCCGTCTCCGAGTGTTCTGTTCCAGGAAGTAACCGGCAATCAAGGGGAGCTTGTCCTTCCGACTCTGCTCGGCTTTATGCAGGGCATTGGCGGGCTGGTGAGCGCCCTGATTATTATTTTTTTTCTGAGTGTCTACTGGAGCATAAGTCAGGTCCACTTCGAAAGACTCTGGCTTTCTTTGCTGCCGTCTGGTCAGCGCAAGCAAGCGCGCGGGGTGTGGCGGGTTGTCGAGCCTGACCTTGGCGGATATATTCGCGGTCAGGTAATCCAAAGCATCCTGGCCGGGTTGCTGTTAGGCCTTGGCTACTGGCTGCTCGGGTCTCCATATCCGGCACTCCTGGCGCTGGCTGGCGCTCTGGCGAGTTTAATTCCCGTGGTCGGGGCTGCTCTGGCAATCCTTGCTCCGCTCCTGTTTGGATTGTTAACCAGTGTGCAAATGAGTTTGTTGACCGCCTCCTATGCTCTCATCGTCATGATTGCCCTGATTGTGTGGGTCAAGCCGCGGCTGTTAAAGCGTAAATGGGATAACCCCATTCTGACCATCATTTTGATGATTGCTCTGGCAGACGCTTTTGGCATTATCGGCATCATTTTTGCGCCGCCATTATCTGTGGTATGTCAAATCCTGTGGCGCCGGCTGGTTAGCCATCGACATGCTCCAGGGGCCGCCGCCCTGGTTTCGGACCTTATAGCACGGCAGGAACACCTCATGACCACCATTCAGGCCATGGATGAACCTCCTCCACGATCGGTGACCAGCAGCATGGAGCGTCTCACTCAACTGATTGAGAAAGCCGATCCCATTATTCAGACGATTGCACGACCTGAAACCGCTGAATGAGGATTTATCGCCTTTCCCCAACCACAGCAGGAACGGTCAGATGGCCAGTTAGCAGCAGTCATTATTATCGGCTATCAAGTGGGCGAGGATTGAATCCTCACGCCTATTTTTTGTTTAGATATTTTTTAGATCGTGTTAGGGACTTCGATAGCCCTTTTCAAATAGGATAGGTATGCAGTCAAAGCTATCGGGCGAAAGGATTTCCATGGGACAGAGTCGCAAAGAGCTAACCAACAGAATGCTGCAGGTTGATCTCCAACCGAACATAGGGTTGGAAGGCGATGATCGCCGAGCTGTTGTAGAAATCCTCAACAAGCTGCTACCCCTTGAAACCGGACTAACCATTAATACCCGCTTTGCCCATTGGAACCTGAGGGGGAAGGATTTTGTTGAGCAGCGAGGCTTGCTTTCTTCCCACTCTGGGCAGCTCAACCTTATTTTAGAAAAGCTCACTGAGCGGGTCCGAATGCTGGGCGAAATTGCCGTTGACAGACTGCAGAAATTTTTCGCCAACTTCAAGTGGGGTGATCTTCATGGTGATGCCCCTGATATTAAGGAACTTTTGGCAGCG
Organism: Chloroflexota bacterium; assembly: GCA_021848775.1. Lineage (GTDB taxonomy): Bacteria > Chloroflexota > Anaerolineae > Anaerolineales > Anaerolineaceae > Bellilinea. The sequence goes on along the minus strand of JAJZTR010000005.1, from coordinate 12,490 downwards.
CATGAGGTCGCAATCCGTAGCTTGCGCGAGAGCGCCAAAAAATGTTCGGAAGAGTATGGAGACGAAGTCACACGCCAATTTTTAGTGGAAATCCTGGTTCAACATGAAAAGATGGCCTGGGAGCTTCGTACATATTTCGAGACCTGACCTTTTGTCGGCGAGAGCCAGGAAGGAAATAATGTATGAAAGATAACAACCCGAGCCGGTAGCATGCATCCAAAGCGTAAAGGGTATGAACCCGCTTCACCCTCATGACATCCGCGGGAAAATTCCCATCCCTCCCTCCCAAGCAGGAGGTGGAGCAACAATCACACACACCGCATTCCACTCGACCCATACATACACTAGGGAGAAAATTTGAACATCCTCATCTACCTGATCGTTGCTGCAGGTATTGGCTGGGTGGCGACTGAAATCATGCATGACCGCTCAAACCTGTTGATCAACATCGTCGTGGCTATCGTAGGCGCATTCCTGGCCGGTTACTTCCTAAGCCCAATCTTTGGTGTCGGGACAATCAACGATGCGATCACCGTTCCGACCATGCTGGTAACGCTACTGGGTACCATCATCCTGCTGGCAATCGTCCGTTTAATTCGTCGGAGACGATAATCTCATTTAATTCCCTGCTTTAGTCAAATGCCACCCGGTAAATGACCTGGGAAGATTCAATTAAGGTAAAAGGAGAAATATCATGTGGACTATCATTATCATTCTGTTTGTCTTATGGCTGCTCGGCGCTTTCGGTGGAAGAGCGATTCCAAGTTTTCCGAAAACCGGTAGCTGGATTCACACGCTCATCGTTATCGCGATCATCCTCGTCATCTTGACGCTGCTTGGGGTTATATAGAATTCCAGGATTGGGACCGATAGACCAGGCTAGGTGAAATGTTCGTGGCTCAATTGAATTCACGAATGAGATGATCCTTGCCCGGTCTTTAGGTCCAGCCGAATGACTACGACCTCAATGAGTAGAACGATCAGTTACCTGTGAATTCAGCAGGTATCCATAAGGATCCATTTATTTTGGAAGTGGTTACCTGTTCTTGTAAAGAGGAGAATTCTATGCATACATGCGAATCAGTAATGACAAAAAATCCCATTTGCTGCCGGCCGTCTGACTCGGTTATGAAAGTAGCCCAATGGATGAAGCGTGAAAACATCGGTTCGATACCTGTGATCGAAAACAACGAGACGCGAAAATTGGTCGGCATCGTGACGGATCGTGATCTGGCTTTGAGAATTGTTGGCCAGGGATTGGATCCCAAATCGGTTCAAGTAGAAGAGGTCATGACTTATAAGCTGGTGACCTGCCGGCCTGATGACGATATTCAAAGAGCGTTGGATATGATGTCTGAGCATCAGCTGCGCCGTATTCCCATCGTGAATGACGATAATAAGATCCTCGGAATTATTGCTCAGGCCGATGTGGCGACGCGGGTGAACCAGCCTGAAAAAACTGCTGAAATTGTGAAAGATATTTCACAAACCGGTAAGAAGTAACAGGGAACCTGGTAAAGGACCTTTTATAAATTTTGATATTGGTACCTTTGATGACAACCTCATTACGCTTACCTGCTAGCAATCTGCCACCTGGCCAAAAACTGGGTGGCACCCTTTAAGAGGAAAACCCTATGTTTCCAATTGGTGATGACAATAGCGCTCGCAGAACAGTTCCACTGGTCACGTATGCCTTGATCGTGATCAACGTCATCTTCTTCCTGGTTGAATTAAGTGGAGGGGACGCATTTATCCAAAAATGGGCTTTTATTCCGAGCCGTTTTCTTGCGAATCCCGGAGGTGATGTTCTGACGATCTTCACTTCAATGTTTATGCACGCAGGTTGGCTCCACCTCGGTGGCAATATGCTGTACCTGTGGATCTTTGGCGATAACGTGGAAGACCGTTTTGGTCACCTCAAGTTCATCATCTTCTACCTGTTGGCTGGCGTTGTGGCTATGTTCGCACAGCTGGCTTTTAGTGCTGGGTCGAATGTGCCAAACGTGGGCGCGTCTGGGGCGATCGCCGGTGTACTCGGAGCTTACATCGTGATGTTCCCGAAGGGGAAAGTTAATGTACTGATGGGCAGGGGCGTAATCCCTTTGCCGGCGTTGGTAGTCATTGGGTTATGGATCGTTCTGCAGCTATTTAGCGGGATTGGCTCGATCGCTGATACCGCGCAAACCGGAGGTGTGGCATACATGGCGCACATCGGTGGATTTATAGCGGGATTAGCATTCACCTTTCTGCTGGGCGGGAATCGCGGGACGCCAGCGTTATCGAAACGGTCGTAAATCTGTCCAATGGTATATTGGAAAGCGGCTCATTAATGTAGGCGTCTGACCAATGGTAATTGCCTGTCGCTGACCGCACTCAGGCAATAATTTTATTGCTCTGTGTTGAAAACGATTAAACCGTTCCAGAAAATTCAATAGTGGAACGGTGATGGGGAAATAAAAATTCCTGGCGCGGAACCCTGGAGAAGCAATGAATTTCAGGCTGATAGGATTTTTTCTTGCTGACATTTAATAGGAATAATATAGGTATTTTTGGGGACAAAGATAGCCGTGGTTTTGTACTATGGTAGTTGTAAGTTTGTCAATAACGAAGATCCCCTTTGTACGGTGAGTATGGCAAAGGGGTTTTTCACCAATAATCAAGGAGGTTTTTGTGGATTCTACATTGATAATCGTCATCGCTGTCGCGGTGCTGGTGATCGTTGGCTTGCTATTGGCTTCATCTTTTTCAAGCCGGAACCGTTCGAAAAAGCTCCAAGACCGTTTTGGGACTGAATATGATCGCACAGTGCAGGCTTTGGGCAATAAAAAGAAAGCCCAAGCAGAGCTGGATGAACGCCAGAAGCATGTCGCGGGTTTGAATATCAAACCACTGTCTGCCGCTGACCGTGAGCGTTATCTGGCGAATTGGGCTGCAATCCAATCAAAATTTGTCGACGAACCAGGTCAGGCAATTGGTAATGCCGACCGCCTGATCATGGAAGTTATGCAGATTCGCGCCTATCCAGTCTCAGATTTTGAGCAGCGTGCGGCCGATATCTCAGTCAACTATCCTGGATTAGTAAGCAACTACCGCGCTGCTCGCGAAATAGCACTAAAAAATGAGCAGCAACAGGCAAATACTGAAGATTTAAGGCAGGCTTTGATCCATTATCGGTCGCTGTTTGAGGAACTCCTCGGAAAAGAGGTAGATGCCGTAAAGGAGAATTTGAAATGACAGACCAGGTTTACAGAAACCTTGACGAAACCTCAGAAATCATTGGGGAAATCGATAAAGACACCAACCCCCCGACATTAAAATCGGATACTTTTGCCGACAGAACCCCGGTGGATGAGTCTCTTATCAACGATACGCCCATGGGTGGGACCGTTGCATCCGTGGAACCGCTGAGTGGACCTCTTCCGGATGAGATTCAGATGTTTGAGACTCCTAACCAGGAGATTCCGATGGGCGGGACCATTGCTGCAGTTGGCCCGATGGACGAATTGATTGTCAATGAGGAGCCTGTTGAAGAAGTTGTCCGTTCAATGCCGCTTGCGGACGAATCGTTAGCGGAAACGACCTGGGGGAGCTAGATTAGCAATCTCGATCCTTGCGGTGATCCAATGGACGTGATGCTCAGACAAAAGGAAAATGTCGCCGCGACCGGCGGGCTGGCGAATTAGCCCGACAACAAAGAACGAATAGTTTTCCGGCGGCAAAAGACCTGACCAGGTACCCTGACCAGGTCTTTTCTATCCTCTTGAACCGATTAAATTCAGATATGGTCAACTTGATTTTAAAAACAACCTGGGAGATCTTTTCAGCCTAAAAAGACAACGATCAAACGGGAGGTTTATCACGAGGGTGAACCGGAATAAGATTCTGATAGGGTTTTTATAGATTTAATTAGGGACATGAATAGCCCCTTTCGCATAGGATGGTAATAGGGTGAGAACTATCGATGGAAGGGAAGGTCCTTATGAAAAGGGAAGTAGGATTGTGGATTGATCATCGCAAAGCTGTGATCGTGACCATTGAAAATGAGGTCGAAGTCATCCGTGAAATCCGATCGAATCTGGAGAAACATGTGCGGTTTTCAACGGGTACCCGGACGAAAGGTCCCAATGCTCCCAAGGGTTCAACCGCGGAGGATATACGAGATCGGCAGTTTAGGGATCACCTGGGTAATTATTACGATGGGATCATCTCCTTTATTCGTGGTGCTGAAGCCATTTGGATAATTGGTCCTGGAGAGGCAAAAGTGGAATTCAAAAATCACCTTATCCGTGGAGGCCTCGAAGGAATAATCGTTGGAGTTGACACCGTTGATAAGATGACGGATCAACAAATTTCAGCCAAAGTCCGAGATCATTTTCTAAGATAAGAAGGAATACCATGGCAGATAAAAAAGTAACACCAGTCAAACCGGAAAAGCTGGTCAAATCGGAAAAGGCAGTCAAACCCGATAAGTCAGTCAAACCGGAAAAGCCGATCAAACTGGAAAAGTCAGTAAAACCGGAAAAGCCGGTCAAACTGGAAAAGCCGGTCAAACTGGAAAAAGAAGTCAAACCGGAAAAGCTGGTCAAACCGGAAAAGGCGGTCAAGCTGGAAGAGTCAGTCAAACCAGAAAAGGTTGTCAAACCCGAAATGGCGGTCAAACCGGAAAAGGCGGTTAAACCGGAAAAGAAACGGTTATCCAAAGGACTGCGCACGCATAACAGACGGATGAAGCAAGAAGCCCGTAATCCAAGTATTGTGCACGGCTAGTGATCCGCCTGCCGTACGAATGGCAAGATCTGAGATCGCTTTTTTGGATAATAATTTACTCTCGAAGAGATATTTTCTTGAGGATTACGACCCTTTGCCTACCATCATCCCCGGTATTCGTTCGCATTACTGCGATCTAACCCCAGACAGAACCACCTCAATCACGACGATCTTTTGCTTTCAGCTTCGGAATTATGCACTACCTGATCATAGCAGCACGAATGGAGTATGACCTATGAAATCTGTTGTGATCTTTACACCCTTGCAACATTGATCCTTGATTCCTGGGCTCCACGCGCACTATCATCCGGGTCATATGGAACAGTCTTATGAAGACTCTTATCACGCAGGTTAATTAGCGAGGTCAGACAGATGGATCAAACAAAAGTGTTCATCGAGAAGGATAATAGTCAGACAGAGGTCATGCTTAGAGAGTCTGAAACGCGATATCGCCGGCTTTTTGAAACCGCCAAAGACGGAATATTGCTGCTTGATGCTGTCTCAGGCCAAATTACCGATGTCAACCCATTCCTCATTGAGATGTTGGGCTATTCTTATGATGAATTTATAGGAAAGTCTCTTTGGGAAATTGGCCCATTCAAAGACATTGCTGCCAGCCAAACTGCTTTTCGGGAATTGCGGCGAAAGAAGTATATCCGTTACGACGAGCTCCCCCTTGAGACAAAAAATGGCGAAAGCGTCGACGTTGAGTTTGTCTCTAACCTCTATGAGGTCAATGACCAAAAAGTGATTCAATGCAACATCCGTGATATCTCCGAACGCAAGCGGATAAAGGATTCCTTAAACAAAGCCAACGAAGAATTATCCTCTTTGGTCGTGCAGTTACAAAACCGTGACCGTGAAATGAGGTTGATCAATCACATGAATGATTTGCTTCAAGCCTGCAAAACCCAGGAAGAAGCTTTTCATATCATTTCACTGGCGGTTGGAGACCTGTTTAACGGTCAAAGTGGAGGTCTCGCAATCTTGCACGATTCAGGTCATTTCCTTGAGACCTATGCGAGCTGGGGAAATGAGCCAATGTTGGAGTCCCTTTTTCAATTAGATGATTGTTGGGCAATAAGACGAGGGCAAGCACATGAGGCGGCAGATCCACTCGACAGTATAATATGCGGGCATTTCACTCGACCGCTAAAGACAGGGAGCCTGTGCTTGCCTCTGGTAGTCCAGGGTGAAATGTTGGGGTTGCTTTCGGTTGAAATCCCTACCGGGATGAAGCTCGATAACTTGCACCACTGGAAGCAACAAGTCGTAACAGTAGGTGAAGGTATAAAGCTATCTTTATCCAACTTAAAATTACGCGAGATCATGCACGAGCAAGCCAACCACGATCCCCTGACCGGCCTATTCAATCGCCGTTATTTGAATGATACCCTTCCGCGTGAGTTAAACCATGCCCGGCGCGACGGTAAGCAAACCACTATCGCGATGCTGGATATCGATCATTTTAAACAATTAAATGACACCTATGGCCATGATGCTGGTGATTTAATGTTACGTGAATTGGGACGCGTCCTGCGCGAGAATGTGCGCAAAAGCGATATTGCCTGCCGTTACGGCGGGGAGGAGTTCGTGCTGATCCTGCTGGATTCATCCCTGGAATCCAGCCGCCAGAACATCGAAAAGATCAACACGCAGGTAAAAGAAATGCAGATCCGTTATGGAGAGCAATTGCTCGGTTCCATGTCATTGTCCAGCGGAATGATCGAGGCATCACAGGATGAAATGACGGTTGATGAACTCCTAAGCGCAGCTGACAAAGCTTTGTACGCCGCCAAGCGTGCAGGTCGCGACCGCGTTGTGGCTTATTGTGACCTTGAAAAAAACTGAGCAAAAAGGTAATGGTCTTCTTACAAAGAAAATACCCAGCAAACTTAGAGTCCAAGAAGGATATCCGATGAATACCAATAACCGCAACCACCGCGTCATTTTAAAGGAAATTGCTCATCGGGCAATGCTTGAGCGGGGTTTTCTGCCTGATTTTTCAGACGAAGCGCTGGCAGAACTCGAGTCGCTTAATGCAGGTCAAGCAACCAGCGGCGATTCGGCAGAAGGACATAATGCGATTCGTGATCTGCGAAATCTCCTGTGGTCTTCCATTGACAACGATGACTCTCTCGACCTGGATCAACTTACCTTTGCGGAAGCCGCCCAATCGAATCAGGTGAAGGTTTTTGTAGCGATCGCGGATGTGGCATATACCGTCAAAGATGGATCAGCAATCGATCAACATGCACGCAATAATACCACCTCGGTTTATACAGCCGCCGAGATTTTCCCAATGCTGCCGGAAATGGTGTCAACTGACATTACATCCCTTAATTTCAATCAGGATCGCCTTTCCATTGTGGTTGAAATGTTGATCAACTCCGGCGGTGAGCTTGCAGATTCAAATGTTTATCCTGCCTGGGTGCATAATCATGCAAAACTTGCTTACAACAGCGTGGCGGCCTGGCTGGAAAAGAATGGCAATATCCCCGCAGCTATAACCGAGGTCCAGGGATTGGCTGAAAACCTTAAGCTGCAAGATAGGGCAGCGCAGAGCTTGAAGAACCTGCGGCATGTGCATGGCGCCCTTGTCCTGGATACTGTCGAGGCTAGACCGGTATTTGATGGGGATCATATTCAGTCGCTCGATATTGATGAAAAGAATCGCGCGAAAGAGATCATTGAAGATTTCATGATAGCGGCCAATGGCGTGACCGCCCGTTTTCTTTCGACCAGGAATTTCCCATCGATCCGACGTGTGGTTCGAACCCCCAAACGATGGGAGCGGATTGTCGCAATTGCCGCGGATCTTGACTACAAGCTTCCTCAACTCCCTGATTCTAAAGCGCTGGAGGAATTCCTCGTCAAACAAAAGGCGGCTGATCCGCTGCACTTCCCGGACCTGTCTTTGGCTGTGATCAAGTTGTTGGGCGCTGGCGAATATGTTGCGGAGCTCCCAGACGGGAATGTACCGGGCCATTTTGGTCTGGCAGTAAAAGACTATGGACATTCTACTGCCCCGAATCGGCGTTACCCCGATTTGCTCACCCAACGTTTGTTGAAAGCAGCCTTGCATGGGAAAGCGGTGCCTTATACCATTGAGGAACTGAATGTTTTGGCTGCCCACTGCACCGCGGCAGAAGATGCTGCGAACAAAGTTGAACGCCAGGTTGAAAAATCAGCAGCTGCGCTGATGCTCGAATCTAGAATCGGGGAAAAGTTTGATTCGATTGTCACCGGCGCATCCGAGAAAGGCACCTGGGTTCGGTTGCTTTCAGTCCCGGTTGAGGGGAAGGTAGTCCATGGGTTCGAAGGTCTGGACGTCGGAGACAGAGTTCGTGTGCAGTTAATTTCGGTTAATGTGGAAAAAGGATTTATCGATTTCAGGAAAAAAGGGGAATAATATTCGCATCCCGGGTGAGTCACCAAAATAGGTTGGGCTCATAGTCCCCCGCAGGGGGTTATCGTTCGAGTCCCTGGTGAGTCACCTACATCCTGGGTTCAGGGTCCCCTTTAGGGGACGATATTCGAGTCCCTGGTGAGTCACCACGAGAGATTTGCTGTTGGGGACAATCCAGAGGTTCGGGCGGGCTTTGATGCGTACGTCGCTGATGCTCCTGCGTTGGAGCAAAATGTCTCGCAGGGCATCGCCGCGCAGCTGGTCGTAGCTCAGGGCTATATGCCCCTGAGTGTCGAGATCAACGACAAGGACGCGGTCTCTGCGCTGGGCGAAGTAGTACGCCAGGTGGACAACAGTTAAAACCAAGCCGCGCGAGTCAGTGACTCGCGCGGCTACTTGAGTTTGTAAATAATTAGAAATAGTTTCCCTTTTTAATTTCCACCTTGAATTCTACCCGGCCTAACAATTCGGCCTAATATCAATAATGAATGATAGGTGTTTGGGGCACATCTGATAAAGAAAACACCTCTAGGTTACCCCATCCCACTTGCTTTCCTGTTGGAACATTTTTAACAGGATACGAACGATTTCTAATATTTTTATAATAAATACCCGATAGTTTAATCAATAAAAAGTATGTATTATAAGATTGTATAAGTTTGGAGGGGGAGGACAGTATTTCGAAGCAGGTATTAATTCAATAGTTGAAAAGGAGGTGGGGATATATATTTAAGCAACTTGATAACCATTAAAGTGTGTGTTAGTAATTCCAATCAAAGCCTGATCTTTTCGCAGGCATGGAATAATAATGATTTATCCAGATGAAAGCGTTCGAAAGGGGAAAATAAAATGAAGAAAAGTATTTATATCTTTATCCTGGTTATTTGTGCGTTGCTTGTCAGCACTTCAACCGTTATGGCAGCAAAACCTGTCCAAACAGATGCCAATGGAAATGAAACAGCCTGGGAAAATTCCAATGCCGGCTGTGCAAATATCCAGGACGGGACAATCCTGGATTCGTCAGGTAATCCTATTACAACTGGTTACGACCAGTACGGTTATAACTATCAAGCCCATTTATTCAACGGCACTTATGATAGTTCCGATAGAAAGCTTGATGGCAAATATTGGGGTCAAACTGGCGATTATGTTGATGACAATTTAATGATGAAGTGGAGTGATGAATGGATCGCCAATGTAGATTGCAATGGTGATGATAAGCTTGACAGAGGTTTAGTCAATGGCGTCGTCGGTGGGTACAGTATGGGCTGGCTGACCAACCAGGTCGAGGGTTGGTATGATTCGGATGGTGATGGATCGCAAGATGCCCACTATACTTACTTTGCAAAAATTGTATGGGTAGGACCGGGAGGGTCCCTCTGGGGATCATTTGAGGTTGTTATGGAAAACTACCAAGACCCATTAGGAATGTCCCACTTCCATGAGTTTGCCCCAGGATTTGGCCTTAATGATCACTGGACAACAATCCCATAGACCCACATCCTCAATTTACAACCCACCGATTTTTCGGTGGGTTGTTGTTTTAATGGTTCAACTTCAAATCTATCAACCCCACTGTAATCTTTTCTAAATTAGGATGATGGTGGATTTAATTGTGACCTCATCTGATCGTGATCCTGGCGGGTTGGTTAATTTCAGCCAAATGGATTCTAATCTCTTGGTTCGTGGATACCCACCACCCATCAATGGTCCTTCTTTCGAAATCATCGCGGTTCAGTCGGGGTAAAAGTTGACCGTTAATGGCTACAGAGGTTGGGTCATGGGAAAGTATAACCAGATCAGCCCCCTGCGGCAGAGCCGGCAATTGAATCTCTATCGCATCCTCTCCTTCGTAGGCTTCCACTGTGATCCATATCGGTTTATTCCCCCTGGGAAGCAGGATCGGTGCTTTGCTTTCTACTCCACAAACAATTCGTAGCGTGAGATGCATGCTCTGTTCTGTGTCGTTTCCAATTGGACTGCCCAATTCTCCTGAATGGCCTAATTGAAGTGCAACAATACTCCCTGCTTTCTGGAACACGGGTATGCGATCACGAGGTACCTTCACATCAATTGTTCGTGGTCCCCGAAAGTACTCTCCTGTCCAAAAATCGCGCCATTCACCCTGTGGCAGGTAAACCGGCAAGAGGGTGACATTTTCATCTATGACAGGGGCAACCAACAGCGCATCGCCAAACATGTATTGGTATGGGAATTCACGGCAAGCAGCATCGTCCGGATAATCAAGGAACAGTGGTCGCATCAGCGGCACACCAGTTTGACTACTCTCCCAGGCTAGACCGAGGATGTAGGGGAGCAGATTCATCCTCAGATTAGCAAATTCACGGAAGATCGGAATGACATCCCGGTCACCCGTCTGTTCTTGGATATTCCAGGGCGTCCGGTCCCGGCTGGGTATGCGCCGACCATTTCCATCCGAATGGTATTGCATGATCGGGCAAAAAACCGAGAATGCAGTAGCTCGCAGATATAACTCGCTGCTCGGAATCGGTCCTGCAAACCCTGCGATATCCCAACCCATGAACGGGACCCCGCATAGACCTACATTAAGCATGGCACGTATCGATGCACGGAAAGCATCCCAGGTGGAATTTTCATCTCCCGCCCAATGGCAGGGAACTCCCTGAGCACCGGTATAACCCGCCCGGCTGAAGAGGACATAATCTTTTCCGCGATGGGTTTCTAAAAAGCGCTGATATGCACCTTCATAAGCTATTGGGTAGGTGTTGATCCCGCGGCTGCCACGCATACCGTTATAAAACCTGGTTTCAGGATCCCAAACATGCTCGCCACCATCTGTCTTGAACCCGTCTATTCCTAACTCAGTCAGCAGGTATTCCCTTTTTTTGAGCCACCAATCTGCAGCCTCAGGGTTGGTGAAGTCGAGAACCAGGCTGCCTGCGAACCAAGGCATATGTGCTTCCACCCGATGCGGACTGCCGTCGGCTTTCTGAACGACAAATCCGTGTTGGATGGCGTACTCCTGGTCCTTTATATTCAGTCGTTTATCCAGGTTTTCCCTTGCTTCACCATGTTTGATAACCGGTATTTGCCATAGTACCAATCGCACATCCGCCTGATGAAGTTCATCGACCATAGCTTTTGGGTCAGGCCAGTGTCCCTCCGCGGGAAAATGAAAATCTGTCAGGGAATATTTCTGAGATGAGGGTTTCTGTTGGTAGTGAGCATCGTTCCAAATATAAAAATTGATTTCATCACTCCACGCCTCAATCACCAGTACAGAGGCGGGAATTTGATGTTGCTGTGTCAGATGTAACTGATGGATAATTTCCGCCTGGCTGTTCCAATCGTTGCTGCTCATCCACAGTCCGAATACCCAGGCTGGCGGCAGTTTGGGTTTTCCGGTCAGATCGGTAAAGGCTTTGATTATCGAACGAGGTTGCTGCTGGAAAAAGAACTTCATCTCCAGGCCCGCGATTGGGTCATCCAAAAGGCCGGTTACTGTCCAGCAGTCGGTTTGTGCAGCTGCCAGGTCAAATTCAGCCTGGCAATCCGTCCTTAGCCAATAGGCGTATCCTCGCGAGGAAATAAAAAATGGAATCGGAATATAGGAGCGTTTTCCCTGATCGGTGTATTGACCATAAACGTAATTGTCCAACCGGTTCCCGCGCTGATCAAAGGCGTTGAAACGCTCTCCAAAGCCGTAAAAAGCTTCGTCCGAAGGACTTTTAAATTCGAGTTTGCATTGCAGAACCGTTCCATTCGCGCGAGCTAAAATGCGGATGGGTTCAATCGTCTCTAATACCAGGTTATCACTTTCCCGTTTCAACACCAACCGCAAAGGATTGCTATAAAGGGTAATCCGGAGATCGCCTATTTCCGCAATCAGCGGATCGTTCAATGGCAGCTTGGAAGCCGAATGCTTGTTTACCTCAACCGATGAAAGCCTTAAGGTAATCGTACCTCCGGGTTCAGGTTCGGCTTGAAGGCCAATGAATAAATTGGGACGATCCGTAGCAAGCGTGACCACTAACCGTTCATTCATTTGTTCAACTGATGTAACAGCAATTACATCCAGCCAAGTTAAAACTGAAAAAGAAAATTCTTCGCTTTCAACTTGCTGATTCCCTTTGCGCGCGAAGAGGCGGTAATGGATGACTTCACCACCATTAAAGGCCGGTAATTGCACTTGCCACAGGTCCGAGGTCTGATCGGTCGCGACTTTCACAGCATCCGTTTGGTTTGTGGATGTGTCGCCTTCAATTTGCCAGACACACCAGACCGTTTCAGCAGATGGATTATGTCCGGTTGCGACCCTCAGTTTCACCATAT
>JAJZTR010000140.1 GCA_021848775.1 Chloroflexota bacterium | reverse complement strand
TCCCAGGCGTGAGTTTCAACATCTTCGTCGGCAGTAACTGCGAAACTTGTTGCCATCCCAGCTTCGATCTCGGTCGTATGGGTTCGCAACTTCAGCCAGCAGGTTTGTCCATCGATGCCCTGCCCCAGCCAATCCCAGTGTTTAAACCCCAGATTATCCACTCCGGCATCCAGACCGCTGCGCAGTTCAACGCCGCCGGAATAATTTTCCGGCGTCAAAATCACTTGCAGGCACGCCAGATGGACATTGGCCAGACTGGCAAAACGTTGAAACTCCAGCCGGGTGGTTCGCCCCTGTGGACTGCACCATCGAACCGTGCGGGTCAGCAACCCGGTATGCAGGTCCAGATGGCGTTCGAAGGCCAGGATTTCACCATCTGCCAGGCTGAAACGCTCTCCATCCAGAAAAATTTCCAGTTCCAACCAATCAGGGAAATTCACCAGCTCGGTAAAAACAACCGGTAGGTCGTCAAACATACCGTGGACAAAGGTCGTGCGCTGTTCGTCTGGGTAAAATTCCTCAAACGCGCCGCGTGTGCCAAGGTATCCATTACCCTGGGTAAACACCGTCTCGTTGTGGCGAATACGATTCGGATTGAACGAGGATTCCGAAATTGTCCAAAAATCTACCATAAATCCACCTGTAACGATTTAATAACCTTCAAAATGTATGTACTATCCAAACCGGGCGAAATCCAGGAGTTCCGTAAATCCTATGGTCGCCAGTCCGATGACATGATCACCGCCGCCGTAGTACACATATACGGTGTCGCTTACAACCAGGTTGGCGCAGGAAAAAACCACGTTGGGTACATCACCGCGCAATTCCCATGTTTCGCGCGGTTCGAAGATGAAATCCTTCGGACGATGGATCACAATGGCAGGATCCTCCAGGTCGAGCAGACACGTCCCCAGCCGATAAGTGTGGGATGGGTCATAAGCATGGTACACAATCAACCAACCATACTCCGTTTCGATAGGCACGCCGCCCCCACCGACCCGAAATGAATCCCAACCGTTCTCGGGTCGTGGCCCAAAGATCGGGCGCATGGATTCTTCCGGCCAACGGGTTAAATTGGAAGATTCAGCCAGCCAGACATTGGGCGCCCGGCGGTGGAGCGCCATATAGTTCCCCTGGATACGCCGGGGGAACAATACGTGATCCTTGTTGTCCTCGCCGCTCACCAATGACCCCATCCGTTCCCACTGGATCAAGTTCCTGCTGTGAGCAAACATCGGCAAAATCCCGCCGCCGGCGTGTGTCGGCTCGCCTTGACCGCTGAACTCCCTCCCGTAGGCAGTATAGGACATATAAAACTCGCCATCCATTTCAGTCACACGTGGATCTTCCACGCCACGCGAATCACTTGCATCTTGCGGCTCCAACACCGGCCGACGCATGCGATTCCACCGGATTCCGTCAACGCTGACTGCATAGCCAATCCGGCTGACCCAATCCAATCCCTGCGCGCGGTAATGCATATGAAACAATCCGTTATGGTAAATCACGGAAGGGTTGAAAACGTTGTAGGTTTCCCAGTCTGAAATTGGATCAGGAAGCAGAATTGGATTGGATGGATGACGGTTCAACTGCATCAGGAATTCCTATTTTTGAATATCAAAAAATAAGGTAAACGTAAATCCAGACCCCAGGACAGGCTTATACCCGTGAGCTTGAGAGTTTAAAGCTTTCCAGGCGGTTCAATACAGCCCGGTTGCTCACGCAGGCGATAAAAACAGCTCCTAACATCAAACTGAGCATAGAGGCAATTGTTGAAACGATGAGAATGAGGCCCAAATATAAAAACAGAATGATGGAGAAACCCAGGTTTTTACCAATCATTACAACTCCGTTGTGCAGCGCCTGGCGAACGCTCATGGTTTTTTGTTCGAACAAAAAAGGAAGCGCAAATAACTGGACCGTCAGCCAACCGGCCAGCAGCGCAATGTAAAGGCCCTGTAAATAGGGCTCCCACAACCCTTGAACAATTCGACCAGTCAGGGCGATATCCACGATCAAAAATGTGATGACGCCCAGGTTGATTCCACCCCACCGCCATGCAGGGCCCCAATAGCGGCCGAAAGCCCTCCAGAAATCGCTGAGATCGACAACCTCGCCATGAGCGATGCGATTGCCCCAATAGACCAACGCCAGGGTTGCTGGCGGCCCGGGCACGATCAACACATTTGCTACCAGCCAAAACAGATTACAGACCAGCATGGTCCACAAATCTGCCCAGACGTCCTGGAATGCGTCACGTAGGATCAATAAAACCGCTTTCATCATGCTCCTGGCCGTCTGGGCAGAACCAATCAACCCTTGATCCCGGTATAGGCAACGCCTTCGACATAATACCGGCTGAATATAAAGAACAGCAGGATCACCGGGATGGCATTGAACATGGCTCCAACCAGGGTAAGATTCCATTGCGCCTTATACTGCTGTTGGAATATGCTCAAAGCCACGTTGAGCACATAATGGTCAGGAGAATTCAAATAGAGCAAAGGCTGCAGGAAAGCATTCCATATGGATTGGAATTGTAAGATCAACACGGTGAGGAGCGCGGGACGGGCTAAAGGCAGAACCACTGTGCGGAAAATCTGCATATGGGTGGCACCGTCGATAAAGGCTGCTTCCTCCAGATCTTTTGGAATGGATTTAAAGAATTGAGTCAGTGTGAAGATGCTTCCGGCTGCCACTAAATTCGGTAAAATTAGCGACCAGTAAGTGTTGATCAAATGCAACTTGGTCATCAAGACGTACGCCGGGATCAAAGTGACTGCTCCCGGGATCATCATAGTAGTCAACATGAAATTAAAGATTCCATCCTTTCCGGCAAATCTCAATCTGGCAAAAGCATAGGCAGCCATGGAACAGAAAATAACTTGCGAGACAGAGATGGTCACGGATAAAAAGGCTGTATTGAATAACCAGCGTGGGAAGGTGCCTCCCTGGCCAATGTCGGTATTCCAAACCCGGGTCCAATTCTCCCAATGCCATACTTCCGGTAAGAATTTTGGGGGGAATGCAGTAATTTCGAGATCGGTCTTGAATGTCCCAATCATTGCCATAATAAATGGCGTGAACATGATGATGCCAATGGCGATCAGCACTAAATACCGCAGGGTTGATTTGACAAAATTGGCCAACCGTTGCGAGACATAGTGCGATTGGAGAACTGGGGCTGGTTTCAGGTCCACGTCGATCATGTTGACCCTCCTAGTACAATTCCGTGCCGCGTTCGAGGAAGCGACGCTGGAAGAACGTGATGGCAAAGATGATCACGGCCAGGATAAATGCAAGCGCAGATGCATAGCCCATATTAATCGGGCCGTTAATCCCCAGCGCTTCCTGGAAAACTAAAAATACGGGCGTCAGGGAAGTTTTCAACGGTCCTCCTTTGGTCGCCAGGTAAACCTGGTCGAATACCTGGAAGGTCCCGATGGTTCCAAGTACGACCACCAGCAGGATGATAGGACGCAGCATTGGCAGTGTAATTTTTCGAAACATTTGGAAACTGCTTGCGCCATCTATGCTGGCTGCCTCGTACAGGGCAGGGTTGATATCCTGCAATGCTGCCAGGAACATAAGCATGAACGTCGGGATAGTCGTGTATATGTTTTGGAACATAATGGCCATCCAGGCGATGCTTGGGCCGCGAAAATACCATTGGATGGATGGGATCGTTCCGCCAAAAGCTTCGACGATAAGCTGTATCAATCCGCGAGGGTCACCCAACCAATTTACTGGTTCAAAATTAATACCCACCCAGCCGAGCGAAGTTTGCAGAAAATAGTTAACATAACCGGCTTTCAGGTAAAACCATACAAAGATGAGCGTAATCACAACCGATGAAGTTACGCTTGGCGTGTAGAAAACCGCGCGGAAGAATTGTTTCATATGAAACGGTGCATTCAGCAGAACGGCCATAAGGATTGCGAGAGTAGTTTGAATGGGTACGACAATGATCGTGTACCACAACACGTTGTAAAGGGATTGTAGAAAATCGCGTTTTGTCGAATCGGTAAAACCCTGGAAAGCTTCGGCGTAATTCGAAAGTCCGATCCATTTAGGACGGGTAAAAATATCGTAATCGTTGAACGAAATATAAAAAGCGAAAAGGATCACACCAATCATAAAAGTGAGAGTGACGATCAGATAAGGTGCAAGAAAAGCATACCCGGTGATCAATTCCGTACGTCGCCGGTGATTGGTCCAAACTTTACGCAGCTCGCGGGCAGCAAAAAAGGCGACAATAATTGCCAACATGCCGACCACGACCATGTATGGAATTGCTGTTTCGCGAACTTCGGTAAGGTAGGTTTGAAGGGTGGCCATGACTCTGGGGCCGCCCATGGTAGGTGCATTAAGAAGCGCAATGAGTAGAATAACGGCAACGATACCAATAAAAACGAAAAACGCTACCACCGTCCCGTTCCGGGCTGAATTCTTTGCTTCATTTTGCATTCTGCACCTCGATCGTATTCACTGGGACCGCGGGCGTTTTTCCCTCACCTGGGTTCTCCAACCTGGAGTTGGAGAACCCAGATTCCATCCGGTTTTAAATTGCTTAAAACCGCCTGCTAAAGTGAGAGAAGCCCTGGTTATTGACCGCTAAGTGCAGTTTGTGCTTCAGCTTGAGCCTGTGCAAAAGCTTCGTCAACAGTCTGGTCGCCAAGGAAGATACGGTCCAAGGCCTGGGAGACTGCGTCGTTAACCTTGCCGGTGTTTGGACCCCAGTATGCTACAATGGTGTCAGGCAGCAGGCCGCCCTGGGCAATAGCCAGGTCATTCGGGTCAACGATAAGGTCGGCCTGATCAGGATGCGTGCTGTAGGCGAAACCGGTTTTAACGATCTCAGCCTGATTTTCGCGGCCGGTTGCGTAGAACAAGAAAGCGGCAGCGGCCATTGGATACTGGGTGGCGGCATTGATACCAATGCCGTTGGTGAAGATGATATCGGCTTGGGTCTTTGGGCCGGAAGGGATTTTTACTGCCTTCCAGACGACATCCGGATATGTGGTCTTCATAAAGTTGACCATCCAGCCGCCTTCTGTGGTCATGGCAACTAACTGCTTGCCGATAGCTTCACCACACCAACCGGCGCTGACGTCGGCCGGGCGGACAAGGCTGCCTTCTTCGAACATGTCATTGACGAAGGTTGCCATGTCCTTCACTTCGGGGGTATCCAGTGTGGCGGTTGTAAAGTCGGGTGATGCAAACGCGCCGCCATTGGATGTGGCAAATGGTGAGAAACGCGCCCAATCAGCGCCCATGCAGAAGCCGCCGTAAGTTCCCTTGTCAGCAATTGTTTTGGCAGCCGCACGCATATCTTCCCATGTCCAGTCATCTGTCGGCTCAGGGACGCCAGCATCTGCAAAAGCTTCAGGCAGGTAGATTAGCCCGAGCGTCCCCCAGTCTTTCGGCAGGGCATAGGTTTTGCCATCCAGAGTGAAGATTGTCAGAAGGGCAGGGATGAAATCATCGCGACTGACATTGGTCTGGGTCATCAGATCATCCAGAGCCAGGATCTGGGCGGAGGGAGCAAACGCGGTCATCAGTTGGTCGTCGACATAGAACACGTCAGGAGCAGTGCCGCCTGCCATTTGCGCTTTCAACTTAGTCTGGAAATCAGAAGGAATGGGAGTGTAGTTAACCGTTACATCGGGGCATATGGCTTTAAACCGTTCGATGGTGTCTTTGTAAACCTTCTGTTCAGATTCGTCACCCCAGCCTGAAAAGGTGATGGTGGCATTCGGTTCGACTTCCAAAGGACACAGGCTTGTTTCGGTCGGCGCAGCAGTCGGAGCTGTGGTCTCTACGGCTGGCGGCTGTGTTGGTTCAGTGGTTGGAACGGTGGTCGGCTCCTCAGTTGCCGCTGGGCTGCAAGCAGCTACGAGTATGGATAGGGCAACCAAGAAGGTCACAATGGTAAATGTCTTTTTCATCGTTTCTTCTCCTAAATCTTGCTCAAATGAACTTGGCTTACGGTATGGTATACTTACACCACGCAGGGCAAAAAACCCTGCCATCGGAGCCGCCTGTCATCTCTTGCCGGAGAAGGTGGCTCCTTATTAATACATGCGGTGATGCGAGGTTCATCTACGTCTTATTGATGGCTTACTCCTTTCTTGTTGAAAGGTTAACCTGTATCATTTCCGGTCGTTGATGCGCGAATCACCAGTTGGGGAGCTACCAGCTCGCCAATGGGATCCGGATAAACGCCGGTTTCAAGGTAAGAAATCAACCTTTCCATTAGATTTTGCCCGATCTTCGAGACCGGCTGACGCAGGCTTGTCAACGGAGGACTTAAATAACGCGCCGTTGGGGTGTCGTCAAAACCCGTCACGGCGACGTCCTTTCCGGGCCGGAAACCTTTCTGGCGAATTGCAGCCATTGCTCCGATAGCCATCAGATCATTCATTGCCACGATGGCGGTGGGACGGGTGGTTTCAGGCATTGCCAATAGCTGCAATGTAGATTGGAAGCCAACATCATAGCTTCCTTCGCCGCGCTGTATCCAGTCTGAAAGAACCTCGATTCCGGCCGCCCGCAAGGCTGCAAAATAACCTTCCATACGGTTATTGCCTACCCGCGAATCAAGCGGCCAGGCCAGCGCGGCGATTCTTCGATGACCGAGCGACAACAAATGTTCGACCGCAATGCGTAATCCCAATCCGCCGTCCACATCGATATTGGGAAACATGTGCGGATCGTCCAGCCGGCCAAAAGCAACGAACGGAAAATTGCGTCCAAGCAAGTAATTGACGCACGGGTCATTGTAGTTAATGATGGAAAGCACAAAAGCATCCACCCGCCCCGTATCAATCAATTCGCGATAGGTTTCTAATTGTTTGGGAATTTCGGAATGGTAGGGAAAGCAAAGTAAATAGTAACCGCAAGACTCGGCAGCCCTGAACATACTCTGCAAAAACTCATCAAGGATTGGGTTAGTTTGATCCGGCGGGGAAGGCTCCCATGAATAACCGATGGTCTTGCTGCGCTGCGACCGCAAACTGCGCGCCGTGTAACTGGGCGTGTAGCCCAGCTCGCGAACGGCATCCCATATGCGCTGCTGGGTCTCATCAGAAACATGAGCTTTATGGTTAATGACCTTTGAGACGGTCTGGTAACTTACTGAAGCATGCGC
>JAJZTR010000139.1 GCA_021848775.1 Chloroflexota bacterium | reverse complement strand
AGGCCTAAGAGTTTTATGCACTTCGATCGCTGCTCCAATAATGTTCTTCGTTAAGGACTCGTTGTATAGCATCTGCGTTACTCCGGTTATGACTCTTGATAAACAGGTATTCCATAATCCTACAGTGTCTACATGTGGCTTTTAATTCATTAAAATAGATGTTCGCTTTGAACTCCGCATCATCGTGGTTTTTATAATGACCTGCAAAAGGGTTTCTCTGTGGTCTCCGCGGCTACGCGGTTAACTTAATTCCGACAGGATTTCCTGGGCACGGTTGACCTGGACGTTTTTCTCTTGCACCAGCCGGTCAGCCACCCGGTCGATCATATCCCTTTCAGCACCGGCCGCGATTGCCACCTGGCGTGCGTGCAGGGTCATGTGCCCTCGCTGGATCCCCTCCGTTGCCAGAGCGCGCAGAGCGGCCAGATTCTGTGCCAGCCCGACGGCCACTATTATTTCTGCTAATTCAGCCGCGGTCGTTACGCCCATCAATTTCAATGCCGCCTGAGCCCCGGGATGCACCCGGGTAGCCCCGCCGACGATCCCCACAGCCATGGGCATTTCCAGGTCACCCACCAGATTTCCTTCCGCATCTTTTCCCCAGGTGCTGAGGCTGGTATAACGCCCGCTGCGGGCAGCGTAAGCATGCGCTCCGGCTTCAATGGCGCGCCAATCGTTTCCGGTTGCCAGGACAACGGCATCGACACCGTTCATGATGCCTTTGTTGTGGGTGGCGGCGCGGTAGGGGTCGGCGGCGGCAAAAGCCCAGGCGGCGATAATGCCGTCACGCACATCCTCAGCTGAAAACTGGTCGAACGCTAATTGATCACGTTGAATAGTAACCTGCGACCGTGCCAGGCGGCGGTCGGCTAAATTGGAAAGAATCCGTAAATGGACCTTTCCGCCGGAAATGGATTGAACACGCGGCGCCAGGCGTTCGAGCGCGGTGTTGATGGCATTGGCGCCCATCGCATCCCGCACATCATAAATAAGGTGCAGCACCAGGAAGGGACCAATAGGTGACTCATGAATAATGCGCACTTCCAGATCGCGCGGGCCGCCGCCATGACTGACCAGAACCGGGTCATAGGTCATCGCTTCCTGAATCAGTTCAGCTTTACTTTCAAGCAAGCGAATACGGGATGCCTCTAAATCGCTCACTTCAAGGATTTGAATTTGCCCGATCATCTCGGGCGGGGTGGTGGATGCGGTAAATCCGCCAGCCGGACGCGCCAACTTGGCCATGAAGGATGCGCCAGCCACCACTGATGGCTCTTCGATAACCATCGGCACCAGAACCTCGCGTCCATTGATCTTAAAATGCTGGGCAACACCCACGGGTAAGGCATACAACCCGATCACATTTTCGATCATATGGTCGGCCTGTTCGAGTGATAATCCAGCGCCCTCGGTGAACGCTTGTAAGGCAGAGCTGTCAATGCCTGCATGCTGCTCGATCCACCCCAGGCGCTGCGGGGGTGTAAGTTGATGAAATTTTGGCTGCTGAGGTGTGGTCATCGAGGTGATCATCTCACAGGGGAATATGGCTGCCTGGTCTATAAGCCGACAGCTATCGTATGGTAGCCTGAAAGATCACTCAAAACCTATCAGGTTGGAATGGATGTTATTATTTTCGTGTAAAAACTAAAGGGTCAAACTCTCGCCAGGGCACAGTAAATGCACTGTGACATTGGTCTCCTGCTCCACTTGTTTTGCCCAGACTGCAGCGTCTTGACGGATGACATCGAAGGTGCTGTAATGGATGGGGACCACATGTTCTGGCTGGAGCATTTTCAATGCCTTCAGCGCATCAGCCGGACCCATGGTGTAATTGTCGCCGATGGGCAGTACTGCCAAATCGATCCCTTCTTCACCAATCAGGCGCATATCACCGAATAAACCGGTGTCGCCTGCCATGTAGATTTTTTTGCCCTCCAGGGTGGTCAGCAGCAACCCGGCCGGATTCCCGCCATAGCTTCCGTCCGGCAGCCCGGAGCCGTGTACCGCCAGGGTCAATTTAAGGTAGCCAAATGGGTGGCGATACCCGCCGCCCAGGTGCTGCGCGTGGGTTTTAATGCCTCTGGACGACAACCATTTACTGATTTCAGCATTACAAATCACCAGCGCCCCCGTGCGTTGGGCGATCTCGATTGTGTCGCCGATATGATCTCCGTGGCCGTGGGTTACCAGGATAAAATCCGCCTGGACTTGTTCCGGTGAAATGCTCGCGGCAGGGTTTCCTTTCAAATACGGGTCTACCAACACCCGGTATCCACCTGTTTCGATCAACAATGCGGCATGGCCGTACCAGGTAATTTTGCTGTTCATTGATTTTCCCTCCATTGCCGAATGATGGTCTTGCACATCCCTTCCTTTTTTATCATATCCAAAACAAAGGTGGGATGCAATCCGGAAAGTAAAGAAATTTGAAATTAAATAGGGACACCGGCCAATTGGCCGGTGTCCCTAAGCTGTCATATTATGGTTTCTGCCTAGTACTCGATGACCCGAGGCAGCGTTTTTGCCTGGGCGACCCATTCGGCGACCATTTTTAGGGTTGGAAGCTGGCGCACCAGCTTCTTTTCAAGGTTGACGGCTACCATTTTTTCGAAAAGGTTGGCGGGAACACGTTTCGCCAGCTCGACCACGGTATCAACCCCGGCCTCTTCCAGCAGGTCGGAATACTCTTCGCCAACACCCTTGATCCGGAACAGATCGGCATGGTTGACCCATTCGAGAATCAACTTGTCGCTGATACCCGAGGTCTCCGTCAGCATCTTGCGGCCTTTAGGAGTAGAGCCCGATTTAAGCAGAGCTTCAACTGAAGCGACGCCCGCTTTTTTTAATACAACCTCATATTTAGGACCAATTCCTTCAATTTTGCTTAACGCTGTCATGGTTATTCTCTCCTTGAAACTGAAAATCTGATATGAGTTTAAACAACACGGGGCGAACCTTACTTACAATTCGGTTGGTTTTGCCAACCCTTTGGCCAGATTGATTGGAGGCTGGCCCTTCCAAGGGCCGGATCGATTTGGCCAGAAATTGATGCGGGTAATTTTCCTTGAGGAATGCGATTGCTGGTTCAACCGTTGGCAGAACTTTTCTACGAACAGACCAGTTTGTTTAATACCAATAGGCCAGTTCATCCACCAATCGGAATCCCCTTGTAAAGAACTGTGCATACCCTTTTTTATTATACATAAAAAATTGCTAATGCCAAAATCTTTGGTCAAAAGTATTTCGTTTAGCATACCGTTCATCGTAAAGGGACATCATGTTGCCTGATGTCCCTTTACCTGGTAAATTACGATTCTACAGCAAGTCGGGGTTAAACGGCTTCCACAACTTTTTCTTCGATGATTTCGAGTTCGATGTTGATCTTGATGTCATCGCTGACCAGTACGCCGCCGGTCTCGAGCGCCATATTCCAGGCTAATCCCCAGTCCTTGCGGTTGATTTTGGTACTGGCGCTAAACCCTGCGCTGTTAAACCCCCACGGGCTCTGCGACATGCCATTGAATTCGGTGTCAAGCACGACTTCGCGGGTAACACCACGAATGGTCAGGTCACCGGTGATGCGGGCGTGTGCGTCATCAAGCAGCTCGATGCGCTTGCTTTTGAAGGTCAGGTACGGGTGGTTCTCGGCGTCGAAGAAGTCAGCTGACCGCAGGTGGTTGTCGCGCTGCGACTCGCGGGTATTGATACTGGCAGCCTCGATTTGAACGTCCACGGATGATAATGCGGGATTCTCCCGATCGAATTCAACTGTTCCGGTGAAGTTTTCAAAACGTCCACGGACGTTAGAAATCATCATATGGCGGACAGTGAAGTTTACTTCAGAATGTGCGGGGTCAATTTTCCAAGACATGATTTGATCTCCTTTGATCATTAATTTATAAAGATTGAATTACTCTATTTTGAGTATTTTGATATTGAACAATAAGTGCAAAAAAAATCGATTGTTTGCTCACCGTTCTTGTTTGCCAAGTTTGCGAAGAATTTCTCCCAGTTTGCGCTGTTCCAGCGGGGTGAGAACCTCGAATAACTCTTTTATAGCTGCGGCGTGTTTGGGGAAAATCTCGCTTACTGTCTGCCGGCCTAATGCCGTCAAGCACACCCGGCTCACCCGGCGGTCGTGCTCGTCAGCCTGACGGGCGACCAAACCGAGTTTCTCCAGGTTGTCTATTACCAGCGTCATGTTGCCGCTGCTTTTAAATACCCTGGCTGCAAGCTGGCACTGTGGCAGCGGACCAAGATGGTAAAGGGCTTCAACAACCGCGAACTGAGTGGGGGTCAGCCCGCCCATCGTACCGCTCTGATTGACCCGTGAAACCAACGCATCCAGAGACCGGTTCAGCTTGATCCAGGTATCCAGCGCGAGTACTTCAGATGGGTCGCCGTCGTAATGAGTTGGCACAATCAATTCCTTTGATGTTGAATTATCTTAATTCAAATAATACAGTTAATAAACAAATTTGTCAAGGGGTCAATTTAGACCAATTTTGGCTGATTCAAAAACAGTATCCAATCAGCTGTAACATGGCGCGGTGCACTTTCCACGATATTTTGACTTTCGATCCTATAATAGCTATAATCCCTTCGCGCGACTAGCGAATTCTTCCTTATAAACATCTTTCCATGAGTTAATCTCTTTTCCCCATGACCAGAGAAGCAACATCCAAACGGTCCACTGACACGCCCGCCCCTACCTTTAAGGTTGTCTTTCAACCATCCGGCCGTTCAGGCCAGGTAGAAGCCGGTGTGTCGCTGCTGGATGCGGCGCGCAGTCTTGGTGTGGGGATCGAAAGCATCTGCGGTGGGGCAGGGACCTGCGGAAAATGCCAGCTGGTGATTGAAGACGGTCAGTTTCAAAAGCACAGCCTCGTTTCCAGCCCGGTCCACGCCTCGGCAGCCAGCGCGGAGGAAACACTCATCTGTGAAAAACATGGACTTCCACCGGGGGTGCGCCTGAGCTGCATGGCGTTGGTAGAAGGCGACATGCTGGTAACGGTGCCGGAGGAAGCGCAGGCTAATAAACAGATTGTGGTGAAAGCTGCCACCAGGCGGGTTATAGCAGTCGACCCGATCATCCGCATGGCCCTGCTGACACTCGATCCCCCAGTCCTTGGTGACCGCTCTGATCAGGAACGGATATTCGCCATCCTGGAGAAGCGTTTTGGTCTGCGCGGAGTCGAATTTGAGCACCCGGCTTTGAAGGCTCTGCCTGGAGCGCTGCGGGCAGGCAAAGGCGAAATTTCGCTGACAATCTGGAATGATCAGACCATCGTGCGGGTGCAGCCTGGAATCCACGATACACCGTTCGGGCTGGCGGTGGATATTGGATCGACCTCGATTGCGGCTTATCTGTGCGATTTGCGCAGCGGAGCGCTGCTCGCGACTGCTTCAGCGATGAACCCGCAGGTAACTTATGGCGACGACATCATGTCGCGGATATCCTATGCTGTGGAGACCCCTAATGGACGCGAACGGTTGCAGCGGTCGGTGATCAATGCTGTCAGCGAGTTGGGCGCTCAGGCGGCAGCCCAGGCTGGAGCCGCAGCGGATGACATCGTGGATTGCGTGCTGGTGGGTAATTCGGTCATGCACCATCTGGCCCTCGGCCTGGACACGGCCCAATTAGGACATTTGCCATTTGCGCCAGTGGCAGGCGGGTCATTAGATTTGCAGGCACGCGAGCTTGGCCTGAAGTTCAATCCGGGGGCGCGGGTGCATGTGCTGCCATTGGAAGCCGGGTATGTGGGCGCTGACAATGTCGCGGTTATTCTTGCGGAGCAGCCCCATCAGCAGGATGAAATTGTCCTGATTGTCGATGTTGGCACCAACGGTGAAATTTTGCTCGGCAGCCGCCAACGGCTGTTGTGCACATCCAGCCCGACCGGCCCGGCTTTCGAAGGAGCGCAGATTACGCATGGGATGCGGGCTGCTCCGGGCGCCATCGAACGGGTGCGCATCGACCCCCACAATTTTGTGGTGAGTTTGAAAGTCATTGGTCAAGATCAATGGAGCCATGACCTGCCCGATTCACAAGTACAGGCTCGGGGAATCTGCGGTTCTGGCATTTTAGAGGCTGTCGCCGAGTTGTTTGTGGCAGGCATACTGCTCCCCAGCGGAAAATTCAATCCTAATGCTGAAACACCACGGATCATTTGCGGTCCTAAAGGCCAACCTGCGTTCGTCCTGGCAACGAGAGAGCAGTCTATCACCGGGAACCCAATTTTGCTCACACAGGGAGATGTTCGCTCTGTCCAACTTGCCAAAGCGGCGCTGTATGTCGGTGCGCAGCTTTTAATGAAGGAGTTGGGGGTGAAACAGGCAGAGCGCATTGTTTTAGCCGGAGCCTTTGGCAGTCTGATCGACCGCGAGCGGGCAATGGTTATTGGGATGATTCCCGATTGTGATCTGGAGCGGGTTATTGCGGTTGGAAACGCTGCCGGGGACGGAGCACGGATCGCCCTGCTCAATAAAGCCAGCCGTGAAGAAGCCGCCCGTATTGCCCATTGGACGGAACATATCACCTCTCCGCTGGAAAATGAATTTCAGGAAGAATTCGTGGCGGCGCTCAGTTTTCCCCACGCCAGCCACGCTTTTCCGCATGTTGATCAGATCATTGCTGACCGGCGGGCCGGCGCGCCAGTCGATTAATTTCAGGAAAAGGTTAAGCGGTATGAATAATAAATTTATGGATCAGATCCACACCGGGAAAATTCTCCTGGCTGATGGCGCCACTGGCAGTAATTTGCAGCAGCGCGGCTTGCCCAACGGAAAACCGGGAGAATTGTGGGTCCTTGAAAATCCTGACGAGATCGTCCGCCTCGAAACCGATTTTATTCATGCAGGGGCGGATATTATTCTGACCTGTACCTTTGGCGCCAGCCGCCTGCACCTGGGTCAGATGGGATTGGCAAATGAGAGCGAGCGCATCAACCGCACGGCTGTTGAGCTGGCACGAAAGGCGGCCGCCGCCGGCGGGGTACTGGTTGCCGGCTCGATTGGCCCGATCGGGCAAATGCTCGAACCGTTTGGCACCTTGTCCGCTCAGGATGCGGAGATTACATTTGCCGAGCAGGCTCGCTGGCTGGCCGAAAGCGGCGTGGATATGATCGTCATCGAAACCCAGTTTGACCTGGGAGAAGCCGAGAGATCGGA
>JAJZTR010000004.1 GCA_021848775.1 Chloroflexota bacterium | reverse complement strand
GGTCACCCGGAGCACAGGTTGTGCGGACATTTCCAATAAAGCCCGGGTGAATATCCCCAGACCAAGCGCCGGTTCGAGGAGGGTGGTTGGAGGGCCGTTTGAGGTTACCCACCTGACCATAGGCTTGGCGATGGCATAGGGGGTAAATACCTGTCCAAGTTGGATGCGTTTTTCGGGCGGCAGGCTAGAAGCCAGCTGCAATTCAGGTTGATCGGAAAAAAAGGGTTGAAAATTGTTCATCTGCCTTCGCAGGATTATAGCATCGACATTTTCGCTGCTGCTGAGGTTCATTGCCTGATTAACCAGCCCTCCTTACCAATATAGCGCAAAATGCTATATTTTTTTGTTAGAATAGACCGTGATCGAACTTAACCTTCTTTTACTAAACACGGAAGTAGCTAACCAATGGCTGGAGAAAAAATCCTGATTGTGGACGATGACCTGGCGAATGCCATCCTATGCCAGCGTCTGTTAGAAAAGGCCGGTTATCAACCTCAGGCGGTCAATGATTCGAAAAAAGCCCTGGAATCCCTTCGCTCCAACCCATTTGATTTACTAATCACCGATATTCGCATGCCCGATATGGACGGGTTTGAATTGATGACATTGGCGGTTCAATCCAACCCGGACCTGGCGATTCTGCTTATGACTGGATTTGGTACGGTTGAAAACGCAGTCAAAGCCCTGAGATTCGGGGCTGATGGACTGCTGCTTAAACCATTATCGAACGGTGGCGAATTGATCGATACGGTTGATTCAGTCCTTAAAAAGCAGCAGAACAAACTAGACGCCCTTCGATTAAAAGTGATCCGCCCGTTGTTCGATATCAGTGAACACCTTTATACCGAGACTACATTGGAAGTATTAAGCCAGCTGATCGTGGATGATATTTGTACCCAAACACAATCGACCATATCCGGAATATTTGTTAATGACAGAAAACAGTCTCATTGGCAGTTGCTCGCTGGGAAAAACATTACCGAATTCCCCTCAGAGCATAATTTTACCCGGGTCGAGGGCTCATTAACAGCCATTTTCGATCAAGGACCGGCTATTTTAATCACAGCAGATGATCCATTGTTGCAGCGCATGAGCGACTGGATGAAAAAAAACCATTATCGCGACATGGTTTGCGCTCCAATCACCCGTAAAAAAGAAAATCTATTGTTTATTGCTATCCGCTCTGAAGACCAGCCTGAATGGCGTAAACCGGATCTGGAGTTGATCACAATTTTTGCCAGACAGGCTGCAATAGCGTTTGAAAATGCACAACTCTACAATGACTTGAAAGATTTTATTCGCCAACTGGAGGATTCTCAGCGCAGCTTGATCATGGCTGAGAAAATGGCTGCTCTCGGCCGATTAATGGGTTCTCTGGCGCATGAATTGAACAATCCATTACAAGGTGTGCAAAATTGCCTGCACCTGGCTGCGCGGACTGATTTACCGGAGGAGCAGCGCAAGGAGTTCATCGAGATCGCTCGCAAGGAGGTTGAGCGTGTATCAGCCCTGGCTCAGACCACGATGGAATACTATAGACCTGGCAGCTTCGTTCCCTATCCGGTAGAAATGCTCGGTCTGGTTGATGGTGTACTCAATTTGCTCGATCCACAATTGAAAAACTACAATATCGAGGTGATCCGCAATTATCCTGACAATCCGATCATCATTCCCATAATTCGGGATCATGTGCAGCAAGTCATTCTAAATTTGCTGCTCAACGCCATGGATGCATTAAGCAGCAAAGACGAACAGCGCCAAATCTGGATCGATATCAGTGAAAACGATAAAGAGGTGGAAATTTCTGTCGAGGATAACGGAGTTGGTCTGGCAGAGAGTGTCGAAGAGAGGTTGTTCGAACCGTTCGTCAGCACGAAATCCTATGGCAGCGGTTTGGGTCTTTCGATAAGTTATGAACTGATTGTCGAAGTCCACGGGGGAGATCTTGGTTTTGTTTCTCCCCTGCGGGGGCAAGGCGCTCGTGTCCGCGTCGTTCTGCCAAGGAGGGATTAAGATGGCATTAGCGAGAATTTTAGTGGTAGACGATGAATATGTCGCCAGACTGTCTTTACTGAGGATTCTACAACTCGAAGGGTATGAGGTTACGGCAGTGGGCGATGGTGACTCGGCTTTGCGCGAATTAGCCCGCTCGACCTTTGACCTGATGATTCTAGATTTAAAACTGGCCGGCATGAGCGGAATCGATGTTGTCACCAGGACTATTGATCTTTACCCAAACCTCAAAGTCATCATCCTGACCGCTTATGGCAGTATGGATACTGCAATCCAGGCACTGCGCTATCATGTCAACGATTACCTGATCAAACCCGCGGTCCCGAAGGATATCCTGATAAGTGTCGAACGAGTTCTCAGGGGTGAATCTTCTTTGGGCTCACAGCAAGTCATAGGTAATGCTCGGGCAGGGTATCGAGTGTTGGCTATGGCAAATCAGCCTTATGAGCAAACCGTTTTTCACGCAGCGAATGGGGTGGTAATTGATTGTATGCGCCGGCGAATCGCCAAAGAGGAAACAATCATCCACCTCACACCGACTGAGGCTAAAATCATGGGGGTTTTGCTTGAAAACAATTCTCTGGTGGTGACGCACCAGGAATTGGTACAAAAAGCTTACGGCTATCGGGTCGGGGCTGGTGAAGCCGCAAAAATCTTGCGCCCGATCTTATCGCGGCTAAATTCCAAACTCGAAATGTTTCCAGAAGGAGGAAACTGGATCCGCTCGATTCGCGGCTCCGGCTATCTCCTTGAAATAGACCGGGCAGTTCGGGGTGGAGAAACACCTGCCGTAAAATATTAGCGACGAACCTTGCCTGGTGAAAAAGAAAACCGCCAAATTTTATGGGCGGGCGAAAAAATATTTGTCCGTGAGCGGGTGATCGGACTCGAACCGACGACATTTTGCTTGGGAAGCGATCTTTGGAGAGCCCGGAAATTACCGCTATATGTGGGGGTATTAGAAAATATCAACCGCTATATGTGGGGGTTGTGATCAAACTTTCCCGGTTGGTGACTTTCAGGGAGTAAACGGTCACAACCTACACCGAAATAATAGCGATTCAGGACCCGGAAAGCAAGAAATTTTAAGGTTGGTGCTCCCTAATACTGAGTATGGGAGAGCGGGTTTATTCTCCCGGATTGTCAATATTGGAGGATTTTGAATTTTGGGCGGGAAGATGCCATTCCTTAAAATCAAAAGAATCGCGTCCATCTTCAGAAAACCACCCCCCTAATTGATAGATCAAATTGATTGTTTCCGGGACATCATCTTGGATGGCATTTTCAGTTTCATCTGGTAAATTCCCGGACCGTAATTCTGAAATGTTGGCTGCCATAAATGAACAATTATCTAACAAATCGATCATTTCGGCGGGGGCGTTGTTGGTTCTCAGCCATTCCAATACTATATTTAACCCCTTGTCAATGAGAAGTTCAATAAAATTCGGGTTGATTTCGTGTGTCATTTTGTGGATCCTTTCAGCTAATTGATGGAAGCGACATAATAATATTAGCCATTATGGGAATCCATTTCAATGCTTTTTGGAGTATCCACAAGGGAAACGATAACCCACAATTACACTTGTAAATTACCAGCGTCTTAAAGCAATCTTCCTGGCAGAATCCAAGTCCGGGAGATCAATACCCAAAGTATCAGCCCAACCCCGGCCGGTGTTTTCCAACCATGACCGGGCGGAGGTCCGGTTTAATTCGTTGTCCTCCAGACAATCCATAACAGCCCGGACTAAAACAGCGGCGACAATCCGCCTAAGCGTAAGGCGATCAATCTTTTTGGGTTGGGGATCTAAACTAATATTCATTATTCCACCTAATGTTAAAGAATCCAATGCGATTCATTGAGAAAATAAGGCACCAATAATATCCAAAAAAGTGGGCGAAAATGGTTATAGATAATTGCGATAATATTAAGTTATCGAAACCATCAGGCCTAATTTTATCATTTTTGCTGATTATTTACCCTTTTCCAGATCATCTATCATGGTAGAAATCGAACTTTTTTGATAGGGGTGTAACTTTAATTGCACAATCGGAATAATCTGGCCGGTTTTTGTGGGGGTTGAAGGTGATAGATAGATTTAACTGAAGCCATTGTAGAAATGTTAAAGAATCAGCCGGGGATTGTTATTATTCCTTATAGGACGGGATCCCCCCATACTGAGTATGTAAGGCATTTTGGGTAAATTTATTAAGATATCTAATGTTTAATGGATGTATAATAGAGGTGCGCTAAATTTTATAGTTTGCCTAATGATACGAGATTAGGCATGCGTCGACCGGATAGGTGAGCACACTAAAAGCGAAGAGCAACTGCATAGCGTAGCAGACTCCGAACGTGGCCCGGCTAGTTCCCCTGAGATTGGGGAGTCTAGCCGGTTTTTGTTTTAATCCTTTGAGTGAGGTATTGGAATGTCAGAATCAAACATTGATATCATCCTAAGAACCAAACGGGAGGGGGATGCCCCCCAGGAAACGGTTGACGACCTGCAGGCAATGAAGGGCGGTTTAACCGATCTGGAAAAGGCCATGGCCGGGACCCGCTCAACCGTTGGTAGTTTGGATAAAGATATCAATTTATTCGGAACGAATGTAGGATCCACCGCTGACTTATTAAGCGGGATGGGTTTATCAATTCCGATCAGCCCCATGCAGTTATTCGGTACCGCTATTCAGGCAACCGGAAATTTTCTCAAAGAATCGATTAATGATTACACCGCTTATGTGGAAGTGGTTGATCGAATAGCCACTTATAGCGGTATGGCAAGTGAGGAAACATCCAAGCTGATTCAAGTAGCCGATGATCTCCGGATTGAAACTGGCACCCTGGAAATGGCCTTAAAAACCATGGCCCAAAATGGTACGACCCCATCCATTCAGGGCATTGGTGAATTATCGGATAAATACAGGAATCTCCAAGATCCATTACAGCGG
The DNA here is from genome assembly GCA_021848775.1 of Chloroflexota bacterium. GTDB lineage: Bacteria > Chloroflexota > Anaerolineae > Anaerolineales > Anaerolineaceae > Bellilinea. The sequence continues at coordinate 29,444 of JAJZTR010000004.1, read as the reverse complement.
GCTCAATTTCTAACTGATAATTTTGGCCGGTCCGGTATGGAAATGGCCCGTATGATGGAGTTGGGCTCGGATAAGGTCCAAGATCTCACAGATGCTGTAGCCGACTATATGATCATTACTGGACAATCAAAGGAAGAGGCTGAAGATTATTTGCTGGCGGTTGACGACCTTGGAGATTCATGGATGGGATTCAAATACCAGATAGGGGCAGCGGTTATTCCACCCCTAACCGATCTACTGAATCGTATTGTTGACCACAATGAAGCCGTTGAAGAGGGTGGAGCAAAATGGATGAAATGGGTCCCCTTCCTGGCACAAGTTCGGGCTGCATTTTTAGATACCAAAGCATGGATGGAAAATACAACCGATTCAGTAAGTGCCCAATCAGATGAACTCGGTGGACTTGAAAGCTCCTGGAATAATGCTTCCAAGGCGGCTCAAAATTACAGTAGTCAGATCGAAAATTCTGGATTGAAACCCTCGAAATATTGTGGGATTCCCGGGCACCCGGACCGCCCCCATTCCCATGGATCTGAAAATACATATTGGCCAACCAATGGCGGGGGCAAGGCCGAAGGCGGGAATGTAACCCCGGGAACCATCTATAAGGTTGGTGAAAGGGAGGTTGAATACTATACCTTCCCGATTCAGGGGGCGATTGTCCCCCAGGGCGGCGGCGGCGGACAACCAATTATTTTCAACTATCAACCCATAGTCAGTTTAGCCGATAGGGAAGAGGCAGAGCGCGTATTAATTCCGTTTATTAAAAAAGCCTTACGGCAGCAATAACCAATACTGAGTATTGACAGGGAGAATTGAAAATGAGTGGAAAAACAGAAAGCGTAACAATTCGTTTAACCCCGGAAGCAAAATTAGTTCTTGACGAACTAAGCCGGGAAACAGGCCGCCCTGTGTCGGAATTAATCCGGCAGTTAATCCGGCATAGATACCGATCGGTTGAAAACATCGAAGTAATTTCCGGTCCCGAACTGGGGGAAAAAGGGGGCAATCAATAATCGATGATACCTAAACTAGGAGATCCCATTTTTCTAAATATCCAGATGGATACAACCACAAAACGGAGACTGGATAACCTATGTGATGAAACCGGCCTAATGAGGCATGAGCTCATTGCTCTAGCGATTCGCTGGTTAGCCGATTATTCTCTAATCAGTCGCATGGCACAACGAACCCGGGAACAGAATGAAGCTCGGGAAAATGTAAAAAAGGAAAATAAAAATGAGAGTTAAGGAAATCAAATTATCAGTATCACAAGCCCGGGACCATCTTAACAAATTGACGGCTCAAAATGTAATTTTCGAACGTGAGCTTCAGGAAGTGGATCCTCAATTGGAAAGCCTTCAAGAAAAGATCATTGATGCGGTAATAATGGGTGATTCCAAAGCGAACGATTACCGGCGGGAAATTAATGATCTTCAAGCCCGCAAAACCGATTTAACCATGGCTTTAACAAGGCTGGGTAACCTTATTACTCAGGCTCAGATGGATCTTGCAGATGCCCAAAAATCGGAAATGGGCGGTCGCTATACTGAGTTGGCAAAGGAAATCAACCAGGCCGGGAATGAAGCGGTTAAAGCCTTGAAAGTTGCCCTCGAATATTTTGACCGTCACGAAATTGCAAGTGAGGGGTTGACAACCCTTTCATCCGAAATGAAAAGGCGGGGTGTTCCGCTCCCTGGCATTGAAGAATCCCCGATTAGTTTCCGGCGGGCGAACGAAAAACTTGACGAAGCCCTTACCGAAATTGCAGCCGGGACCCTTGATTATAAGGCTGGAATTTCCATCCTGGATAAATACGGGATTCCCGGCCGGATAGGTAGGATCAATTCCCGTAAAGAGGAAATTTCAAAATTTTCCATTGGTGCCCGTAATGGGGAGGTGGGGAAATGACACGAATCGAAAAAACCTTCCCGGCCCGGACTAAAACTATTGATCAGGAAAAGGGAATTTTCGAGGTGTGGATCAGTACCGAAGGTACGGACCGGGCGGGTGACATAGTCCGGGCTACTGGGGCTCGACTGGAAAATTACCGTAAGAACCCGGTTGTAATGTATGGCCATGATTACAGCATCCCCCCAATTGCAAAGGCATTGACCGTAGAGATACTCCCGGGAGCTGGAATCAAATCACGCTTCAAATTCCCCACCCCTGGCATACATCCCCTGGCCGATACTATCCGGGGTTTATGGACTGAGGGGTTTATTAATGCTGCTTCAATTGGATTCGAACCGATCAAGGCGGTCAATCTTGATCCCTCCCGGGCGTATGGACCACAAGAATATACTGAGTGGGAATTGCTGGAATGGTCGATTGTATCGATCCCAGCAAATCAATCAGCTTTACGCCTGGCATATCAAAAGACCCTCGCAAAGGTAAAGAATGGCAGCCTTACGGACCAGGCTTTGGATCTTGGCCTGGAAGTCGTAAAAAAAGCCGTTCGATCGGGGAATATCGACCAAACGACAGCTGCGGTTGGTAAATTTATCGATTTGATTAAGGCGGTTTTAGGTGTTAGGACTAAGTATTAAACCGTAGACCCCCGGGAAATGGGGGCCTTTGGCTGCTTGGAATGTCGAGGCGACAACTTGGATACTTATAAATATTATAACAAAAATACTGAGTATTATCAATCCGGAGATCACATTCAAAATATCCGGGTTAAAGGCGAATTGATTCCACCCCATAGCCGAATCCGATACGGCCGGGGAAAACCCATTGATTCGGGCAACGGCTGGCAGGTGCGGATTAGGTGCCCATGGTGCGGAAAATTCCATTATCACGGCTGGGATCCGTCCGAACCATGGACTGATGAGGTCGGTCGAAGGGTGTCACATTGTTACATACCCGGGAATCCTGTCTACGCAGGTTATACCATCGTACCTTCTCCCATATGGGCGGAGGCAATAGAGACCGTGGCCACCAATAAAAACGACCATTTACCTAAGAAGCAAGTGGTCAACTCCAAGTGTAAGGGGGAGTGGTAATTATGCCAAGGACACAAAAATCAGCCGCTACAGTCGTAGTAGATCTTTTACTCCCAAAGTTGGATTTCTTTTGCGATCCGGTTGGGGCGGCGTGGGTTGGGATCCCGGTCAATAATCATACTGAGTATGTGGGTGTCAGATCCGGTAAATTCAGGAGTTGGGTATCCCGGCGATATTATGAGACGAATAAGAAGACCATGGGCGGGGCAGCTCTGGAAGACGCTATAACCGTTTTCGTGGCAAAAGCGGGGGATAATCCCACCCGTGAGGTTTTTACACGAATAGCACATTACCAGGGGAAGCTGTATATCGATCTATGTAATCAAGACTGGGAGTTTGTCGAAGTGGATCAACGGGGTTGGCATATTATTACAAACCCGCCCATTCCATTCAAACAAACCCGGGGGATGAAGCAACTTCCAACCCCCTTACTAAGTATGGATAAGGATTACGACCTTCGAGAGTTTACAAACCTTGATGATGATGGTTGGTATCTGGTTATGGGTTGGCTACTGGGCGCGTATGGTCCCGGCGATTATCCCATTTTGGTATTGAACGGTGAACAGGGGAGCGGTAAATCAACCCTATCTGAGGTATTAAGGCGGTTGATCGATCCTAATGAAGCGGATCTTCGCAGCTCCCCCAGAGATGAACAGACCCTGATGATAGCGGCCTCGAATAGTCATGTTTTGGCCTTTGACAACCTTTCAAGTGTCCCGGATTGGTTATCAGATTCCTTGTGTAGAATATCGACCGGGGCGGGGTTTGCCAGTAGACAGCTCTATACCGATTCAGAAGAGATAATTCTATCGGTCAAGCGGCCGATGCTGATTAACGGCATTACAGACCTTGTAACCCGTGGGGATCTGTTATCCAGGTCGATCATTCTAACCGTTCCCCCATTGGATGATACAAACCGGCGGGCAAAGGTTGATTTTTGGAATGAGTTTGAAGCGGCCCAACCGTATCTGTTCGGGGAAATTCTAGATTCTCTCACTTTTGCCCTGGCAAACCACAAGAAAACAAAGCTCGCACAATATCCCAGAATGGCTGATTTTGCCCGCTGGGTTGCTGCAACCGGTCCCGGCATTGGTTGGGACCCGGGTAAGTTTCTCAAAACTTACGAAATAGCGGCCCAAAATGCAACGGTGGCCGTTCTGGATAATTCAATGATTGCAAACGAATTGCAGATTTTGATTAAACAGAATCCGAATTGGAAGGGTACGACCATGGATTTACTTGCAAAGTTTCAAGTTCAATCTGTTTATAGCCCTTCAGAAGATTACTTCCACAAATTAAAGCCTAATACCATGGCAGGGGAGCTAAGGCGGTTGGCCCCAACTTTACGGAAGGTTGGAATTGATTTGATATTCCATAAACCCGCCTGGGTGAACGGCCGTGCTCAAAAGTACATCGAAATATCAGATCTTAACATTCTCGCGGGGGTATCTATACCGTGATAAATCCTTACGATCATTACGATCATTACGATCTTTCGATTAATGTTTCTTATGCCTCTCTGAAATTCGAAAAGAAGAATGTAATAAGAAACATATAGCAATTGATCGAAATGATCGAAATGACCGAAATGAAAAGGTAATAATTAGCCGTGACTTACTCAGTATAAGGGCAACTATGGACATTAACGAGACACTTAAACAGGCTATAAATTGGTACATTTTAGGCGTGGCAATAATTCCCATAAAACCCAGATCGAAGGTTGCGGCGGTCCGCTGGCAGGAGTATCAAAACCGCCTTCCCTCCCCTGAAGAACTGGTTAATTGGTTTGAAAGTGGATCCTATAACCTGGCAATAGTGACCGGCCGGGGATTAGTCGTAATCGATTTTGATACCGTGGATACTTACATGATGTGGGCGGCCATGTATAAAATATCCACTTATCAGGTTATTACCGGCCGGGGTGTACACGCTTATTTTTGGTGTGATCAACCTGTTCAGACGACTCATATACCCGGCCTGGGGGATATCAAAGCGGCCGGGGGTTATGTTTTGGCCCCTCCCTCGATTCATCCATCCGGCGCGGTGTACCAGGTCCTAATGGATGCACCCATAACTCGAATTAACCGACTTGACGAAGTTATACCTTTGGGGTTGATCCCAGAAGCCCCCAAAATTACCCACAATCCAGGAATAGCGGGCGCGGCATGGGTTCCCACTTCAGACCCATGGGAATCAGCTTTGAATGTACCAGATCCATCTCTTGACCTTGTAACAGTCGTGCGGCAGCGCGTGACTATCCTTTCCTACTTCCCGGATGCAACTAAAACCGGCCCGGGTTGGTATATCGCCCGGTGTCCATTGCACGATGATCATAACCCTTCGTTATGGATTGATACAAACCGTGGCGTTTGCGGGTGTTTTGCGGGGTGTAACAATGGTAAACCGATGGATATTGTTAACCTTCATGCCTCCATTCACGGCCTTTCAAACCGTGATTCTATGATCGACCTGGTCAAGAGCTGCAGTTGATAAAGAAATCAAAGGTTGGACAGGTAGGATGTTATCAACCTTCACGCGAAGATAAGGGAATTATCTAACCGGTAAGGCTAAAAAGCGACAAAAGGCGATATTTTTATTCACCCCCCGTACTGAGTATCCAACCGGAATCCCCATTAATTTATGATCTAATTAATTTGAGATACGGCTAAAATGTGACAAAAGGCTATATTTTTTTAATCACACACCATACCGATTATTCGACCACAATCCCAGACAATTTATGATCAAGTCTTTTTGAATGAAGGGTAAAAAGTGATTAAACTCTATATTTTTTTCCAGAGCACCTAATACCAAGCGTGGGGGTTATGGGCGCATTTTCCTCTTATCGGGAATTTTCAACCCCATACTGAGTAGGTAACTTTTCTCAGTAATATTAGATCCTTTTGGGACCGCAAAAATCACCCTGATTTTCCCTAAGCTAATGGTCATGGGGTTGGTGGTTTACCCGGATCTAACCAATAACGTATACCCACAGCCCCCCCAGAAGCCCCCAGAACGTTTAATATAGCCGTGGGGAACTTCTGTATACCCTCGAATCGGGGCAAGCCTCTCAATGTCACCCACAAAGGGGGCCGGAAAAAATGACACTTTACTTATTGGGTAAATGGTTCTGGTTATAAACGTCTCAGGTTATCCATGGGGGAATGAACAGAATGGGCTTTGATTAGATCATCGTCCAGGAGCTGAATATAACCTCGTGTTGTCTCAATGGATTCATGCCCCATAAGGATCTGAAGCGAAACAAGATCGATACCGGATTTTAGGGTAAGGGTTGCAAAGGACCGGCGCAGCATATGGGGGGTGACTTTCATCCCGGTTCTTTCAGACAACCGCCTGAATAGAAGTTGAATCGCGTTTCCGGTCAAACGATTTCCCTCTCGGGTTTGGAAGAGCGGCGCATCCTCAGATTTATCCTTATTATGTTTCATGGCAGTCAATAGGGTTCGTTTGGCAGTGGGTCCAATGACAGCAAGTCGGTATTTATCACCCTTCCCATGGAGCACCCGGACAGCTCCATTGTCAAAATTCACATCTGATACATTCAGATTAGAGACTTCCATTCGTCTCAGGCCGGTATCAACCATGAAAGTGACTAATGCCCTTTCCCGGGCGGTGCATAGATCCAATAGCTGCTTAATCTGGGGGCCGGTAAGGAAGGGTAACTTTTGCCGTCTGACTCGGGGAACTTCAACCTTGATTCTCTCGGGTATTGTTCTCTCTTCAAACCAGAAGATCATTAGGGTCCGAATCGCCCGGCCGTAACCGTTTAGGGTCCATGGCTTACCTTTCACCTGAGACATGAATGATCGAATGTGAAAGGTGGTTATCTGATTCGGAGCGGTGATCCCCTCGGATTCTAACCAGGCTATGAATTTTCCTAATACAGATCGATAGGTAATGATCGTACTTTTGGAGACATTCATAGCCTCCCTGCTTAAGATAAAATTGTCATAATTTACCCTAAGTAAATGGTCAAACGGTGTTTTTTGAGTCATAGCATACCCCTATATATGGATTTATAGCGGTAAAAATGACTAATTACCCCCACCTAGAGCGGGTGATCGGACTCGAACCGACGACATTTTGCTTGGGAAGCAAACGTTCTACCACTGAACTACACCCGCTTGCAAATTTGGATTATATGCGTCCCACCAGAGAATGTCAAGCACGACCAGCACGCAAGAAATGGCTGCAAATGATAATTAATATTCGGAAAGGAAATGTGATTAGATGTGCTATGGTATAATTTTTTTCTATGAATCTATTATTTAGCCGTCATGCCCTCTGGGAATAGGAGTATATATTGGCGTTCAATCCTTTCAATTGGTTGATGGGATTGTTCTCTTTGGACATTGGGATTGATTTGGGGACAGCAAACACGCTGGTCAATGTCCGGGGGAAAGGAATCGTAATCAATGAGCCGTCCTGGGTGGCAGTGGAAAAAAGAAGCCGCCGTCCTTTGGCGATTGGTGTGCAGGCCAAAGAAATGGTCGGGCGCACTCCAGCCAATGTCGTTGCCATTCGCCCATTACGCGACGGGGTGATTTCAGAATTTGATATCACCCAGGCGATGTTAGGATATTTCATTGGTAAAGCCCATCAACAATCGATTGTGCCCATGCCGCGCCCCCGCGTGGTGGTCGGGATCCCCTCTGGGGCCACTGAAGTCGAAAAACGCGCAGTTTATGACGCAGCCATGTCTGCCGGCGCGCGCGAGGCTTATCTCATTGAAGAACCACGAGCCGCAGCCCTGGGAGCCGGTCTGCCGGTGTCTGAAGTACAGGGGAGCATGGTTGTCGATATTGGCGGTGGAACGACTGAAGTAGCGGTGATTTCGATGGGTGGAATTGTCGTTTCGCGTTCACTGCGGGTCGCTGGTGACGAAATGGACCAGGACATTATTCAGTATGTTCGCAGTAAATACAACTTGTTCATTGGCGAGCGGATGGCTGAACAGGTCAAAATGCAGATCGGTTCGGCTTACCCCCTGCCGACGGAAAAAACAATGACCGTTCGCGGACGCAATCTTGTCAGCGGTCTCCCTGAATCTTTAGAGATTTCATCGGTAGAAATTCGAGAAGGAATTGCCGGGTCAGTTCAGGTGATCGTGGATACGATAAAAGACACATTGGATGAAGCTCCGCCTGAAATCGTTTCAGACTTGATTGAAACCGGTATTTGTCTGGCTGGCGGTGGGGCGCTGCTGCAAGGGTTGATGGAACGCCTCTCGGATGAGTTGCATCTGCGCGTTTGGGTCGCTGAAGATCCGATGACCTGCGTCGCTCGCGGGGCAGGCATGATCCTGGAAGATCTGGACAAGTACAGTGAATTCCTGGTTGGGTTGGATCGGGGTGGAGGGCGTTAGCCTGGTTGGAAACTTCCTATTCTTCTGATAGAATTCCAGGCAGGTAGGATCCTTTCAGTATGAAAAACCCCCGTTCTCAGTTCTTTCGTACCGCGACGATTATTGTGGTTGTCGCTGGTCTGGTACTCTTTGCGCTTAGCGGGTATATGCAGCCGTTGTTCCGGTCCGCGCTGACGCCGTTCGTGTCGGTGCAAACCTGGCTGTCGACGCGCTTCATGGCTGTATATGATTTTGTTACTGTGCCGCGAGACGTCGCCAGCCTGCGCGCACAAAACGAAGCCCTCGAAAGTGAAGTGGCAGGGTTACAAACGCAGATCATCGAATTGGAACAGCAGCTGCGCGAAGCAGAAGTTTTGTATGCTTTGCTCGATTTTGCTCGCAGCAGCCCGCAAAGCACCTATGTCGCGGCAGCTGTTATTGGACGCGATCCAAGTCCATTCCTGCATTATGTCATCATCGACCACGGCTCCGATGCAGGTTTGCGGCATGGCATGCCAGTGATCACCCACCAGGGTCTGGTCGGCAGGATCGACGCGGTCACTGCTACAGCCGCCCGGGTTGAGTTGATCACGGATCCAGGATCCATCGTAAATGTCAGGCTAGTGCCTTCCAGTGCTGAAGCCCAAATTCTCGGCTCTGTGACCGGCGAAATCTCTTTGGAATTGGTTTCACCAGATGTTGACCTTCAACCAGGTGAGCTGATCCTGACCTCTGGGCTTGGAGGCGGTTATCCGGCGGATATCCTGGTTGGACAGGTGGTGAGTGTTCGCTCCACCGGCACTGACTTGTTTCAATCGGCAAGTGTTCAGTCGGTGGTCGAATTCAGTTCACTGCAGGCTGTGCTGGTGATTACGAATTTCCGTCCCGTGGATATTTCACCGCTAATTCCCTCCACCCCTTAATCATATGGCATATCTGCTGGCAATTCCAGTTTTGGGATTAACGTTAATGGTTCAGCTGGCGGTAATCAGCAGGCTTCCATTGCTGCACGGGACTGCCGACCTCGTTTTGCTGGTGTTAGTCTCCTGGGCGCTTCAGGATCGAGCGAGAGCGGTGTGGTTTTGGGTTCTAATTGGCGGAGGGGCGGTGACTTTTGTATCCGGCATGCCTTTTTACATGCCAATTTTTGGCTACGCCGGGGTCATTGGGCTAACCCGGCTGCTCCAGCGCCAGGTTTGGCAGACTCCAATCCTGGCGCTGTTTGTGGCTACTTTCCTGTCCACCTTGATTTATCACGGAATGTCCTTAGCAGCGCTGCAAATAGCCGGACGCGGCATGCTTCTGGTTGAAAGTCTGACGATGGTCACGCTGCCAAGCGCGCTGTTAAATCTTATGTTAGCATTACCGGTATACATCATCATCACCGACCTCGCCCACTGGATTAGTCCTTCAGATATGGCTTAACCCTATGAAAAGCCGACCTTTAGAACCCAAAAATGAGCTGAATCACACCAGGCTGTATATTATCTTTGGTCTGGTTGTGATCGTGTTCATATTTTATGTTCTGCGTTTGTTCACGCTCCAAATTTTTCAGGGAGAGAATTATCAGGCTAGAGCTGTGGACAATCGTACCCGAGAGATCAGCCTGACAACACAGCGGGGAAAAATATATGACCGGAACGGTATCGTTTTGGCGAGGAATGTTGCATCGTACAATGTCGTGATAACCCCCGCTGATCTACCTATCGACGAAGGCGCCATTCAGGATATATACCGGCGGCTTTCGGAAATAATTGATGTCCCGGTAAGCGGCGGCAATACAGACAGTGAATCAGTCCGCAACTTCACCCCCTGCCAGACAGATCTCGGAATTACTCAAATTGTTTATATTGGTGAAACGAATGCTCCCTTCGACCCGGTGAGAATTAAGTGCAATATCAATGAGACAACCGCACGTATCATCCAGGAGCGGTCGGTCGACCTTTCCGGTGTAGCTGTGGAGGTAGAAGCTGTTCGCGAGTATCCGACAGGCGAAACAACCGCTGAGGTGGTAGGCTTTTTAGGACCTATTCCAGCCATCGAGCAAAATTACTGGGAGAATCTCGGATTTGTCTCGAACCGCGACAAAGTGGGTTACGCCGGAGTCGAAAATTCACTCAACGATATCTTAATTGGTAAAAACGGATATCGTGTGGTGGAGGTGGATAATTCAGGGCAAATCCTGCGCGATCTTGAGGCGCCGGTTGAATCCGTTTCCGGGAACAGCGTGACACTGACGATCGATACACGCCTGCAAGGCGCAGCACGGGCAGCGTTAATTGACTGGATGAAACGCCAAAGTTTAATCAACAATAAATCCTACACCAGTGGTGTGGTAATTGCTATGAACCCCAAAACCGGCGAGATTTTGTCGCTGGTATCATACCCAAATTATGAAAATAACCGCATGGCACGGTTGATTCCTGCCTACTATTATGAACAATTGAACCAGGATCCGCACAAGCCCTTGTTCAACCATGCGATCTCAGCCGAGCATCCCCCCGGGTCGGTATTCAAAATGGCTGCCGCGATAGGCATTCTCAATGAAGGCGTGGTCACTCCAGACCAGATCATAAACGATCCCGGATTAATCAGAATCGAAGAAAAATTTTTCGCGAACGACCCAAATCCCACCACGCGGGATTATGTCTGCTATCTCTGGAAATCGGGTGGTAGTCATGGTGACCTCGATTTTATTGGTGGTTTATCCCAATCCTGTGATGTGTATTTCTACAAAGTCGGGGGCGGGTACAAAGATGAAGTTCCTGAAGGTTTGAATATCTGGCGGCTGGGTGAATACGCTCGAGCTTTAGGGTATGGTCAAGTGCTCGGGATTGAACTGCCAGGCGAGCAGGATGGCTTAATCCCCGATCCAAATTGGAAGCGAATCAATCTGGGTGAGGTCTGGTCCACAGGCGATACCTATATTGCAACCATCGGGCAGGGGTTTGTATTATCCACCCCATTGCAGGTGCTTGTATCGGTGGCAACCCTGGCGAATGATGGTAAGTTAATGCGGCCTACACTGGTCAAGGAAGTGCTCAATAGCGAAGGAGAGGTAATCAAACCGTTTGAACCGGATATGCTGTGGGATATTACCAAGGACCCCATGATCCATGTCTACGATGAGAATTTTTTCCAGACTGATGTTGTCAAAACAGTCGAACCCTGGGTGGTGGATCTGGCGAAAGAGGGCATGCGCGAGGTGGTTGTTTCTGGCACTGCTGAAACGGTATTCGAGGATGCTGAATTCCAAAGCGCAGGTAAAACAGGAACGGCTGAATATTGCGATCAGATTGCCCAGGAAAAAGGTGTGTGCGATTTTGGCCTTTGGCCTTCACACGCCTGGTATGTGGGTTACGCCCCCTATGACAATCCGGAAATAGCAGTGGTCGCTTTTGTCTATGACGGCGACGAAGGTGCGATACTGGCTGCTCCCGTGGTTCGCAAGGTCATGGAAGCGTATTTTGGGTTAAAATCATCGGCAATGCCCTAGGATCGATCAAACGGATTTTTCCCTGCAAGGGCACCAAGCCCTACATTCTGCCTTTCAGGATGAAGGAAAGCGCAATGCTGTTACCGTGAAGAATTTTCTGATTTTATTGATTACAAGAGGACCATTATGTTAAGGCGAGAAACATGGCGCCATTTCGATTATTTATTGTTTGGAACGGTCGTGCTGTTATCGGTTTTTGGGATCGTCATGATCCGTTCAGCAATAGCGGGGAATGCTGAATTGGTTAACACGGTACGCAACCAGATCATTTTTGTCGGTCTTGGGATGGGGCTTATCCTGGTTTTAGCGGCAATCAATTACCGCACCTGGGCGTCGACCACCCGGTTGTTATACTTTGGTGCCATCGTATTGCTGGTTGGCATTTACCTGATCGGCGACGCGGCTTTTGGTTCCACCCGCTGGTTTGAGGTCGGCGGCATCAATATCCAACCTTCTGAGCTTGGCAAAATAATTTTGATCATCACTCTTGCCAACTATTTTTCCAACACCATGGATGAACCGCATGATGTCAAATGGATCATGAAGAGCTTCGCGATCACCATGGGCATGACCATCTGGGTGCTGCTTCAACCAAACTTGAGCACTTCGATCGTGCTCATCGTTATCTGGTTCTCCATGTTATGGATCGGAGGTCTGAAGGCCAAATACATATTTATTTTTGGCGGAATTGGATTGGCGTTGGTGGCAGCATTCCTGCTCCTGACCATCAATGGGGTCAAATTTCCGCTGATCGAAGATTATCAGATGCAGCGTGTGGTTAATTTTGTGTTTCCCGATCCTGAAGCCACCCACGGCGAACAGTACAATATCGAACAGGCGTTGATCAGCATTGGATCCGGCGGTTGGTTCGGTGCCGGATACGGCAGCGGCAGCCAGGTGCAGCTGCGTTTTCTAAAGGTCCGCCACACCGACTTTATTTACTCCGCGATGGCTGAGGAGTTTGGCTTTGTCGGCACTGTTATTGTGATGGCGCTGTTGGTATTCGTGGTCATTCGTTGTTTGTACGTGGCGCGAAAGTCGCTGGATACATTTGGCGCGTTGATTGCTTATGGAATTGCCATATTGATCTTTTTCCAGACGACGGTTAATATAGGTGTCAATTTGAATATTCTGCCCGTGACTGGCTTAACCCTGCCATTCATCAGTTACGGCGGAAGTTCTTTATTATCTCTCGTTTTGGGGATCGGATTGGTGGAAAGCGTAGCCGCCCACAGTCAGACCCTCGATTTCTAAGGAGTTCTATGGCCTCATCATCTCAACCCGCCCGAGTGCGCTTTGCCCCTTCTCCCACCGGGTATTTGCATCTTGGCGGAGCTCGAACCGCGCTTTATGATTATTTGCTGGCCAGAAAAACAGGCGGGCAGTTTATTTTGCGAATCGAAGATACTGACCGCAAAAGATTCGTCCCTGGTGCTGAGCAGGAGATCTTTAATAGCCTGCGCTGGATGGGTATCGACTGGGATGAAGGGCCGGATGTTGGCGGTTCTTACGGACCGTACCGCCAGTCGGAACGTAAAGAGATCTATCAGAAGTATGCCCAGGAGTTGATCGCCAGGGGTCACGCCTTTGTCTGCTTTTGCTCGCCGGAACGGTTGGATAAGGTGCGCACCGAGCAGCAAAAACGGAAGGAACCCCCGCATTATGACGGCACCTGCCGTTACCTGACAGCTGAAGAAGTTCAGGCGCGGATTGATGCCGGGGAGCGCTATGTGGTCCGGTTTAAAACCCCTAAGGAGGGCCATACCAGTGTCATTGATCTTCTGCGAGGAGAAATCACCGTGGAAAATCGCACGATGGATGACTATATTCTCGTTAAATCCGACGGATGGGCGTTATACCACCTGGCGGCGGCGGTCGACGATCACCTGATGAAGATCACGCATGTCATTCGCAGCGCGGAATGGCTGCCGACATTACCGCTGCACAGTATGATCCACGGCGCATTCGGCTGGGAAGAACCGATCTGGGTCCACCTGTCGTTGTTCCTCAAGCCGAGCGGCAAGGGCAAGATGAGCAAGCGCGACAAGGCTGAGCTGGTGAAGGACGGCTACTCGATCTTTGTCAAGGAACTTGAAGGGTTGGGTTATGTCCCTGAAGCGGTGGTCAATTGGGCGGCATTAATGGGCTGGAGTTACGATGACCACACAGAGTTCTTCACCCTGCCGGACCTGGTGGAAAAATTCAGCCTGGAAAAGCTAAATGCTTCACCCGCAGCAATCAATTTCACCAAGCTCGATCATTTCAATGGGCTGCATATTCGCGCCCTGCCGGTGGATGAACTGGCGCGCCGGATTAAGCCGTATTTCAGCGAGCGCGGTATCGCCGCCGACGATGATACCCTCTTGAAAATCGCGCCGATCGTGCAGGAACGGCTGCAAGGGTTGGACGATGCACCCGAACTGGCCGGATTCTTCTTCCAGCCCGATGTCAATCCGGAGGCGGAGGAACTGGTTATCAAAGGTCTTACCCCGGCAGCTTCAGCTGAGCTAGCCCGCCAAATCCTGGTTATTCTTGAGGGGCTGCCCGACCTGAAACCGGAGACCGCCGAACCGCCCATGCGCGAACTGGTCGAGACATCAGGGTTGAAAGCGGGGCAGGTGTTTGGTTTGATGCGCATAGCTATTACCGGCCAAAAGGTCAGCCCGCCGTTGTTCGAAAGCATGGAAATTATCGGCAAGGAAAAGGTGGTCGCGCGCATGCTCCGCGCCGTCGAGATGTTGACCTCGATGGAGTAAGGTCCTGGCCTGACGGCTGCAAAGCTTGCCAGTCTCTTTAAAGGGTGGTAAAATACCGCCTGCAAAGATGGGGGCTCGTCTAACGGCAGGACAGCAGACTCTGAATCTGTTTGTAGAGGTTCGAATCCTTTGCCCCCAGCCTGAAAACGAAATCCCGCACTCAGCGGGATTTTGCATTAAAAGAGGTTCGGATCCCCATTGAGGGGATGACATCCTTTGCCCCCAGCCTGAACTCAAATCCCGCATCCAGCGGGATTTCGTGTTAAAAGAGGTTCGGATCCCCATTGAGGGGATGACATCCTTTGCCACCAGCCTGAAAAAATTCTCGCAGTAGAGTTGTTGTTATGGAGAGGTTCGAATCCCCGCAGAGGGGATGGTATCCTTTGCCCCCAGCCTGAAAAAACTCTCGCAAGAGAGTTTTTTGTTATGGAGAGAGTTAATCTTCGGTCAATCCTGCGCAGATAGCAGAGTCTCATGGCAGCTTATGTCAGGGTAATAGGCTTTGACAGCCGCCAGACCCTCGGATACAAGCTCATAATTGACAAAAACATCTTCTACCAGGACGTAGCGCAGCAGACGGCCGTAGACATCCGTGTTCGAAACGTCGCGCACCAGGGTCACGGTCTTTCCATCCACCAGTGATGCATTCAATTGTTTGGCCTCTTCCGCCAGGGGTTCCCGGTCATCCAACTCGGGCGCATCGATGCCAATATAACGTACTGAATATTCAATGCCGTCGATCTGCACGTAAATGGTGTCACCATCGATGATCGCGGTGACGAAGCCGGTCTGATATCCATTAATCATTGGAATGCAGTCGAAGACAGGCAGCTTTGCCGCGGTGGGTGTGACGCCGGATGGTACTGTGGTGGATGAATCCATCGAAGCGGGTGTGCTGCTTGCTTCAGTTCCTTCCGAGGTGCTTTGCCGGTTAGCGGTTTCAGCAGCTTCACGGGCATCGGGCGGGGCATCCGGACGCAGCCAGAGGCCCAACCCGCACAACGCCACCAAAACTAACACGATCAAGATGAAAAACCTGTCAGTATTTCTACGCATGAACATCCTTTTCAATAAATTTGTCCTTGCAGCTACCACTGTCTAACTCAATTACGGGGGCAGAGATTAACTCGCCGCCAATGGTTGTCGAATCCTATCAGGAAATCGATATTCAACCTGCCTTGTGCGGGATCTTCACAAACTTCAGCAGGAACACCAGGGCGATCATTGCAAATGTTGCCGAGATGGCGAAGGTATGCTTGAAGCTGAACCCGTCGGCAATCCACCCGCCGAGCAGGGGAGCGAGGATAGCCGCCGGCGCGATGAGCGTGTTCGCCAGTCCGATATAGGTCGGGCGGGATTGATCGCTGCAGAAATCCAGCGTGACGACCATGCCGATGGTCCAGAAAACCGAATTGGCGGCCCCGGCAAACACCATTACCGCGAAAAACCAGCCGGCGGTGGGCGCCAGCCAGGCCAGCAAGGCTGCTGCGACCGCTGAGACAGCTCCCAGGCGCAGCACTGGTAAATGCCCAATGCGATCACCCAGCCAGCCGAACCCCATGTTGGAGATCACCTGGACGATAAACAATACACTGGTCATGGCTCCGGCAGCCACGGCGCTCATCCCAAGCTGTTTGACCGCGTAAACTGTGTAAAAAGCCGCCGCCATGGTGCCGAACTGGAACAAGAAGCGGCTGACGATAAACCAGCGAAAGCTCTGATCCTCCCGCAGAATCTGCTTTACATTTCCCCAGAAGGACACCTGGTCGGTTGGCAGCGGTTCGAGGATATGGGCCGGTTCTCGGGTCATGTTGATAGCGAAAAAAGAGACCAGCATGCTGGCACTGGCAGCAAAAAAAGCCACCATATAACCATTCGGAAAACCCAGTTCGTCCAAGATAAAGCCGGCGGCAATGGCGCTTAAACCGCCCAGCAAATTGGCTGCCCCGGACTGCAGCCCAAAAAAAGTTCCGCGGATTTGGGATGGAATGATCTTGCCGATCATATTCTGCCAGGGGTTGGCTGTCATGCCGGCACCCAGCCCCTGCCAAATCAGCAGCCCGAAAGTGATTGCCAGGGCAGCCGATTTGCTCAAATTATTCATAAACAGTGCCACAAAAGCCAACCCTAAAAATGGCAGGCGTTCCTGGATCGTCCAAAGTATGGTGGCAGGTTTAAACTGCTGCATGCGTGATACGGCTTTAGCTGTCAGCAATTGCGGCAGCTGCCAACCCATATTATGGACAGCGGGAATAAGGCCGATGAGGGTGGCTGAATCGGTCAGGTTGGAAACAAACAGCGGAATTATCGTTGTAAAAGAGGCGAACCCAATCCCCAGCCCAAAAAAAGTCCCATCGATGATGTTGACTGTGAAATTGTGTTTAAGGTTTTTGGTCAATTCTTCCATATATGCATAAGACTTATTCAGGCATGGAAAACCCCGGTGAATTTGTCTTCCCGGGGCAATTATCAAATATTCAGCAGCCTTTTAACTGGCGCAGCCGGTTTCTGCTGTGAAGAGTACGGGTTAGAACTCTTCCTCTTCTTCGTCGCCCCAATCCTCATCGTCCTCATCGGACTCTTCTTCCAATTCTTCCCATTCTTCCATCTCTGTGTCTTCCCAATCATCCTCATGCTCGGCCTCTGCCGTGGGATTATAGGTCAAGCAGCCATTGTCAGGATTGATTTCGACGAGGGCGGCAGTACAATAGCCATCGTCAATAAAAGCGCAGTCGATATAATGGCAACGAATTTTTGGCATTAATTCCTCCGAATATAAATTATTCTTCCCCGGGTTTTTGGAATAATTGGATCAACGAAACGACGAACAGGATCAAAACTAGGATTGCGGATAACACACAGAACGGACAAATCGCTTTTATAACCGCAATTTCAAGGTACGTCAAGTATGCTGAGAAAATTACCCCGACCAGGCTCAGCCCAAAATTGAGAATAGGCGCATACCGCTTATAAAAGGGGTTCGCAGGGAGCATAATCCACAGAACCGCTATTGCCGCATACATTAATAATCCAAGTATGGATACCGGGATGCCAAAGGCTTCAGAATAAATGCTGGTGTTGACCGACCAGCAGTCCCCAACCCCTTGAATGCACAATGCTTTATTGTTGGTAATTTTAATAATGTACAGGTAAATCGAATCGATAATTCCCAGAACAGCAGCGGCGATGGCAATTTTACGTAGAGTTGTCATAAAAACAAGATCCAGACTGCACTTATTCAGGTTCGGAAAGTAGCCAGACTTCGACCTCGGCTCCTGTAGGGAGCGATTTTACCCCAGAGGGGACAATCAGTAAAGCATTTGACCGGACAATTGACAATAAATTGGCAGAACCTTGATGCGTGTTCAAATGCGCGGTGAGACCAAGGATGTCACGGCGCACCTCTGCGCGGAGATAACTTTCACGGCCGTCTGAATGGATAGGATGTTCCAGGCGGGCTTTTTGCAGCATGCGATTTTCCTTCAGCCCGAGCATCTTTCGAATAACCGGTGCCACGAACACCATGAATCCGGCAAACGCGGAAACCGGGTTGCCCGGCAGCCCGATTACGGGTGTTGACTTATAGTGCCCAAAGGCCAGAGGTTTGCCGGGTCGCATGTTGACGCGCCAGAGTTCGAGTTTTCCGTTATCTTCGATCACCTGCCGCACAAAGTCGAAGGCACCAACACTCACTCCGGCCGAGGTGAGGATCAAGTCAGATTTTGCGGTGATCGCCTGCTCCAGTTTATCCTGGATGGCTGCCGGGGAGTCGCTGGCAATGCCCAGCAGCTGCGGAACAGCTCCGGCTCTTTCTGTCAACCCGCCCAGGAGGGTGCTGTTCGACTCGTAAATTTTGCCGGGGGTTAGCGCAGTGCCTGGCGGGATCAATTCGTCGCCGGTGGAAAGGATCGCGATTTTCGGCTGCCGTCTGACAGAAACCTTCGCATGTCCCAGAGATGCCAGAAGTGCTGCCGAAGCGGGCAGTAACACCTGACCTGCCTGTAAAAGTACCTCACCTGCGGCCGCATCCTGTCCACGAGGACGAATATTGGATTTTTCGGGCGGAAATTTGTTAACCCTGACGGACTCCGGCAGCACCTTCGTCTCCCGGTAAGGAAAATCGGTATCCTCAACCGGCACCACGCAGTCTGCACCCTCCGGCAATGGAGCACCTGTCATGATGCGGGCAGCCTGTCCAGGTTTCAGAGTGACCGCCGGATGTATCCCGGCCGGGATATCCGCGACCACCGCTAACTCTACCGAAGAAGCGAGGGATTCTGGCCGGTCAGCTGGATGCAGCGCAAAGCCATCCATTCCCGAATTGTCAAAGGGGGGCAGATCAAAACCGGCGGCAACATCCTCCGCCAATACCCGTCCGTTCCCCTCCATTAATGCGATGGTTTCTTTCGGCAGGAGGTAAAATGCAGCGAGTATGCGGTTCTTGACATCCTTAACAGGCAGTAGCGGTGAGTCAGTCATATTAAGTCCTCAACCTGGATGTTGGCGGTGGGCTTCCATAACGTTCGGTAAATTTTCGATCCGGCTAAGCACCCTGCTTAATTGCGATATATCGCTGACTTCCAACACCATAATAATCGATGCCAGATTTTGTGTGACTTTGATATCGATATCAACCAGGTTCACGTTTTCATTGGTGATAATTTGAGAGATATCGTTCATCAATCCCTGACGGTCGTACGCTTTTACAGAAACGGAAACCGGATAAACCTGATTTGGTTCGCCCCATGATACCTTGATCATGCGTTCGCGGTCTTTGATGCGCAGCATATTCGGGCAATCCTGGCGATGGATGGTCGCCCCGCGCCCGCGCGTGATGTAGCCCACGATGTCATCACCCGGGGCGGGATTGCAGCAGCGGGCCATGGTGGTGAGTAATCCTTTCAATCCCAGGACTGAAACTCCATTACTGGTCTGCTTTGCCTCACGCGGTGAAAGCGGGAATGCCGGGGGATCTTTGGGGGTGCTAGCTTCGCTCAGCCGGTTAACGATACGTCCCAGACCAATATCACCGCAGCCGATAGCAACGTAAAACTCATCCACTGCCCGGAAATCGAATATTTTTGCGAGGGTTTCCACCGAAAAATCCGACATCCCCAGCCGGCGAAGCTCCTTTTCCAGCATTACCTTACCCTGGATTAAATTTTGTTCGCGGTCCTGTTTTTTGAACCAGGCACGGATTTTAGAACGGGCACGTTGGGTTTTTACCAGTCCGAGGGACGGGTTGAGCCAGTCGCGGGACGGACCGCCCTGTTTTGCGGCTAAAATTTCAACCTGGTCACCGGTCTTTAATTCATAATCCAGCGTCACCAGTTTCCCATTAACTTTTGCGCCCCGGCAGCGATTGCCAATTTCGGTGTGGACGTGATACGCAAAGTCGATGGGCGTGGAGCCGGCTGGCATGTCGATGATATCGCCGCGAGGCGTGAATACATAAACTCGATCCTGGAACACGTCGCTTTTCATCGAATCGACGAATTCGGTCGCATCCTCGATTTCCTGCCGCCATTCCATGATGCGCCTGAACCAATTGATGCGCTGCTCGTACATTTCATCGCGGTGCCCGCGCTCCTTGTAGCGCCAGTGGGATGCAATACCGAATTCCGCATTCTGATGCATTTCTACGGTGCGGATTTGGACTTCCAATGGCTTCCCGTCATCATATATGACCGCGGTGTGCAAGGACTGGTAAAAATTATCTTTTGGAACCGCGACGTAATCGTCAAATTCCTGCGGAATCGGCCGCCAGGTGGTATGGATAACTCCCAGAGCAGCGTAACATTCTTTGATATCCTGGACAATGCAGCGGACTGCGCGCAAATCACGAACCATCTCGAATGGTTTGCCTTTTTCAGACATCTTCTTGTAGATGGAGAAGATATGCTTTGGTCTCCCGGATATTTCGGCAGAGATGCCATTGTGCGCCAGCACCGATTGTAAATGGTCGATGATGCGCTTAATCATCTTCTCGCGATCCTGCCGGCGTTCAGCCAGGTTTTCTGCAATCTCACGGTATTTATCTGGGTCGATATAACGGAAGGCCAGGTCTTCCAACTCCCATTTGATTTGCCAGATACCTAGCCGGTTAGCCAGCGGCGCAAAAATGTCCATGGTTTCCTGGGCAATGCGTTTGCGTTTGGCTTCAGGCATGTAGCCCAACGTGCGCATATTATGGAGGCGGTCGGCCAGCTTGATAAGCACCACCCGGATGTCGTCACCCATTGCCAGAAAAACTTTCCGAAGGGTTTCATTGGCCAGATCGCGTCTTTTTAACCTGGCTGCCATTGGCGGCAGTTCTTCAGGGGTATCAGAAGAGTCTGCCAAGGTATCATTATGCTGGTCGCCGCGGCTTACACGAGGAAGGTTGGTCAATTTGGTGACCCCTTCGACCAGTTTTGCCACCTCTTCGCCGAAACCCTTTGAGATATCTTTGGTTGTCGCGCGGGTATCCTCGACAGTATCATGCAGCAGGGCAGCTATGATGATGGTAGGGGTCACCTGCATCTCGGCTAGAATACCAGCCACCGCAACGCAGTGGGTGACATAAGGCTCGCCGGAGACTCGTTTCTGCCCAGCATGCATTTCATCAGCATAGTTGTAGGCTCGCATGACCTGTTCGCGGTCTACGACGCTGAAATTCTGGGGGAGTATCTCCATTAAGTTCTCAATTTGCATGGTGCGCAATTACCCCTTGGCTTAGCCTGTTAAAAGCACATTTCTGTTTTATTGCCAATACCGATACAGGCTGAAAAGAACCTTCTTTCTAATCGTCAGAAATTCACTCAGGAGATTCGCAGCAAAATTTTTTTCCTGGTACAACAACCATTGCGTTTCGCAGATTTGTGCACAAGTATATCGCCCTTTGCTTAAGATTCAAGGGCGGGTTAACCTCTTTAAATGACAGGTCCCCTCAAATCAGTCTTCGCTTACCAGGATACTGGTACTTTCTCGGCCGTGTTGAGAATCTCGGAAAGAGGGATCTCATCGATGCGGTCCAGGATCAAGTTTGCATGCGAAAGGTCAAGCTGCCGGCTGACGATGTTGGGTATCGCGATCGTAAAGGTGTTTGCCCTCCGACCAGCTGTTATTCCATTGGGTGAATCCTCAAAGATCAAGGCTTCCTGCGGGTTGATTCCCAGACCTGAAAGGGCTGCCAGGAATAAATCAGGGGCAGGTTTAACCTCGGGAACGTCCTCCATGCAGACGATGCAGTCAAAGTACTGGTAGAGGTCCAGGCGTTTGAGATGACCGGCGACCCAGGATCGCGGTGAACTGGATGCCACAGCCAGTTTCAGTCCCGACTGTCGGGCACTCAGGATGGTTTTTTCAACCCCGGGCAGCGGCAGAAGCTCTAAAATTTTGCGATCGGCAACGATGCGTGCCGTATTGCGCAGCGAGGCAGCATCGACCCGCTTATTCAGCAGGCCTTCAAGGTGTGTGACCGGGTTGAACCCGGCTTCAGAGGAACCGAGTCCACCTGCCCAGGCCTGGATATCCAGGCTGACACCGTATTCGTTGTACATTTGCGCCCAGGCGCTAAAGGAAGGTTCCTCTGTATCGAGGATCAAACCGTCGAAATCAAATATTAAACCTTTAATTAATCCCATATTTTTCCCGGGCTGTGAGGGAAGAATCTGATTAATAAAGTCTCACAGCGACCCAGTATTATACCAATATCTAAGAATCCCGTCCGAATTTATTATTTCAGCAATTCCTGCCCGGCGAATTGGCGGTAGGGGGATAAAATGTCCAGAGTCTGATGGTCAGTATCGAGGAGTTGACCGGAAATGATGCGCGTAAGCAGCTCGCCCACGCCTGGACCGAGCATGAAGCCCTGACCGCACATGCCGACCGCCAGCACCAGTCCCTCGACTCCCTTTGCAAGACCGACGATTGGAGCGCCGTCCGGTGTCATCGGATATAAACCCCGCCAGGTTCGCCGTACCCGAATGTTCTTCAACCGCGGCATCAGGTCCACCATCCGTTTTGACACCATGGGCAGGAAGCTGCTGGTTTCTTCGGCATCGAAACCCCAGATATTCGGCGAGGGGGTGATGCAGAAGATAATTTGCCCGGTCAGGTGCTGATAAAAATAATAATTCGAAGAACCCGGTCCTGGTGAGATATCAACGATCATGGGTTTAAGAAACGGCGCCACGGCTTCGGTGATGGCAGCTTCATGGGAATCCGGCCGCACCGGGAGGTCCAGACCTGCCAGTGCGCCAATCTCCTGTGCCCAGGGACCGGCTGCGTTGACCACCATGTCCGCACCGTACTCACCCCGATTGGTCTTGATCCCAACTACCTTTCCACCCTGGATAACCATTTCTGTTACCCGTTCGTTGAACTTGAAAACGGCTCCATATTCCATGGCATGGACATAGAAGGAATGTACCGCTAGCAGCGGAGAGGCATTGCCATCCTTTGGGGAGTAAGTGCCGCCGGTCAATTCCTGTGGGTTGAGATCTGGCACCAATTCCATAAGCTGAGGTTTATCCAGCCAGTCGATATCAAGTCTGTACAACTTCTGGGTGACCAGCAAATCCTTGAGGATTTTTTCTTCACGCGGGGTGCGTGCGACAAAAACGTAGCCCCCTTCAGACCATTCGATATCGTCACCGGTGCGGTCTTTCCAGGTGGAGAAGATGTCGATGCTGCGTAAACACAGCTGTATTTTCGCCGGATCCGAATGGGTGGCACGGATGCCGCCGATGGCTCGTTTGTTGGAAGTTTGCCCAACGCTTGGGGCCTGGTCGAGCACCAGGACTTTATATCCTGCTTGAGACAGGAAAAAGGCGGTCGGCGCGCCAATTGATCCGGCGCCAATGATAACTATGTCGTAGTGGGGGATGGCAGGATTAGTCATTGGTGTTGTTCTCCTGTCCATTGGCTCCGGCTAAAATGCCAAGCGGCACCTCAATAAATACCGGTCGTTTTGAATATTCCGTGATTTCTTCACGGGTAATGCCCTCCTCGCGGAATAGACGCAGAATCAAGCTGACGCAGGTCTTTCCACCGCAAGCGCCCATCCCCGCCCGTGAAACTGTTTTGATCTCGTTCATATCGCGATAACCTGCACGGATCAGCGATCTAATTTCACCGGCAGTGACATGTTCGCAGCGGCAGACAATCGTGTCATCTTCGATGTGGGCGATGTAATGATCCAGTGGGTGTGTTACGTCCTCATCCTGAACCTTAATCCCGGCGATTTTTTGAGCGATTTCTTTAGGAGCATTCACCTGGACGACCAGCGTTTTATCATCCTTGTTGACCGCATGTACCGAAAGGACTTCCACCCGCCCCAGGTCTTTCCCTTCAGTGTCAAGCACGATAACTTGATCTTCAGCCTGAATGGTTTGACGGGTGAATTCATAAGGAATGGACACCACCGGCAAATCGGGGTTTTCGCGATAGTTGACCAGGGTGATCGCCAAACCCGGACAGCCCGCCACGCACTTCTCGCACACCTCGCAGCAATAACTGTTGCCTAAAAATGTCGGAACATGACGGATGTCTTTGGTGTCGATGTAGATCAATCCATGGGAGCACAGTCCTGTACATGGATCGCAGGGGATCTCCTGGGTGCAGTGGATAACCGGTACCACGCCTTCCTCGATCTCAGGCAGCTCCTCGGAAAAGGTGTCGCCGGGCTTGGATTTTAGAATTTCACTGGTCCAATACCATTCAACCGGTATCTCAGCCGTTTCAACACCCAGGGCCCGGGCAATTTCCATTCCACGGATTTTGCCGGAGAAAATTGCCGCGGAAGCTTCAGCGATTTCTTCTGCATCCCCGCCGACATAACAATTCAAGCCGTATTGCCTGGCTTTTAGGTAAAACTCGTTAACCGGATCCAGCCCGACGGCGATGAGCACGCTGTCGCATTCAAAGGATTTCTCGGTGCCTGCAACAGGTTTGAAATCAGCGTCGACCTGGGCAATGGTAACCGATTCAACTTTTCCCTCTCCGTTGGCGCTCAGTATCGTATGAGATGTGTAAATTGGAACACCCATGCGGGCAAGTTTATCTTTGTGCACCTTGTAACCGCCGCATTCAGGTAAAGCTTCTACCAGACCGACGACCTGGATACCTGCCTGCAAAGCGTGGTAACCGGCGATCAACCCGACATTCCCGCCGCCGACGATAAACAATTTCTCGGCAGGACGCACCAGGTCGCGGTTCACCAGCGTCTGGAAAGCACCCGCCCCAAATACCCCGGGCAGCGTATTGCCTTTGAATGCCAGGAATTTTTCACGGGCGCCTGAAGCCACCAGCAGAACATCCGGTTCGATTACCGAATATTCATGTCCATCCTTCAGGATGCCTACTTTTTTATCGCTGAAGACTGCCAGCACAGTGCTGTTGAGCCAGACTTCCACCGATGGATGTTTACGCAGATCGTTTTCCAGCCGGGTTGCGATGTCGATGCCGCGCGTCCCGGCATATACAGCCTTGGTCGAGCCGAAGAAACGGTGGGTCTGGAGGACCAGCTTGCCCCCCAGATGATGTTTATCGTCCACCAACAGCACTTCAACACCGCGCTGACCCAGTTCGATGGCAGCTGAAAGCCCGGCTGGACCACCCCCGATGATCAAAACCTTGACTTTGCGCTCGAGGATGGGTTTGAAGCTAACGGGTTGATTTACTTGCGGGAGTTCAGGCAAGCCATCCGCCGGTTCGATTCTCTGCCCATTCCTGACCAGCTCCATGCATCCTTTGACAGGGACGCCATCCGCCAATACCATGCATTGAGAGCATTGACCATTTGCACAGAAAATGCCCAGGGGTGATCCATCTTTGTGGTGGTGCCCAAAGATGTGCTCGCCGTTGGCAAACAACGCCGCGGCGATCGTCTCGCCTTCGAAAGCATCTAATTTTCTTCCCTGCCAATAAAATTCAATCGGTGCGCGTTCAGGGATGGGAAGGATAGGGTGTTGCCTGATGCGGTGATCTGACATTATTTAACCTTGTGGGTAAGTTTGGGTTGCCGGTCTTCCGGTGATCCAGGCTGATTTTGGATAATTCCCGAAACGGGTGAGTTATTTTCAATAAAACCTAAAGGGTACTATGTGCATCGATATTTTAACAAGGACAGGTCGTCATGCATACTGTCATTAATCCGCAAGTTATTAACCCAGTGTCATATATCCGGACAAGATAAATTGTATGTTCGTTCGTAGAAAACTTATTGTCCACTTAAACGACACAATCAAAGCGTGATAAAATCCAAAACAGGTACACCTTTAAGCCTTCGGATGGAGGGAAAAATGAAAAAAATAGCCGTTTTAACCAGTGGAGGTGATGCGCCTGGAATGAATGCAGCAATCCGGGCTGTAGTGCGTACTGGCATTCGAAACGGATGGGAGGTGATGGGCATCCGAAATGGCTACGAAGGTCTGATCGATGATCGATTCGTCCGCCTTGGCGCCCGCGATGTAGGAGGGATCATCCAACGCGGAGGCACCGTCCTGGGCAGCGCCCGGTCGGAGGAGTTCAAAACCCGGGCTGGTCAATTGAAAGCCATTCGCAATCTGAATCAGAATGATGTTGAGGGGCTGGTTGTTATCGGTGGCAACGGTTCACAGACGGGTGCGCACGCACTGCACGCGCTTGGTTTTCCGGTTGTTGGAATCGCCTCCACCATTGACAATGACCTTTATGGCTCTGACATCACAATTGGGGTGGATACCGCGTTGAACATTGCCCTTGAGGCAATCGACCGGTTAAAGATTACAGCATCCTCACATCAGAGGGCTTTCTTAATCGAAGTCATGGGACGAAAGTGCGGATATCTGGCGCTTATGGCGGCTATTGCGGGCGGAGCAGAGGAAGTTGTGCTCCCGGAAATCGAGACCGACCCGGAAAAACTCGCCAAGACATTGACAGATGCTTATGAACGGGGCAAAGCTCATGCTATCATTGTGGTGGCAGAGGGGGCTGAATACAATGCTACCCGCCTGGACGAATATTTCAAGGAGCACCGCGAACGTTTGGGCTTTGGATTACGTGTGACCATTTTAGGCCATGTACAACGCGGTGGAGCGCCGCAGGCTAGCGACCGCATTCTGGCATCCCGGTTAGGCGCAGGCGCTACCGAAGCTATGGCACGTGGGGAGTACGGTGTGCTGGTTGGTTTGATCAAGAATGAGGTCACCACAACACCATTGGAGGTCGTGGTCGCCAACAAGAAGCTATTGGACCCGGCAATGGTCGACCTGGCCAAGAAGCTTGACTGAGCACACCCTACCAACCAGATTGAATTACTTGCGAAAGCGTAAGTAAGCTTCAATAAACCCGTCAATTTCGCCGTCGAGGACGGCTTGCGTGTTGCCCACCTCATACTCGGTGCGGTGATCCTTGACCATTTGGTAGGGGTGAAGCACATAGGACCGGATTTGCGAACCCCACTCCGTTTTTTGGTATTCTCCGCGCAGCTCGCCCAGCTGTTTGTCCAATTCTTCCTGCCGGATGGCTGCCAAACGGCTGCGCAGCACGCGAAACGCGTTTTCGCGATTCTGCATCTGTGAGCGTTCATTCTGGCAGGTTACCACCATGCCGGTCGGGATGTGCGTCAGGCGAATGGCTGTGGCGTTTTTCTGGACATTTTGACCGCCCGCGCCTGATGATTTAAAAATGTCGATACGCACATCGTCCGGGGGAATGATGATTTCAGTGTCATCTTCGATCTCGGGCAGAACTTCCACCTGCGCGAAAGAGGTGTGACGCCGGTGGGCTGAATCGAACGGAGAAAGGCGCACCAGACGGTGGACCCCCTTTTCGGCTCTGAGGTAACCGTAGGCGTATTTCCCGCTGATGGCTATGGTAATGGTCTTGATGCCGGCTTCCTCGCCCTCAGTCAGGTCGATGATGTCGGTGCTATAGCCGCGGCGCTCAGCCCAGCGCAGGTATAGGCGCTGCAGCATTTCCGCCCAATCCTGTGAATCGGTTCCTCCAGCCCCGGCGTTGATCGTGAGCAGGGCATTTCCTCTGTCATAAGGACCAGAGAGCAAGGTGCTCAACTCACGCTGATCGAGTTCATGCTGAATGGCAGCCGCTTCCTGTTCGATTTCAGGCAGCAGGCTCTCATCTTCCAATTGGGCCAGTTCAAACAGGTCGCTAATTCTTATTTCTAATCTTTCCCAGGACTCGATTTCTGCGCGCAAATCCGCCTGCTTTTTCATGATTTGCTGAGCCCGCCCGGGGTTTTCCCATAAGGTGGATTCTTCGGAAATTTTTTGAAGTTCGCTTAGTTCTGTCTTAAGTCTTTCGAAGTCAAAGATGCACCATTAATTCTTTGATTCTGGCTTTATCGTCCGCCAGACGTTCCACAATCGCTTGCATTTTTCCTCCACCTGTTCACTGATTATGAGCTTAATATACCATCTACAAAAGATTCGCGATTGAATCTTTCCAAATCCTCAGGTGTCTCACCCAATCCAGCATAAAGAATCGGGATGCCCAACTCTTTTTGAATGGCAAATGCCATGCCGCCGCGTGCCGAAGAGTCGAGTTTGGCCAGGATCACGCCTGTGACCTTCACAGCCTCCTTGAACGCGCGCGCTTGCAGTAATGCGTTTTGACCCGTGGTGGCGTCCAAAACCAGCCATACTGCGTGTGGTGCCCCTTCCAGAGCTTTGCCGGTGACACGGTGAACCTTTTTTAATTCTTCCATTAGGTTTGTGCGGGTGTGCAGCCGACCAGCAGTGTCGATCAGCACCATGTCAACTTTGCGGGAAATGCCAGCCTGGATCGAGTCATAAGCCACAGCACCGGGATCGGCGTTGGGTTGGCCTGTGATGATGGGCAGGAATAAGCGGTCAGCCCATACCTGCAGCTGGTCAACTGCCGCTGCACGGTAAGTATCAGCCGCAGCCAGCAAAACTTTTTGCCCCTGCTGGCTGAATTGCTTGCCCAGCTTGGCGATGGTGGTAGTCTTGCCGGACCCGTTCACTCCCACAATCAAAATAACAACCGGTTTTTGCCCCGAAAATTCCAGGTTGGGCGGCGGATCCAGTCGTAACAACAGTTCTTCACGCAGGATAGAACTCAGTTCCTGAGCACTGGTGATCCCTTCCCGGTCGACTCTTTTTTTCAGTGCAGCCACAATCTCTTGTGTCGTGCCGACCCCAAGGTCGGCCTGAATGAGCAGCGCTTCCAGGTCTTCCCAGGTGGAATTGTCGATATCGGTCGCCCCAAAGACGGTGGCTAGCCGTCCGAAGGCGGCTTTACTGCTGCGATTAAGCGCTTGTTTCCATTTGTTGAGGATATCAGCCATAGCGCAGAGATTATATCATACCGGTTTTACGGCTTTATTCTCTGCCCGGGTTGCCAGTTGACCACAGCCAGCCTGAATATCCATGCCCCGGCGCATGCGGATTGTGCATGGAATGCCGGCTTTCTCCAGTTCAGCCTTAAAAGCCGCTGCTCTCTCCCGGGTGCTGCCTTTGCCGGTGTATTTGTGTGTTGGATTAAGCGGGATAACATTGACGTGGCAAATTAACCCCTTTAACAGTTTACTCAGCGCACGCGCCGTCTCGATTGAATCATTCACATCCTGAATAAGCGCCCATTCAAAGGTTAATCGGCGCCCGGTTTTTTCAACATACTCGCGGCAGGCAGCCATCAGTTCCGCGATGGGATGCTTGCGGTTGATCGGCAGCATGCTGGATCGTAATTCATCATTGGCCGCGTGCAGGCTGATAGCCAGATTTATTTGGCTTTTTTCCTCTGAGAAGCGCTTAATGACCGGGACCAGGCCGACCGTCGAGATGGTGAACCGGCGCGCACCCAGGTTCAATCCATCC
>JAJZTR010000138.1 GCA_021848775.1 Chloroflexota bacterium | reverse complement strand
AATTTCAGCAAGGTCTTCGTGGATAACGACCGCATCCTCGCTCATTGCCTGGCGGGCATCGATATAGACTGGCAGCGGGTCGTAGACTACATGGATCTTTGCCAGTGCTTCACGGGCATGTTTAGGTGTATCAGCTACCACTGCGGCGACAGGTTCGCCAATATACGTTACTTTCTCGTCCGCCATAGGAACCAGATCGCGGATATTGTCACCATAATGGAATTTACACCCTTTTCCGGTGACAACTTTGACAACACCCTGACATTTTTCTGCTTCGGTGGTATCAATGCTCAGGATTTTTGCATGCGCGTATTGCGGTCGCAAAATGGCTGCATGCAGCATGCCAGGCAGCCGGATGTCATCCAGGTAGATGGCTTTGCCTGTCACCTTGCTGATAGCATCAGGCCGCAGATAACTTTTGCCTACATATTTATATTCCATAGCCGAACTCCTTCGTTATTCTTATCAATCAAGCAGAAACTGTAAATACTTACTCTCGCCGGTAAGGTTTCAATAGCGCAGCCGGGTAAGAAGCATTCCGGCCCGCGATGATCAAAGCAATAATTGTGACGATGTATGGAAGCGCAAGGAAAGTTTCGTAGGGGATTGGCAATTGCAGCCCCATGGTTTGCAGCCGCAGCTGCAGGGCAGTGGTCCCCCCAAAAATCAGCGCCCCCCACATGGCCCGTACCGGGTTCCAATTGCCGAAAATGACGATAGCAATGGCGACCCAGCCGCGCCCGGCGATGATGCCATGCGTGAATGCCCCAAGTTGAGCCAGGGAGAAAAATGCGCCCCCTGCTGCCATTAACCCTCCGCCAATCGCGCAGGCTGCATACCGTATCGCAAATACATTGACGCCGGCGGCATCCGCAGCTTCAGGATTTTCACCCACAGACCGCAGCTTGAGCCCAAAACTGGTGCGATATAGGATCCACCAGGACAACGGAACAATAACCAGGAAGGTCACATAGGTCAGCAAATACTGTTCTGTGAGGGTGTTGAGCCAGGGGATGTTTTTGAACGGCGCCAGTTGTGAAAAAGAGTCGATGGAAGGAGGTGTTGACCGCCCGCCATAATTCAACCGGAAAGCAAACAGCGACAAACCAGTGCACAACATGGTAATACCTAAGCCGGAAACGTGTTGATTGACCCCTAGTGTAACGGTCAAAAAGCCCATCAATAATCCAGAAATTACGCCTACAACAATGGCTACCAATAGACCCACCCATAATGAGCCTGTTTTGTCAGCGACAAAGAAACCGACGAAGGCACCAATAAACATTGTACCCTCAATTCCCAGGTTCAGAATCCCGGCGCGTTCTGTATACGTCTCACCGATAGCTGCCAGCAGGATGGGGGTGGAAACTCGTAAAGTAGCGCCAATTAAGTTGATCAGAAAGATTTCCATCACATCCTCCGCAAACGATAACGTTGCAGTAAAAACATGCCCAGAGCAACCAGCAGCATGGTAGCCTGGGTGATTTCACCCAGATAAACCGGGACACCC
Organism: Chloroflexota bacterium; assembly: GCA_021848775.1. Lineage (GTDB taxonomy): Bacteria > Chloroflexota > Anaerolineae > Anaerolineales > Anaerolineaceae > Bellilinea. Next base: position 5,702 of record JAJZTR010000138.1, on the reverse strand, counting down.
AGGACGCGGCTCACTGTTTGCGCGCCAGCATCGACCAGGCCAAAGAAAATCGACGCGATTAATACACCAACCGCGTTTAATGATCCCAGGGTGGCGATGATAATCCCGGTGTAACCATAACTGGCTGAGAGGCCTTCAATTAAGTGATATTGGATCCCGCAAACCTCGGCTACCCCTGCCACCCCGGCAATACCTCCGCTGACCAGAGCAGCAATCAATGTAGTCTTGCCCACATTGATGCCGGCAAAGCGTGCTGCAGATTTGCCTAACCCGACAGCCCGCATTTTTAAGCCAAAGGATGTCCGCGTTAAAATGAACCATAAAGCACCGATGGCGATCAGTCCGATAATGAAACCAAAATTCAACCGCGAGCGTGGAATTAATTTGAAGAAAATAGCCGTTGCGCCGATTTCTGGCGACTGCGGCCAACCGGAGACCGGGTCGCGCCAAGGCCCGTTAAGCAGTGCGCTTACGATATAAACCATCACCGAGTTGAGCAGCAGCGTGGTTACGACTTCATCCACCGCCATTTTGACTTTGAGCAATGCCGGGATGAGTGCCCAGGCCATTCCCGCTGCAAATCCGCCAACGATTATGGTTGGGATGGTTATGATGGCGGGGATGTCTTTCATGGCCATGCCAAGGCCCGCCGCGGCAATTGCACCGGCGAACAACTGTCCTTCTGCGCCAATATTGTAATAACCGGCCGTGAAAGCAAAGGTAACCGCCACGCCAGTCAGCATCAGAGGAGTGGCTTTGACCAATATTTCCAGGGCGGATACTTTGGTCGTAAGCGGGGCGATCAGGAAATGGTAATAGGTCTCGAAGGGATTGGCGCGTGCCCATATGACCAAACCTGAGGTGATGATAAATGTGACGATCAATGCCAAAACGGGGATTAAAGGTTTCACCCAGATTGGCGGATTATCAGTTTTGACAAAACGGAGTTTTGGTTTTGATTCTCCCATGCCGTTAATGCTCCTTCACCGCACCTGACATTAATAAACCCAACCTTTCAGGCGTAGCCTCATCCGCGGCCATGATCCCGACAATCTCGCCTTCGTAAATAACCGCAATTCGGTCCGACAGGGCAAGAATTTCATCCAAATCCTCGGAAATGAGCAGCACAGCTGCCCCGCGATTCCGTTGTTCAAGCAATTGCTGCCGCACATATTCGGTAGCGCCAACATCCAAACCACGCGTGGGCTGGGGAACAATCAAGGCTTTTGGATTACGTGACAGGACACGCGCCAATAAAACCTTTTGCATATTTCCGCCGGAGAGGGTGCGTACAGAATCATTTGGCTGGGCTTTGATCTGGAACTGGTCGATTAATTTTTCGGCTTGTGAGCGGATGGCCTTATGGTTGAGAACGCCGTTTTTTGTATATTCATTAAGGTGTTCCAGAGCCAGATTCTCGGTCACAGTCAGGTCGGCGACCATCCCCTCATGGCGGTCTTCCGGAATTCGTCCCATTCCTGCCTGGGTGAATTGAGCGGGCGTTCTCCCCAGGAGTTCCTCGCCCATAAGGTGAATGCTGCCACTGGAGCAGGTGCGGACGCCACAGAGGGCTTCGGCCAATTCTTTTTGTCCATTACCACCCACGCCGGCGATACCCAGAATTTCACCCGCGTTAACGTCAAGGGAAATATTGGTTAAGGCTTTTAAACCTTGATCGTTGTTCACACAGATGGAGTTTATTTGAAGCGTAACCTTGTTTTCCCCCAAGGTTTCTGTTTGGCGGGTCACACCAAAGGTTTCGCGCCCCACCATCATGGCTGCCAGGGCACTCTGGTTGACATCGGCTGTGTTGACGGTTCCTATTAATTTGCCGTCCCGCAAAACTGTGACCCGGTCTGTGATCTGGGTGACTTCATACAGCTTGTGGCTGATAAAAATGACGGATAATCCTTCGGTTTTCAACCTATTCAAGGTTTCAAACAGCGCGTCCACTTCCTGTGGAACAAGCACTGCAGTTGGCTCATCTAATATCAGGATGCGGGCATTCCGGTAAAGTGCTTTTAATATTTCCACCCGTTGGCGTTGCCCAACAGCGAGATGCCGCACCAAGGATTTGGGGTCGATATGAATTCCGAAACGTTTGGCCGCATCACCAACTTTTTCCTCAATTGCAGCCCGATTGAGCACAAAGCTATCGGTGTAACCCAGAACCACATTCTCTGCTACACTCAGTGGTGGTACCAGCGCAAAGTGTTGGGTTACCATGCCAATACCGTTGGCAATCGCGTCTTTGGGAGAACGAATATCAACGGGTTTTTCCTCAATTTTTATCGTACCGGTATCCTGATGATACAGTCCGTAGAGAATACGCATTAAAGTAGTCTTGCCAGCACCGTTTTCGCCAAGTAGTGCGTGGATTTCACCCTTACGGAGTTGGAAATCCACTCTGTCATTGGCGACCAGATCACCAAATGTTTTGGTGATTCCAAGCATTTCTGCAATGTACATTATTTACTCCAGGGGTTTCTCTCCCCTGAGTATTCAGGGGAGAGAAAGCGATAAGTAAGGTATGGGTTGCCCCGGAAGCCGCCTGCTCAAAACCATTGGAACAACGGCGTATAAAATTAATCAGATACTGGGGGTTCTTCTTTAATGTCCACCCGGAAGAGACCATCTTTGATCTCTTGTTCTCGGGTTTTAACTTGGTCCAGTACTTCTGCCGGAATCTTGGCATCCATTCCATGGAAATCAGCCAGGTATGCACCACCTTTACTTACCATCGAGAAATCTTTCAGGTCCATGCCTGTGAAGGTTCCAGCGTTAACCTGAGTAATGATGTATTCGATGGTCGGGGTCATGTTCCAGACTGGTCCAGTGAGAACAGAATCAGGGCCTAATTCGTATTGGTCGCTCATGTTTCCAAAGGAATACAACCCTTTTTCCACGGCAGCTTCGATAACGCCAAAGCGTTCAGCAAAGAGAATGTCAGCGCCGGCATCAATTTGGGCTAACGCGGCTTCTTTTGCCGTAGGCGGATCGTACCAGCTGTTAATGAAGGTGACGATCACTTTAGCGTCCGGGTTCACAGCCTTTGCACCATCAATGAAAGCATTGACGATACGATTGACTTCGGGAACCGGGTAACCGCCAACAACGCCAATAACACCTGATTCGGTCATTCCACCGGCGATCATGCCGCAAAGGTAACCAGGCTCATGGATCCAGTTGTCGAAGACGGCCATGTTAGGCTCAGCTGGGCCAAGACCGGAACCGAATGCAAACGCAATCTCTGGATACTCCGCTGCAACCCGGCGGACAGCTTCTTCATTGCCAAAGGCATCGCCGATTATAGCGGCAGGTTTTTGATTTTCAGCAATTTCGCGAAGAACGCGTTCCATGTCTCCTGAATAGCCGATATCATCCGTGTATTCGTATCGGATTTTGCCTTCATCAGCGGCTTTTTGCAGCGCGGTATGGATTACACCATCCCAGGGCTCTTCGATAGGGGTGGCATATGCACCATAGAATAACGGCAACCCAGTCTCACCAGTTTCGGGTGCGGGTGTTTCAGCAGCCGGGGCGCACTGTGCAGCCAGTAAAATCACCAAAAAGGTGATTAGGAATAGTTTTGCATACTTCATTTGCTCCTCCTTGCTCAAAATACAGGATTTAAATGCTGAATTTAAACACCATACCTGCTAATGTTTCAGATTTTTGCATCACCTCCTTGACTCGGAACCCAGTTTGTGAAAATTTCCACCACACGTTGAGTAGAAACATCCAGCTCAATTTGAAAAAAATTTTCTGATGTCATTATTGAAGCACGAAATTGTATGGGAGAAATGGGTGTGATTGAGCCCCTAGGTACTTTAAGTTTATATATATCAATAATGATTCGCAAGTAACAGAGTTCTTAAATATTAAGAAAAGTGCTGGTGTGGGAGAAACTGCAATGCTTTAACAACTTTTGGGGTGTGGAGAATCTGTGGGCTGATAAATCATTGCGAATTTCCATATCAGGCTCTCTGCCGGATCAATGGAAGGACTTTGATTGGTATATAATTTGCTTACTTGCGTTTAAATACCAGGAGAATCATCATCCAAAAAACATGCAGGGGGGGCCGACCAATGAATCTGCAGGGTGTCAATGTTTGAAGATAACGGTCTGAGCGAACGTGAATTAGAAATATTAAAACTTGTGGCAACCGGGGCAAGCAATAAAGAGATAGCTACTCGGCTGGTTATTAGTCCAAACACTGTAAAAGTCCATATGAGGAATATTTTTTCAAAAATTAATGTGGTTTCACGCACTGAGGCGACATTACACGCTATTCGAATTGGGCTGATAAAACCCGATTCATCGATTCAGTTGGAACTGGAAAGCCAACAACCTCTGCCCCATTCTATTGAAGAGCTTTTTATGCCTGCAAAAAGCTGGTGGAGGCGGTATTTACCCATCGGAATTGCATTGATCACCATCATAGTGCTCATATTCTTGTGGATAAAACTGGCAAATCCTTCTGAAATGCAAACTAACACAGCGCTTCCAACCCCGGAATCGCGTTGGATTGTGCTAAAAACCATGCCGGAAGGCAGATCTGGTATGGCAGGGACAGCCTATGAGGGGATTGCGTATCTGATCGGCGGTGAAAAAAATGGGATCATTTCCAACTCGGTATTAGCCTATGATGTCAGGGGTGATGTGTGGGAGCAAAGGTCTACCAAACCGACGGCGGTCACCAATGCGAGCGCGGCGTTACTTGGTGAGAAGATTTATGTGCCAGGCGGCTTCGTTGGACCAAACCAGGCAACGGATGTTTTGGAGATTTATGACCCTCGCACTGACAGCTGGGGCAAGGGCTCATCCATGCCAGTTGCACTAGGCGGGTACGCTCTGGCTCCGTTTGAGGGCAGGTTGTTCCTTTTTGGTGGGTGGGATGGAACCAACTATTCAGCCTTCGTTTATATGTATGATCCGAATCTGGATGTTTGGACCAAACGTTCTGAAATGAAAGCTCCGGCTGCATTCGGTTCGGCTGCCGTTCTTGGATCAAAAATTTATCTGGTTGGAGGGAAAAACGCTCAAGGTGTGTTTGATCAGGCCCAGGTATATTATCCAAACCGGTTGGAGAACGCTGAAAATACATGGGAAAGCAGGGCGAACCTTCCTGATAAACGTGAGGGGGGAAATATGGTTTCTCTTGCGGGGGGTCTATATCTTGCCGGGGGTAAAGATGACAATAAAAATGATTCTCTGCCGCTTATTAAATATGATGAAACCAAAGATGTTTGGGAAGAGGTTGAAACCTCCAGGGCGCCATTAGGGGATCGTCTGTCGCTCATAGCACTGGATACCCGTATCCATGTTTTTGGTGGCAATATTAATGGTCAGGCCCAAAATGCTCATACTGCTTACCAAGCGATTTATACGGTCCTGATCCCAGCCATTACCCGTTGATATTTCTCGATTCGGGAAATAAATCAAAAATGAGGTTTGTTAATAAAAAATGGGCTTTGATACAACTTGCAATATGAGTAATCCATGCTATATTTACTAATGTAAGTTTAATGTGCATAGCGCTATCCTGTTTCACTTTTTCCCCCTCAATACCATTTACATCGTAATACCTGTTGTTTCGTGGCCGCCACCATTATAACCATGACCGCTGGCTGCCTTCATCCACTAAACTGCACACAGAGACCCGGTGATTCGCAGGATTGGTTGTTGAAAATACATAAGG
>JAJZTR010000137.1 GCA_021848775.1 Chloroflexota bacterium | reverse complement strand
CATTATGGATGAGAGAAACAATATCCATGCGATCATTCATTGGCAATTCCGGACTGCGGATGCGCGCGTCAAATTGAAGCAGCTTTATCCATCCATTTCAGCCTGACTGACCACTAGGTTAAGGTCGTTTGGTATTTGCATATACAGTTCACGCCCCAATTGGTCTTGATTCTCAAAGACTTTGTCGTGGAACTCCCAAAACGAGTTTTGGTCATTCGAACACATAGAGGCTTCTTCAGAAGGGAACGCCTCTGGATGAATTAAAGTTAATGGTAAGTGGCGAAAGACGAAACGGATTTTATCAGGATAAGCTGTTAGCAATTGCTGATATGTTTCATCAAAGAATCGTTTACAGAATGGGCATTGAAAGTCACTGAACTCAACGATCACGATGGGAGCATTCTCTGGTCCAATGCTTGGAAATCCGTCCGCCGGGACATCATAGCGGGTAACTTGTGGTGCTTGAGTCACCACAGGGGATTGGGCAATCGGGCTCTGTTGAGGTACCTAAGCCTCCACGGCATTTTGTGCTTTGCCGGATGAGCTTCCCCAAATAACATAGCCTAAAAGGATTCCAACAGCAAAAGCAAGGACCACAAATACTGAATAAAAATGGGTTCGCTTGAAAGTAATGGTTTCATCTGAAGTCGGTATCGTATTCATTTTGCCATCCAAATTCATAAATTATCCCTTCTGAAGCGTATGTCCGCTCAGGTTGCCAAGATAGGCAGATGTGAGCTGAAACACAAAAGGCGGAAGAAAGATAACAAACCACCAACGCTCGTCGCTGAGTAGGTTTGCGCTGCGGCGTAGGTGATAAAAGTATTAAAGCCTGAAGGGCGGGCTCAAGTGCATTCCCTTCTCCTGACTTTGCATTTTCGTCGGATAGGCGTTGTGGATATTTCTATTTTCAATACTTCCTTTTCTCCACTGCACGGTCTGTTACCTCGATCTGAATTGTCGTATGATCAATGCCAAATCTATCCTTCAACTGTGATTCCAACAATTCCAGAACTTTCTGACCTTCCTTCAATGACATTCCATCTGCCAGGACTACATGCGTACTTAGCGCCACCATACCTGATGTAATTGTCCACACATGCAAGTCGTGTACGTCTGCTACGCCTGGTGTGACGCGAATCGCTTCTTGGACGGCTCGTAGATTAATGTGAGCAGGTGTACCTTCCAATAATATATTGACCGCCTGCTTCATCAAACCCCACGTTCGCGGCAAGATAAACAGACCGATCAGCACGCTGAAAATCGGATCGGCGTAATACCAGCCCGTGAAGAACATGATCAGACTGGCAAGGATAACGCCTATCGAGCCAAGCGTGTCGCTGACGACTTCCAGGAATGCGCCCTGTACATTTAAGCTCTCTTTGGAACCACGCCGCAGGTTGTAAATCCCAACCAAATTGACTGCCAGGCCCACAATCGCGACAGCCAGCATCGGCAAACTTTGCACCTCGGGCGGATCTTGGAAGCGGCGGTACGCCTCGTACAGGATGTAGAACGACAGCAGAAAGAGCACCACCGCATTGGTAAGCGCAGCGAGGATTTCGACGCGGTAATAGCCGTACGTCTTTGTCGGGGTGGCCGGGCGCCGTGAAATCCAGGTAGCGAAGAGCGCCAGGCCCAGTCCACCAACGTCGGTGAGCATGTGTGCTGCATCCGCTAAAAGCGCCAGACTGTTGGTCAGCACGCCTCCCACCACCTCGACGATAAAGTAAGTAAAGGTGAGACCAAAAGTCACCAGGAGGGCGCGTCGGTGCTTCGCGCCTGCGGAGAGTTCAGTTTGACCCATTGCTGTTATACCTCCAACAACTTCACGGTGTAATAGCACAGGATTGCGATCAAAATAAGATCATAGCCCATGGCAAAAGGGACAGTCCAATGAAGAGGCTCCGGGGCTGGGCGCAGCTTGCTGAATACGTAGTTGTCCGTCAACCATGCTAATCTCCTAACTTGGTTCACCCACGCCGCCGGTACATAGCGCGCCCGGTTCTGGATCCTGCGGGTTTGCTCATATCTTTGGATGAAATCCAACAGACGTGGATCGTCAGCCTGCTCGAACTGAAGTTGATCGGATTTGAATTGACGTATACATACCATCATAAGAAATTGGGGTAAATGGATTCGGGATGATCGTACCCGCGCTGATGAAACGCCCCAGCGCCGATCGCACCATCTTGCATTGTAAAAGTACAACCCAAGCTCGGCTTCCTCGCGTTGACCGGTGTAGCGGTAGTCGGTTGCGGTCGTCCCACCGGCCGCTCGCACCTCGCCAAAAGCAGTGTAGCGCAGGGAACTAAGCAAATTGCCATTTGCGTTCGCGGTGACGGTGGTGGAACCCAGGTGGTCGCTGAGCAGCCAGGTGAGTACGCCATTTTCACGCATAGCAATGCGGTTTGCGCCGGCAAAATAATACTTGCGCTCGTTTTGCTGGCTGCCGCGCACCGTCTTTTCGTAATGCTTGCCATTGTAATAGGTGATTACGTCCCGCAGAACCAAATTCACCAGTTTTGCTGTCCTATTTGTATTAACCATCATACATCATCGCAGGATATGTACCATTCCTTCACCTAAGGTATGAATTTAACATCAATATATGCACCTACTTGTTCGGCTTTCTCTTCTATTTGACCAACGATGACGATTCGGACAGTCGTGGAATCCCTAATTTCTCCAACATCGGGGATTACAGAAAGCACCAAACCGGTTGGTTCGATGGCTTTTGGTGGTAAATAACGGTCGCCTTCGGAATACTCCACTTTATTTATTATCAATTCCCATTCTGCCGATGTTTTCTTAAATATCTTCACGTCAAAATCGTGGCTGAAAGTTATTACTTGTGAAGATCGGTTAGTGATCGTAAAAGCTAGAGAATCTCCTGCTTTATAACCAATTGGCTCTCCAGGAAAATTCCCTAAAACTATTTTTGAGTTAAAAGACCTTTCGGGTAGATTAAACCCAGGCATAAAGTTGCCTTCCTTTTTCGTTGTTAAAGTACAGGCCGAAATTATGAGTAAACATACATTAATTAACAGGAAAGCGGGTTTAAATCTCATGAGATTTTCTCCATCATCAATTAATTCCACCACGAATCAGCTTGTATGGAAACCCCAGCTGGGTTTCCAGCAAAGAAATCAATATCGTTACAGACTGATTATTTGCGAAGGTGTTCGTTGGATTACTGGCTACACCTGATGGGACGATGGATACCGTAGTTGTGTTGCCAGCCCTCGCAACTGGTGGAAAACCATAGTAACCATTAACTGGTTGAATTCTTGGGCCTGGTTGGGGTTCATAACTACCCTGACCTGATGAGAAAACAATGCTCATTACTGATACATCCGCCCCCGTGGGATTCTGAATATCCAGCGACTGAATGCTATATCCATCCTCGCCAACCTTGTAAAAGGCAAAAACATTTATTTTGCTCTTTTCCTTTTCGACAGCGCGATTTCGGAAATACAGTAATATGTCATTCACTAAACCTAGAGAATCCACCACTGCTGACGGTTCTTTATAAGTGGGTTGTCTGACGGTAAATCCATTGTTGGTCACATCCGGTAAGGTATTTGTTCCAGCATCTATGGAACCCCCTCCGCTGGAGGAATTATTAACACTCTGCCCATAGGTGACTGGGGATACCGGCATGTATGGCAGTCCAGGGGTTGATCCAATCAATGTTATGTAACAGGTATTCACAGGGCATTCGCGTGAACTACTATCATCATCCAGCTTGAAAGCATGCCCCGTTGGATCGTTATAATTAATGGGGTTGTTACCTGAATAAGCATACCGGTCCCAAGCCACCGGATTTCCAACTCCCGGCACCACCGTATCCGCCTGAATGAACCGTCCCAGTGCCGGGTCGTAGAATCTGGCCACGTAGTAGTACAACCCAATTTCCGCATCACTGCGCTGACCGGTGTAGCGGTAGTCGGTTGAGGTCGTGCCGCTGGCTGCCCGCACTTCGCCAAAAGCCGTGTAGCGTAAAGAACTGACCAGGTTGCCGCTGGCATCCACCGTCACGCTGGTAGAACCCAGGTGGTCGCTCAAGAGCCAGGTAAGTATGCCGTTCTTGCGAGGCGAAGCGGAGCACCCCTGTGGGGCAAGCATGGCAATGCGGCTGGTATCGGCAAAATAATACTTGCGCTCGTTTTTCTGGCTGCTTTGCACCTTCTTTTCGTAGTGCGCGCCAACATAATAGGTAACGACCTCATTCAATACCGACTTGACCATGTTCCCCCTCTCGCCGCTGCGCGGTTCGGGGGTGTATAGACCGCGACCGTCGCCGTCGTACCAGTAATAGGCGGCTTCCAGGGTCTCCACGCCGCCTGACATCAGGCCAAGCTCTGCCTCTCGGGGGTGGGTAGGTGAAGCATAACCTTAATCAATGTCGATAGCGTTGGTGGTGGCGAGTCAATTACGTTTTGATTGCCTCCGATCGTCTGCCCTCAATCTGCCCAAAACTACCCCTTCAGCAACCTCTTCACCGCTTTTTTGGCCTCGTTTCTTACCCAGGTTCGAGGATGGTTTTGGAGTTTTTCCAGGTGTGGAAGAGCTTTTTCGGACTTTATCTTTCTTAACGCAATTATTGCAAAACCAACAAGATCCTCATCATCTAGAAGATTCATGAGGAATGGCTCGACGTTTGATTTGTTCATATTTCCCAACGCAATAACGAGCATCTCACGTGCTGAGTTATACCCTTTATCCTGGATCAGTTCGAGAATGTCGTTACATTGATAGTCATCCGCCACCACCGAAAGTGCGTTTCCGATCGCCCATCGTAGCCCTGAGTTGTGATCGCGCTTACGAAACTCATTCACCAATAAACCTGGCGCTTCAGTTCCTCTTGCCCATGGGACTGATAACGCTCTTACTATTTCCTCCTTCACATCTTGGTTTTCGACAATCGGAAGCCACCTTATTAATATGGGAATAGCATTTCGATAATCCAGACGTTTGTTAAATAGGTCGGAAATCCACCTGATATCAAACCCTGCGGAAATCAATTCGTCCTCAACGGGTTTCGCATCAACGGCGTTTTTGGCAATTCGCCTTTGTCTTTCTTCTTCATTCGCGGGCTTCAAATCATCCATTTTTTCTACCCCTCCACAGGCACTTATTCTGGCAGGTATTCTATTGAGACATTTAAGAGAGTCATTCCCCTTTATAACCCAACTGTTCTTTGACTGTCTTTTTTCTTGCGCTCAGGTAATCTCTATACAAAAGGGGCTTTTTATCAAGTTTGAGCATGTCTACAGCCGTTGCACCGATGTTGCCGAGACTAAACACTACTGAGGGGACTACTCGTGTACGACCCTCTTTCACAACCTTGATTTTTCCTTCAAAAATGATCTGGGTACCCCATAATGTCCCAGTTGGCTGCCAATCCCCTTTAGCATGCAACACCAGGATCTTACCAACGTAAGCAGCAATCTCCCTGACCAGTTGTACAATCTCGGTGTCTGCAAAGTTATTGATGTCGTTTTTCCGAGACCACTCCAATAGTTTTTCTTCCAGCAATTTTAAGCTCTCAGGAGAAAAATCCAGTTCGGCGGCTGATATTGCCAAACGCCGCCGCAGACTAGTTGCTAGTTGAGGCGCTTCCTCTTCCAGAATACTTTTGCCTAAAGGATGGTTTTCTCTTGCAAATTCGAACACACTCTTTGTCGCCGTCCCCATGTCCACCTCCTTTGATTATTGTGGAACATGCAATTGTTGCCACGGAATGTTGTTCTGCTGTAATAAATTAATCAGTGGTCGGCTTGGTCGTCCGTTTACAAATATCCAGGTTGGCATTGTACCTGAATTTGATCCAAAGCTGGTATCAAAGGCTATCTGGTTTTTTATTGATTTTGATGCATAGATAATTGGTTGAGTGGAAGTTTTAACTTCGACATAGGCTCCTTGGTTGGTAATAAAACTACCATCGTATATGCGCGTTTGACCAGTGATTGGATCTGTAATTCGATTCTGTTGAATTTTGACCGGTAAATTCTTGCCAACTTGTTGTTCCCCCCAAGCTCCGATTTCATTTGGGGTTCTTGAAACAGGCGCTGGCTTGCTCGTTACAGGCACTGGGCTAGCGGGCATAATACCGCTAATAACGCCAGGAATCCCAAATAGCATCATCCCTCTTTCTGCCATCTGGGCCTGGGTGTTACCTACAATTGCGCCTCGACCAAGCCCATAACTTTCGAAATGGACTGGTAGCACAGGGCTCACTACAAAACTTATTGCTGTTCCAAGCAAGTCCCAGCCGTTGTTAAAGGGGATGGAGAAATTTGAAAAGTCTATTACCTGTGGAAACTCAATGAAATGCCCACTCGGATCGGTGTAATTAACTGGATTATTTCGCGTGTAGCTGTACCTGTTCCAATCCTGTGGATTGTAAGGATCAGGTACAATTGTGTCAGGCTGAGTCCAGTGGTTAAGATAAGGGTCGTACCATCTTGCATTGTAAAAGTACAACCCAATCTCAGCTTCATTTCTCTGTCCGGTGTAGCGGTAATTTGTCGATGTCGTCCCACCGGCTGCCCGCACTTCGCCAAAGGCAGTATAGCGCAGGGAACTAAGCAAATTGCCATTGGCGTCCGCGGTGACGGTGGTAGAACCCAGGTGATCGGAAATGAGCCAGGTGAGAGTGCCGTTTTCGCGCATGGCAATGCGGTTAGCCCCGGCAAAATAATACTTGCGCTCGTTCTGCTGGCTACCCTGTACCTTCTTCTCGTAGTGCTTTCCAACGTAGTAGGTAGTCACATCCCCCATAACCGACTTCACTAAATTCCCATCCCCGTCATAAGTGTAGGTGATACTCATAACCTGCGGGGTGGCGGTGGCCGTGGGGGTGGAGGTGAATGTGGATGTCGGAGAAACGGTCGGGGTAGAGGTGAAAGTTGACGTCGGAGTGGTTGAAGAGGTAACGGTGTTGGTCGGGAGGCCCGTATGGGTCGGCGTTGCCGTTGCAGTGTTGTTAGCCGTGGCTGTGGCAGTTAGTCCCGGCGTGGCAGTGGCGCTATCGGCTACCACCACCTCCAGCACCAGTGGGTTGGCGCCTTCCTTCGACACATAGTCTGCGCCATTACTGGAGGTGCTGCTCACCCGCAGCGAGTACGTCCCATCGGTTGTGATCAAAGAGGTTATATCCACAGCGTACCAGGTGCCAGTCGTCACCGCACCCAGCGAAGCAACCAGCGTGTTATCG
>JAJZTR010000136.1 GCA_021848775.1 Chloroflexota bacterium | reverse complement strand
TTGAATTTGGCCGGTGGAGGTGAAAATGCTGGCAGCAGTGAAGCTGGTTATGTGGGGTTTACTTCCATCTGGTTTTTCTTATTTGGGGCTGGTAATTTTGGTGCTCGTCTACTCCCGGCATTGAGTGGTACTGTGCTGGCACTGTCACCCTGGTTATTTCGCAAACAATTAGGTGAACGGGCGGCAATCCTGCTATGTTTTGGGCTGGCGCTGGATGCAAGCTGGGCGGCGGTTTCGCGCCAGGCATTCGGCATGAGCTGGGCCGCGTTACTCACGGTGCTGGCACTGGCTGCGCTGTTGAACACCAAATCTGCGTTGCTGGGCGTTTTTACAGCGCTCGCAATTCTGGGCGGACCATCATTCTGGCAAGGGGCGATCGGTTTAGGCGCTGCAGCCCTGATTTTTAACTTCGTTTTTCGTCCGAAGCCATCGGACCAGGAAGATTATAGCCAGTCCACCCAGAATTTATTCGCAGAAATACGGTGGAAGCAATTCGTTTTTTGGTTTTTTGGAACGCTGGTAATTGTTGGTACCCTGCTTTTAACCATGCCCAACGGGCTAAATACCGCGGTGAATGGAGCAATTGATTATTTTTCGGGTTGGGGGAGAGAAGGGCAAACCTCGATTGGCCTGATGGCTTTAGGTCTTGTTCTTTCACAGCCGCTGGGCTTCTTCTTCGCCGGGATTGGAGCGGTTCGGGCGTTCAGCAAAAAAGATGCCCTCGATATATTTTTATTTACCTGGTGGCTGGTCTCTCTGGTTCTGGCCTTCATTTACCCGGCTCGAGACATGACGATTTTGGGTTGGTCCGCTTTACCCATGCTGGCTCTGGCTGCCCGGCAAATATCTAGCCTGGTTAACCCTGAAGTCGAGCATGGATGGGTAGCTATCGGTCAGGGCATCATTGTTTTTGTTCTGCTGGTGTTTGCCTGGTTGAGTTATATCGCTTTCTTCTACGCTGTTAGCCAGGAAACTCCCACCCTGGTGCGGGTGGCAGCAACTCTGATCCCATTCCTGTTAATCCTGGGCGGTATTTTCGCCATCCGCTCCTGGTGGTCTGAAGAGACCGCCGGTCAGGGAGTGTTATGGGGACTGCTGGCTGCTTTGATGCTCTGGGTCGTGTCTGCGGCATGGAGCAGCACCGGTCTGGGAGCTCATCCGGAAGGTCAAATTTGGTATAAGAGCCCGATGCTGGATGAAGTCGATTTGCTCGAAACGACGCTTTCGGATTTGTCGACATGGAAAACGCGGGAACCAGGCCAGCTCGAACTGGTAGTCGAAGACATCGATTCGGCAGGGTTGCGCTGGGTACTGCGGGATTACCAACAGGTAAAATTTGTCACTTCGTCCGCGCCATCCTCCTCTCCGGCTGTGATTATCACCACTGATAAACCAACGCCCGGTCTCGCTGACACTTACCGCGGTCAGGATTTTGTTCTACGGGTGAAACCTGTCTGGCAGGACATGACTTTCGAGGATTGGCTGCAATGGACCGCATTCAAATCGGTGCCATTGGAGAAATCGACGGTGGTATTATGGGCACGTGCGGATCTCTTCCTGGATGCAGAAGGGTTCAATCCCTAAGGTCGACTTCATTTATAGATTGGAATTATTAAATGGCAAAACCGAGTATCATCGCGATCGATGGCCCCGCCGCCTCTGGAAAATCAACCCTCGGCGAACGTCTGGCACAGCGTCTCGGCTACTTATATTTTGACACGGGCATCATGTATCGAGCAGTCACCTGGGCAGCTATTTGTAAATTAGGCCGGGTTGATGATGAGAACGCTGTTTCGACCCTTTCCGAACTCGTGGAAATCGACCTGCGGACGCCTACCATTAAAGATGGACGCAAAGCGGATGTATTGCTGGATGGCGTGGACATCACCTGGGAAATACGCCGTCCAGAAGTGGATGCAAATGTGTCAGAAGTCTCGGCATATCGTCGGGTAAGAAAGGCGATGACGGTACAACAGCGGAGGATCGGCCAGCGCGGCGGGGTGGTGATGGTCGGTCGGGATATTGGTACGGTGGTTTTCCCGGAAGCGGAGTTAAAGATTTACCTGGTGGCATCGGTGGAAGAACGGGCTAAAAGGCGCTACCGCGAGGTTATTCTGCGGGGTGAAGCGGTCGAATTTGAGCGCATTCTTGACGCTTTGCGCCGAAGGGACGCTTATGACTCCGGTCGTAAACTGGCACCCATGCGACCTGCTGAAGATGCGGTTATCCTTGAGACGGATGGATTATCCATCACTGAAGTGCTTGAGCAAGCAATGAAACTCGTGCAGAGATAATCAGACCGTATAAGCGGGAAATCATCTCTAATTAGCCTGGTTGAGGAAAAGTCCCCATGAAATCGGTAAATCTTGGAGTATTCCAACAGGTTGTCGGGTATTTTCAATCTTAAAACCGATGCTGCATTTGGGCGGGATGCTATAATTTTAATATCGCGGGTCATGGTAATTTCCAATGCTGATTGAATTTAACCCATTAACCACGCAGCCGTACGTCGATTTACCTTTTCAGGTAAGCAGCTGGATTGGGTTATTTTTGTTGGCAGGGTTGGTTTTATGGGGGTTTGTCCACTGGCGATCGTTTAAGAACGGAAAGCCGCTTCAACGCTGGGGGTTGACCTTCTTTTTTGTTCTAACAACCCCGCTCACCCTGTTCATTCTAAACTTCTACTACCCGACGGATGGCTTATTGCCGATTCCCAATTTGCCGATTGAGGCAAAAGCCCCGCTGATATTTATCTTGTCGGCGTTTCCCTGGGTGCTTGTTGGCGGCATGGTTGGATCTACAGGCGCCGGTCTGGTGGGGTTGGTCAGCGGCGCTCTGATGGCGGCATTCGTTACCCACAGCTTGTATACGCCATTGGAGACGGCTGGGATTGCATTGGTATTCGGAGCGGCGGTCCGCCAAAATTATCGTACGCTTTTTTACCGCATCCTTCGCTATCCGATTGCTGCGATGGTTTTGGTTTTACTGGCGTATATCCCGATATTTATTATCATTGCCTTTTTAAGCGTTCCAGGATCGCTAGCAGAGCGGTTGGATTATGCTTTAGCGCAATACTGGCTACAGATTCTGGTGCGGATTATTCCAATGCTGGTGGCTTCAATAATCGCGCAGGCGGTCTATTCGTTTGCGGTTTCGTTATGGCCGCGTCCAACGCAGCTGGTGCCTTCACCCGCTGAAACGAGTCTTGAAACCCGATTCTTGACCGTATCGCTGCCGATGATTTTGGTGCTGGTGGTCGTGCTCACCCTGGCAGACTGGCTTGTAGCCGGTTACGCAGCAAGGCAAATGATCGAGGAACGGCTGGGGAACACTACCCGTATTGCAGCCGAAAGCGTCCCATATTTTTTGGAAGCGGGCCAGAGCCTGATTATCAATATGGCCAACCCGGATTTAGCCCGTACGCCAGGTGATCAATTGGATGATCAACTGGCAGAGAACATACGGGCTGTATCGTATTTTCACCAGTTGACCCTGTTTGATCCAGAGGGGAATGTGGTCGGTGGGTATCCAGAGGCCGGTTTTAACTACTCCAATTTAACCGATGAGGAGGAGTTGGGAATCGGGCTGGCAAACAAAGGTATCCGGATACAGCTTTACACCGTTCCTTCCACTTTTACTGGGAGTGGTCCTCAGATTTCATTCATCGCAGGCATTGTGGATGATACTGGAAATTCACTTGGCGCTTTGCTGGGAAGGGCGGATTTGAAAGTAAATCCCTTTACTCAGCCGGCGTTAACTGCCTTGACCTCCCTGAGCGCTGATGGAGGTGAGGGATTTATTCTGGATGAGGCAGGAAATATCCTTTTTCACACCGAACAGCTCTCCACACTGTCTGGCAGTGAAACCTACTCGAGTCCTACAGGCGGTGCCGCCTTTTACGAAGATGTCACCGCCACCGGCACACGCCAGATGGTCTATTACCAGCCTGTAGTAGGGCGTCCCTGGGCGGTTGTTTCCACTATGCCTGCTCAAGTCGCCCAGCAAACTTCCCTGGAGATTGCTGTCCCATTGCTGGCGATTCTCGGTCTTTTTACCATGCTTGCGTATGTTCTGGTCAGATTCTCCTTGAGCAAGGTAACCCAATCGTTGGAAGATTTAGCATTGCACGCCACACAAATCTCGGAGGGTGAGCTTTCGACGCCGGTTCCTGTTAGCGGTGTGGACGAAATTGGAGTCCTTGGAAAATCCTTTGAACAAATGCGTGTCAGCCTTAAGTCTCGCCTTGAGGAGTTGAATAAACTGCTAACCGTCAGTCAGGGGGTAGCAGCAAAACTTGACATTAACGAAGCCGTTCGACCAATTTTAGAGGCGGCGGCAGGTGAGGATGTCGTGTCTGCCCGGGCGGTCCTTGTCCAAAGCGTGCACCTGGATATGACTGGTGACAAACTGGTTAGTATTAGTGCTGGCCCCGGGGCAGACCAATTTGCTCACCTCGACAATCAGATTTTCGAGTTGATGCGCACGCAAAACAGCCTTACCATCCAAAATACGACCCGGGTACGCAGGATTTCCTCGCTAAACCACCAGTTGCACCCGGCCGCGATCATCGCTCTGGCTTTGTATCACGAAAATAACTATTACGGGACAATGTGGATTGGGTATCAAAAACCGAGGCGTTTTGCGCAGGAGGAAATTAGTTTCCTTACGACACTGGCAGGTGAAGCGGCGATTGCAGCCTCCAACGCCAGTCTTTATGCAAATGCTGAAATTGGCCGGCGCCGGTTGGAGGCTGTCCTTGCATCGACCCCGGAACCGGTGATGGTCTTCGATGATAAAGATCAGCTGCTCTTAATAAATCCGGCCGCGCAGCAGGTGCCGGGTTTGCTCACGTCGCCAACCATTGGAAAGAATGTCCTGGAAATCATTACTCCACCCGAGCTGGCTGTTTTGCTCACCAATCCTATGGAAATGCGTACCACAACGCGTGAGGTGAAGTTGCCGAACGGCAGGATTTATCACGCTGCCGTGGCGCCAGTTATGGGCGAGGACCATCGGGTAGGGAAAGTGTGCGTCCTACGTGATGTTACCCATTACAAAGAACTGGATTCCATAAAATCCGATTTCGTCGCGACCGTCAGCCACGATCTGCGTTCACCTTTGACACTCATGCGCGGGTACACAACCATGATGGCGATGGTGGGTGAGTTGAACGACCAGCAAAAGAGCTATGTGAACAAGATGGTCCATGGTGTTGAAGAGATGAGCCGGCTGGTTAATAATTTGTTAGACCTGGGACGAATTGAATCAGGTATCAAGTTAAAGCTTGGCAAACTGCAGCCCGAAGCACTGGTCGAGCAAGTCATCAACCAACTGACCCCACAGGCTAACCAGAAGAAGATCAGGCTTGCGTTCGAGCCGTTAGAGGAAGGCCAACCGGTTGAAATGGTGGCTGATATTGCCCTCATTCAACAAGCGCTTATCAACCTGGTGGATAATGCTATCAAGTACACAAAAGTTGGGGGCGAGGTAGTTGTCGGGCTGCTGCTCAACAATGACAGGCTGGTTTTCGAGGTGCGTGACACGGGTATTGGAATTGCCCCCCTCGACCTGCCGCGTCTGTTCGAAAAATTCTACCGTAGTGGAAGACGTGAGGCGTATGAGCAGCGAGGCACCGGGCTGGGGTTGGCGATTGTAAAATCGATTGCGGAGCGTCACGGTGGACGCGTGCTGGTGGAAAGCCAACTGGGCAAGGGCTCCGTTTTCTCGATTGAAATTCCTTTGCAACAACCAGCCGCGGTCAATAAAGCTGTGATTGGCAAAGGCTAAAATCAGGATATGATATAATCCTGATTGGTAAACACTTCCTGGAGTATTAGGGATTAGGAATCTATTATTTTTCGATTTACCTGATATCTGTCACGAAAATACTTGATGATTTATAAACTTGTGATATAATTCAAGTTTGCATGTGTGTCCTGGGAGCCTTCTAATTCGTAGTTCACGTGGAGAAATAGCCTCCGCGTGCGTTCTAATTTAACCCCCCAGGGTTCAAGTCTGAGGAGGCATATTAGTGGAAACAAAAAGTTTGGTTGCACTACGCATCAGCCTTGCCTCGCCAGATACGATTCGTTCCTGGTCGTATGGCGAAGTTTTAAAACCTGAAACGATTAACTACCGGCGTTTACGGCCGGAAAAAGATGGTCTTTTTGATGAGGCCATTTTTGGACCGACCCGAGATTATCAATGTTATTGCGGAAAATATAAAAACCCCCGCTATAAAGGCATCACCTGCGACAAATGCGGTGTTGAAGTGACCCGTTCTTCAGTGCGCCGGGAACGCATGGGGCATATCGATCTGGCTACCCCCGTTGCCCATATCTGGTACACACGCCGGGTACCGTCTTATTTAGGCCTGTTGCTTGATATCTCGCGACGCAACCTGGACCGGGTGCTTTATTTCGCGCAATATATCGTCACTTACGTGGATGAAGATGCTCGGCAAAAAGCCCTCAGACGTCTGGAAGACGAGATCAACCTGTCTGAACGGGAGCAAGCTCAGCAGATTAACGCTCGCATCCTGGAGGTCAAACAGGCGCGCGATCGTAAAATCGGCGAGTTAACCCAGCGCAAGCAGGACATGGAAGCCCGCCGGGATGAGCAGATCGCACTCAAATTAGAGCCTGTTATCCAGGAAGGTCAATCGCTGGAACGCCAGCTGCAGGAAAAAGTGGGTTCTTCCTCGCGCAAAGCCATAATGTTTGAGTCTGCGAAGGTGGAAATTGTGGCTGCTGGCGAGTCAATATCGACCCAGCAAATTTCCAAAGTCCAAAAGGTTGTGAAAGAACGCCTGGATGAATTGGAAAGTGAGTTCAAAGATCAACTTACCCGCGAACTCGAACAGATCAAGATGCAGGTCGAGGAAATTCGCGCTCAGGCTGACATGGAAATGGAAGGCCTGCGCAACCAGTTGGAAGATCAATCCAACATATCGCAGAATAACAATTCGCGTCAGCGCGACGAACTCCAGGAACTGCGGCCATTTACCTTCTTGACTGAAAACCGCTATCGCGAATTGAAATCACGCTGGGGAAATGTTTTCCGCGCGGACATGGGTGCTGAAGCATTCTACGATGTTTTACGCCGCCTTGACCTGGACAAACTTGCTGAAGACTTATGGCACGAGGTCAAGACCTCAAAAAGCAAACAAAAACGCAAAAAAGCTACGACCCGTTTGAAGGTTGTTGAGGCTTTCCGCCGTTCCAATAATCGGCCTGA
>JAJZTR010000003.1 GCA_021848775.1 Chloroflexota bacterium | reverse complement strand
TACGACATCGATATCGAAGCCAGGCAGCAAGCCCGGGGGGTTGGCCTGCAGCTCGAGCGGATTCCCTCATTGAATGCCGACCCGCTCTTTATACAAGCCTTATCGCAAACCATCCTCAAGGAATCCGAACATGCCTGAAACCAACCACCAGGATCCACGCGTACGCCAGATCACCATCATTGGGGGAGGAATCAGCGGATTGGCCGCGGCTTACGAGGTGCAGCGGCAAGCCCGCGAACAAAGTCTGCCCGTCGCGGTCACATTGTTGGAGGAAGAGGAGCGGCTGGGCGGCAAAATCCTCACCGAGCAGGTTGACGGCTTTACGATCGAAGGCGGCCCGGATTGTTTCATCCGTCAAAAACCGTATGCGGCTGAATTGGCCGCGGCTGTTGGCCTCGAAGAAGACTTGATCGATACCAATGATGAAAAACGAAAAACCTATGTAATCAACAAAGGCAAACTCACCCCGCTGCCAGACGGAGTGATGCTGATTATCCCGACCAGGATCAAGCCATTCGTGACCTCTCCGCTGTTCAGCTGGCCTGGAAAAATTCGCATGGGCATGGATCTATTCATCCGCCCGTTCGCGGGAAACCAGGATGAGACCATAGCCCAATTTACACGCCGCCGGCTTGGGAATGAAGCTCTGGAAAAACTGGCTGAACCGCTGCTGTCCGGCATCCATGTCTCAGACCCTGAGACCCAGTCTCTTCTGGCGACTTTCCCGCGTTTCCGCGCTTTGGAACAAAGATATGGCAGTTTGACCAAAGGCATGCTGGCGGAGCGCAAACTCGCCGCCAGGCACCGCAGGAATGGCGCGAAACCAGCTTCGATATTCCAGTCGCTGCGTGGCGGGCTGGGGCAGCTTCCAACCGCGTTGGAAGCCTCACTTACCGATTGCACCATTTATAAGGGTTCTAAAGTCGAGCGCATCGAACGGGCTGGCAGCGGTTACCGCCTGACATTAAGCAATGAAAGCACCCTCGAAACAGACGCGCTCATCCTGGCAATTCCAGCCTATCAGGCGGCTGCTCTGCTTGAACCGCTGCAGCCGCAGGCTGCCGCGGAGCTCAACGCCATTCATTACGTTTCCACCGCGACCATTTCACTCGCCTACCGCAAAGCTGATCTCAAACGCGAATTAAACGGGTTTGGCTTCGTCGCGCCGCGATTGGAAAAGCGCAAAATATCGGCCTGCACCTGGTCATCCATAAAATTCGACAACCGCGCGCCAGCTGACATGCTCTTGATGCGCTGCTTCCTGGGTGGTCCGGGTAAAGAAGAAATGGTTGACCTTTCTGACGAGGAAATCATCCAGGTTACCCGCCAGGAACTGGACGCCCTGCTGGGAATTCAGGCTGAACCCGTGTTGACCCGCATCTACCGCTGGATAAAAGCTAATCCGCAGTATGATCTGGGGCACCTGGAGCGGGTCGATAAAATATTCAGCCTCATAGAGTCTGACCTGCCCGGAATCTACCTGACAGGCAGCGCGTATCGAGGGGTTGGGGTGCCTGACTGTATTAACCAGGGTAAAAAGTCGGCCGACGAGCTGCTGAAATTTCTACAGCAAAATAGCGTGACAACGTAGCAACGAGAACGTAGGCCATGGAATTTTACTGTTTGAGTATTTCGCACCAAACCACCTCGCTCGATATCCGCGAGCAGTTGAACTGCGCTCAACCCGATTTGGGCGCTGCGCTGACTTCCAACGCGGCAAATCTAGATGGACTCCTGAATCCCATCTCGGAAATTGCCATTCTCTCCACATGCAACCGCTTCGAGCTGTACCTCATCTTCCGCAACGACCAGCATCCATTTGCTGGTAGACCGGAGCAGGTCAGGCAGGGTTTGCTGGCGTATTTGCGGCATGTTACTGGATACACTGGCCCGGATCTGGCGGGATTCAGCGTTTTCTACCAAGATCTGGGCGCGGTCGAACACCTGATGCGGGTAACGTGTGGGCTTGAGGCGCAGGTGATTGGAGAATCGCAGATTATTGGTCAGGTGTCTGATGCTTTGGAAGCCGCTTTGCAGGCTGGTTCTGCGCGTCATACGCTGGCGTCCCTCTTCCGAGCGGCATTGCATACTGCCAAACGGGCCCACACCGAAACGGCCATTGGCAGAAGTCCCACCAGTCTCAGCTCGGTGGCGGCCAGTATTGCCGAACAAATGCTGGGGAACTTGAACCAGCAGATGGTGTTGGTGATCGGCGCAGGTGAAATGAGCGTCCTGGCGGTACGTGCTTTTCATGCGCGTGGTGTGAAGAATTTGACAGTTGTGAACCGCTCATACGCCAATGCGGTCAAACTGGCGCAGCAATACGGCTATCAGGCTGGCGCGTGGGAAGATTTGGATGATATCCTTGGCAGGTGCAAGGTGGCATTATCTGCCACCGGATCGCAGCACCCGATTCTAACCGCAGGCCGGTTACAGGAGGTCCAAAACCGCCGGGGCTATCATCCGATTCTGCTGCTCGATATCGCCCTTCCGCGCGACATTGATCCGGTTGCGCGCGACCTGCCAGGTGTCACCCTGGTTGACCTGGATGATATCCAGCGGCAGCTTCACCATACGCTGGACCAGCGCCGCAACGAGGTGTTACGGGTAGAGGCGATCGTGCAAGAGGAATTGCGCGCCTTTGCGCATTGGATCAAAGTGATCCCCACAGTGGGCAAGCTGCACCGCAAAGCGGAGCAGATCCGCCAACAGGAAGTGGAGCGCACCTTGCAGCATTTGCCAGAGCTCGATCCGCACGTTCATGAACAGATTGAGTTGATGACGCGCTCTCTGGTAAAGAAACTGTTTCATGAGCCATCGACCCGCCTGCGCAATGGTGTAAAAAACGGTGAGTTGAGCAAATACACAAACTCGCTGCATTTCCTGTTTGGACTGGACGACGATGACGCACATACCCGCGAATAATGCGAAAGTGGAAATTATAAGTGATCCAACCTTTGTGTTAGGAACGCGCCAGTCGCAGCTGGCCTTATGGCAGGCCAACCACGCCGGGCACATGCTGGAGAAGCTCCACCCCGGTTTCCGCTACCGCCTGAAAACATTTGTCACCATTGGCGACCGCAAACTAGACCAGCCCCTGCCCGAGATCGGCGGCAAAGGGCTATTTACTGAGGAGCTCGAGACCGCACTACGCGCGGGGACGATTGACTTTGTGGTGCACTCATTGAAAGACCTGCCGGTGCAGAATGCGCCGGGATTGGTGATTGCTGCCATACCAGAGCGGGAAAATCCTCGCGATGTGCTGATTTCGGCGCAGAATTGGACGCTGGAAAGCCTCCCGCATGGCTCTCGGGTTGGCACCTCCAGCCTGCGGCGCGGGGCGCAGCTGATACACGCCCGTCCCGACCTGGAGCTGCTGCCCCTGCGGGGCAATGTCGATACCCGGATTCGGAAGGCGCTGGCGGGCGAATATGACGCAATCATTCTGGCGGCCGCCGGTGTCTACCGCCTGGGCCTGCACGAGTATGTACGCCAGGAACTGCCCTTTGAGGCGATGCTGCCAGCACCCGGCCAGGGTGCGCTGGCGGTGCAGTGCCGGGAAAATGACGAGCGCATGCGGTCACTCTTGCAAGCCTTTGATGATGGGGACACGCGCCAGGCCGTCAGCGCCGAGCGGGCCTTTCTGCAAGGCATGGGCGGTGGCTGCTCTGCCCCAATCGCGGCGTATGGTCAAGTACAGGCAGGGCAGCTGCACCTGACCGGACTGGTGGCCTCCGTCGATGGTAAGCATGCCATCCGCGTCTGGGGATCCGCTGGCAAAGACGAAGCGTTGGAGTTAGGCCAGCAACTGGCTCGCCAGGCTATTGAACAGGGCGCGCGCGACCTGCTGCCGGCGGAGAAGACGCCGTGAGCCTGCTTTCAGGCAAACGGGTGCTGGTCACCCGCCCTCAGCAGGCCAACGACATCCTGCAGGAACTGCTGGCGGCGCAGGGTGCGAACCCGGTGCCCTTTCCAACGGTCGTGATTGCGCCGGATGCGGATGGTTTGATGCGCCTGGATCGCGCTGTGGAGTGCCTGGGCGAATATGCCTGGCTGGTGTTTACAAGTAAAAAGGCAGTGTCCCTGTTCTGCGAGCGCTGGAAGGCGCGCCAGGCGGTCGGGCCGCTGCCTGCCATCGCGGCCATCGGCCCGGCTACGGCTCGCGCGCTGGCCGAAAATGAACTGCCTGTAACGGCCATGCCGGAGGAATATACGGGTGACGCCATCCCGGCTGTGATGGGGGATGTGCGCGATAAGAAGGTTCTGGTGCCGCGCGCTCAAGGTGCGCGCGAGGAAATCATCAATTTACTGGAGCAAAAAGGCGCTGTGGTTGAGGAGATTGTGCTGTACCAGGCGATTACCAGCGCTCCGGAAGCGGCGGCCTGGGTGGAACTGGGCAAAGGCGTGGATTATGTAACCTTCACCAGTGCTTCCACTGTGCGCGGCTTTTTTGAGCTGCTAGGCATCTTGGCGCAGCCGGTACTGGCCGGGGCGGTGGTTGCCTGCATTGGCCCGGTCACTGCTGAGGCGCTTGCCAGATACGGCATTCAGGCGCGGGTGGTGGCCAGGCAGTACACGGCGGAAGGGTTGGTGCAGGCCATGTTGGACAACGAACAACAACAGGAACAAGAGGCAAAAGCATGAAGGCAATGAAGCATTTTTTGGAAACTGGAACAACACGCGATGCAAATCACAAACTCCTTGCCCGGCCGCGCCGGCTGCGGCTGACCCCAACGCTGCGGCGCATGGTGCGCGAGACCGAACTTTCCGCGGCCGATTTTATCTACCCGCTGTTTGTCACCCACGGGCAGAACGTGCGCCACGAGATTGGCTCGATGCCGGGCGTTTTCCAGCTTTCTGTGGATCAGCTGGCGCGCGAAGCGGAAGAGATAGCGCGGCTCGAAATCCCGTCGGTGCTGCTGTTTGGCATCCCCCAGAGCAAAGACCCGGTCGGCCTGGAGAACTTCGCCGAGGATGGCATCATGCAGCAGAGCATCCGCACCATCAAGCAGGCCGCCCCGGACCTGGTGGTGATCACCGATGTGTGCCTGTGCGAGTACACCGATCATGGGCACTGTGGCATCCTTAACACCGGCGAGCACCACCACCCGCACCTGCCGGAAGGTTATGTGCTCAACGATCCGACCCTGGACGTGCTAGGAATGGTGGCCGTATCGCACGCTAGAGCGGGGGCCGATATCATCGCGCCATCCGGCATGATGGATGGCATGGTCGGCGCAATCCGCACCGCGCTTGACGCGGCCGGCTTTGAACACTTGCCGGTGCTTTCTTATGCCGTCAAATATGCTTCGGGCTTCTACGGTCCCTTCCGCGAGGCGGCCCAAGGCGCACCGAAGTTCGGCGACCGGCAGAGCCACCAGATGGACCCGGCGAATGCACGAGAGGCGTTACGTGAAGCGGCCATCGATGTAGCCGAAGGAGCGGATATGCTGATGGTCAAGCCGGCCCTTTCCTACCTCGATATCATCCACCGCCTGCACGAGCAGCACCCCGAGCTGCCCCTGGCGGCCTATAACGTCAGTGGCGAATATGCCATGGTCAAGGCCGCTGCTGCCAACGGCTGGCTGGACGAGCGCCGCGCGGCGATGGAGATCCTGCTTAGCATCAAGCGCGCCGGTGCCGACCTGATCATCAGCTACCATGCCAAAGATGCCGCTCGCTGGCTGCAGGAGGGACGATGAGCGGAAACGACGAACCCACTCTGCCATTCCTGCGCGCCTGCCGGGGTCTGCTGGTAGATTACACTCCGATCTGGTTTATGCGCCAGGCCGGGCGCTACATGGCCGAGTACCGCGCCATCCGCCAGAAATACACCCTTCTGCAAATCTGCGCGCAGCCCGAGCTTGCAACCGAGGTGACGTTGCAGCCGATCCGCGCCTTTGGCTTTGACGCCGCGATCCTGTTTGCCGATATCCTGCTGCCGCTCATCCCCATGGGTATTGACCTGGAGTTCGCCGCTGGTGAGGGGCCGGTGATCCACAACCCGGTACGCAGCTTAGCTGACGTCGACCGCCTGCGACCGGTAGAGCCGCGTGACAGCCTGGCCCACGTGATGGAAGCGGTGCGTCTGGTGCGCCGAGCGCTGGACGGCAAGACCCCCCTGATCGGGTTTGCCGGCGCGCCTTTTACCCTGGCCAGTTATGTTATTGAAGGCGGGCCGTCCAAGAACTACCTCAAGACCAAGCGCATGATGGTTGAGCAGCCCGACACCTGGGACCGGTTGATGGCGGCTCTGGCCGAGCTGGTGTCGGATTACCTAATTGCCCAGATCGAGGCCGGCGCGCAGGCTGTGCAGTTGTTCGATAGTTGGGCCGGCACGGCGTTAGGCCCGGTCGACTATCGCGAGCACGTGCTGCCCTACTCAAAACGCATTTTCGAACGCATCCGCCTGACCGGCGTGCCCGCCATTCACTTCTCGGTGGGGGCCAGCACTTATCTGCCGCTGCTCAAAGAAGCAGGCGGGGATGTAATCGGCCTGGATTGGCGCACACCCATCGACTGGGGCCGGGCTCAGCTGGGCGATGGCGTGGCGGTGCAGGGCAACCTGGACCCGGCCGCCTTGTTTTACCCGCGCCAGGAACTGAAAAAGCGCATTTGTGCCGTGCTCGAGCAGGCCAGCAGCCAGCCGGGGCATATTTTCAATCTGGGACACGGTATCCTGCCCGAAACACCGGTCGATAATGTGCGCGCGGCGGTTGAAATGGTCCACGAACACAGCCAGAGGAGATCCTGATATGCAAACTTCACCTGTCACCACACGTTCCGAAGAACTTTTCCGCCAGGCGCAAGAGTTGCTGCCTGGCGGGGTCGATTCGCCGGTACGTGCTTTCCGGGCAGTGGGCAGCCAGCCGCTGTTTATCGAGCGCGGCGAGGGTGCGTACGTTTATGATGTCGACGGCAACCGCTACCTGGACTATGTCCTCTCCTGGGGCCCGTTGATCCTTGGACATGCCCACCCGCATGTGGCCCAGGCCATCGCCGCGGCCGCCCAGAAAGGTACCAGTTTTGGCGCGCCAAGCCCGCTCGAGCTGGAACTGGCCCGCCGGGTGCAGAGCTTTTATCCCAGCATGGAAATGGTGCGCTTTGTCAATTCGGGCACCGAGGCTACCATGTCGGCGGTGCGCCTGGCGCGCGCCTTCACCAACCGCGACTATATCATCAAGTTCGAAGGGTGCTACCACGGTCATGCCGACCTGTTCCTGGTGCAGGCCGGCTCGGGTGTTGCCACTCTCGGCCTGCCCGATTCACCCGGCGTGCCGGCAGCCACCGCAAATACCACCCTGGTCGCACCGTTCAATGACCTGGCAGCCGTGCAGGACTTCTTCCGGCGCTATCCAGAAGAGATAGCGGCGGTAATCGTCGAGCCGGTGGCAGGTAATATGGGGGTGGTGCCGCCGGTGGAAGGGTTCCTTCAAGGCCTGCGTGAAGTGACCCAGGCGCATGATGCGCTGCTGATCTTCGACGAAGTAATGACCGGTTTCCGCGTGCATCCCGGTGGGGCGCAGGCCCTGTACAACATCCGCCCCGACCTGACCACCCTTGGCAAGGTGATTGGCGGCGGGGTGCCGGTGGGTGCCTTTGGTGGGCGGCGCGATGTCATGGCCATGATCGCGCCTTCCGGGCCAGTCTACCAGGCCGGCACGTTCTCAGGCAATCCGCTGGCGATGGCCGCCGGCATCGCCACTCTCAATCTGCTAAAGGACGGGCACGCCTGGGATACCATGCAGCGCAGGGCAGGCGAGCTTGAAACAGGGGTACGGGAGATTCTGGCCCGCAAAGGCGTCCCGGCTGTTTTGCAGAGCGTGGGAACCATGTTCACCCTGTTCTTTACCGGCCAGCCGGTGACTAATTGGAGCACAGCCAAAACCGCTAGCCGTGAACAGTACGCCGCCTTCTTCCGTGCCCTGCTGGCGCAAGGTGTTTACCTTGCTCCTTCTCAGTTTGAGGCCGGTTTCTTATCCACCGCCCACGGTCAGGATGAAATCGAGATGACCCTGTCGGCCATGGAGCACGCACTGTCAGGATAGCCCGGTCAATGTCCCGCCTGATCGAAGTCTGGCTCTCGCTGCCAGGTCTGCTGCTGGCACTGCTGCTGATCGCACGACTTGGTCCCTCCATCACCACCACCGCCCTGGCTCTGGGTCTTTCCGGAATTCCAACCCTGTTCCGGGTTTTACGGGCAGAAACGCGTTCTCTTGCCAGAGCGCCTTATATCAAAGCGGCTGAATCGATCGGGACATCCCGAACGCGCATTGTTTTTCGGCACCTGTTGCCCAATTTATCGTCTTCGATCATTGTCATGTGCACCATGCGGGTTGGCATTTTCCTACGGGCGGGAAGCGGACTGAGCTTTATCGGCCTGGGTGCCCAGCCCCCTCAGCCGGAATGAGGCGCGCTGCTCGCCTCTGGCAAAGATTATTTTCAGCAGGCATGGTGGTTTGGCGTGTTCCCTGCCCTGGCAATTATGCTGACCGTGCTGGGATTTAACTTATTTGGCGACAGTTTGCGTGATTTTTATGCGCGCAAATCTGATTTTTGATCTTTTGAATGTTTGTTAATTTATCACCGGTATGAAAGCAAATATCGTCGAATGGGTTTGTTGTAACGTAAAATTACCCTGGTTCTTCAGCTGCCAGCATCATCCATTAGCACTTCATATAAATCCAAAGGCGCGTTCAGAAAATACGACAAAAGTCATGGTTTGAAAATTTTAACCATGCAATACTGATATAACGTGCAGGTCGGGCTAATCATCGTTGACGGGACAAAATTGCTCAAGCCTGACCATACAACATTACCCGTTATGCAAGCCGGTACACCCGGTTGAGTTAATCGCTGCTCACTTTGACACCTATCAACCAGTAGCAGGGGGAACAGACTCCTTTGATTCTCCTTTTTTCGATGAACGATTTAATACAGGGAGAGTGATTCGCCGGTCAGATCGGGTTTAATTCAATGAGCCCGCGGATTTTCTGCCGGGCTGTCCGGTTTTTACGCTGCTAATAGCTGCCCTCCAGGAAGAATGGTCTTACCGGATGGATTTCTGCCAGCAGAGCAGACAGAATGAACCCTGTCCTGCCCAAGCATGTTTAAGCATCAGACGGTCCCGCCATGATTAATAATAGGCTGCCATCCACCGGCGGCCTATTATTGTATATCTGGAGGGTAGAAAATCAACGCGTGATAAGCGGCAGGAATACACTGGTGTAAACCGGCAATCTCACCAGCACCTGCCGCCCTTTATCCACCACATAGACGTTCCTATCCTGAAAGGCAATGCCCCACGGAACCGACTCCAGAGGCATTGAATAAATCTTCCAGCCATTTTCATCCACCAGAGTCGAATATGAGGTTTGGCTCCAGCCTATGGAACCACTAACGGAGGACAAATGAGCCGGTTCGGACGTTGGGACTGGAGTAATTGTGGTGCATATTTCTTCAAGTTCTCCGATGGAAGGTGTCACCGTCTGAGTGTTTGGGACTGCAATCGAAGGATCAAGCACCCCGAGACTATTGTCATAACCTGTGTACCAGATATTACCCTCTAACGCAGTGATCATGTATGGAATTCTCTCATCCGGCAACGTATAAGTTCTCAACATATTTGGATTTGCATCAGGGTTTAATTCCCTGAGCACTGGATGAATAATGTCGGCGTACCACAAATGCCCGTTGCCATCCAGTGCCAAACCAAAAGGCATGCTGAATTCAGGCAGTTCCCAGGTAGCAGTTCCGTAAATTTCATCGTCGATGGACATACGAATTAAAGTAGAATTTCCATAATCACCTAGCCATAGGTATTCCCCCATACTGGCAAAGTAGTAGGTATAACTATTCGCGGGCAAGGTGTAAGTGCAAATGTTACCAGATGAAACATTTGAAAGCACTTCTAGACTATATATTTTATTCTGAATGGCATCGGATACCCATAATCTTCCGCTGGCATCCAGGGCCGTGCCGTAAAATCCATTAACCCCCTCAACTTTCCACAAAGTGTACTCGCCATCAACAACATTTGCCCGGCCAATAATGCCAATATCACCGTCCACCCACCAGAAGTGGTCTCCGCTGCGGCGTGCGTCGGATGGATGTATTGCATTGGCTTCCCCTGGATATTCCACTTTATATAATTCATATCCGCTTGTGTCAGTATGTACTCGCCAAATCTCACCGGCAGTATAATCCGTGATCCAAAGCCCGCCCTCGCTGTCGGGGTTGATTTCGTAGGGGGAACCGCCTTCATTCAGGTCGGTTTCATCGACAATCCACGCTGCATGCACAGATACAATGGTGCCTCGCAGGAGAAACAGACAAATCACAATCGCTACGATCTTCATCCTGACCCTCCTGAGATGCGGATGCTTCAATTATTGCATAGAAAGGCAATTGGTGGTCGGACTCACCATCGGTAGCGATGTTTGCGGAGAGTCTTTATGATTCCCGATCATTTCTATCGTGAATACGATCTAAAGAGATCCGTCACCTGAAAAAACCAATGCAGCACGTGGAACATCAACTCCGCGAAGGCTCGAATTGGACCTCTCCCCGGCTCTCCCCATTTTCTTCGAAAATAGGGAGAGGGTTAACCTTTGTGGGCGCGGAGGGGCTCGAACCCCCGAACCTCACGGATGTGAACCGTGCGCTCTAACCAACTGAGCTACGCGCCCTGAACCTTAAAATTATAACATCACCGCCAGCCGCTGGCAAGATTTAGCCAAAGCGTCCGGTGACGTAATCCTGCGTTTCTTTCACCTTAGGGTTGACGAACAACTCCTTGCCCGGCGCGTACTCCACCAGCTTGCTCTGCAGGAAGAAGCCGGCATAATCGGCGGTGCGGGCAGCTTGCTGCACGTTGTGCGGCACCAGAATAATGGTGAAGCGGGATTTCAGTTCGTTCAGCATGCCCTCGATTTTAGCCGTGGAAACCGGATCCAGCGCTGATGTGGGCTCGTCGAGCATGATCACCTCAGGCTCCAACGCCAGCACGCGGGCGATGCACAACCGCTGCTGCTGTCCGCCGGAGATGGCGGAAGCCGGATCGTTCAACCGGTCATATACCTCATCCCATAGCACAGCCTGGCGCAAAGCCTGCTCCACCCGTTGATCCAGCACCGCTTTGCTGCGCTCCCCCATTAATCTCAGACCGTAGATAATATTCTCATAAATGGAGAGCGGCAGCGGGGCCGGGCGCGAAAATACCATGCCCACTTTGCGCCGCAGCTCGATGATATTGGTATCCGGTTCCAGGATATTTTTGCCGTTGAAGATGATCGAACCCACAGCGGTTGCCACATCCGCCAGGTCATTCAGCCGGTTGAGCGCCCGCAGCAAAGTCGACTTACCGCCGCCCGATGGGCCAAAAAAAACGTTGACGGCATTTTCGATGACATCGATGCTTATATCGCGCAGGCTTTCCACACCATCCGAATACATCAAGGTCAGGTTTTGGACTGAGATTTTTACGCTCATTGGTATCTCACCACTGGCGGCGCGCTCGCGCCCGGTTGCGGATCATGGTGGCAATCAGATTCATGCCTAAAACAAAAACCAGCAGCACCAGCACGGTTCCGTACTGGATATCCACCGGCATGCCGGGTACGGAGGTCGAGATGACAAAAATATGATACGGCAGAGCCATGGTGGCATCCAGCGGCGACTGCGGCAGCAGCGGCAGAAAGAAGGCAGCTCCCGTGAACATGATCGGCGCGGTTTCCCCGGCTGCCCGCTCCAGCCCCAAAATAACCCCGGTGATTACCCCCGGCATAGCCTGCGGCAAAGCAATGCGTTTGATGGTTTGCCAGCGGGTAGCCCCCAGCGATGTACTGACCACCCGGAAAGCATTCGGCACCTGGCGCAAAGACTCTTCGGTGGTGCTGATGATCACCGGCAGGGTCATGATCGAGAGCGTCAGCGACGCGGCTAAGATACTGGTGCCAAAGTTGAGGAACAGGACAAACAGCCCCAGCCCAAACAAACCGTATACCACCGATGGTATTCCTGCCAGGTTGATGATGGCGATGCGTATCAGACGGGTAAGTCGGTTATCGGGAGCGTACTCCGCGATGTAGATGCCGGCCGCAATCCCAAGTGGCACCGAAAATATGGCTGTCCCAAGGGTCAGGTAGAAGGTGCCCATGATTGCCGGTAAGATACCGCCAGCGCGCATACCATCACGCGGCATGGCGGTGAGGAACTCCCAACTGATCGCCGGAGAGCCGCGAATAATAATGTATACAATGATGCCTATCACCGGCAGTGCTGTCAAGAAAGTGATCAGGCGCAGCAAATTAATGCCCAGGGCAGCGTTGCGGCGTGAGTTTTGAGCGTGGTTGGGGTTATCCATAATCACGATCCCGTCAGGAAAGCAAACGTTCCGAGCGTTTGCGGCTGCGTAAAGCGAGCGATGAGGCAGTGACATTTACCGCCAGAGAAATACCGAAAAGCACAATTCCGATAAAGAACAGCACACTGTAATGATCCGACCCGGTCGCCACCTCGCCCATCTCAGAGGCGATGGTAGCGGTCATGGTGCGCGCCGGCAGGAACAGCGCATCCCAGCTGCTCGGCATGACCGGCGCGTTTCCGGTGACCATCATCACCGCCATGGTCTCGCCAATCGCGCGTCCCACACCCAGCATAACGGCTGTCAGGAGGCCGGAGCGGGCTGCCGGGACGGTTACCCCCCAGATGGTCTGCCACGGGTTGGCGCCAAGGGCCAAGGCGCCGTGCCGGTATCCGGATGGGACTGTGTTCAATGCATCTTCAGAGATCGAGACGATGGTTGGGATGGCGATAAAGCCCAGCAGAACCGCGCCAGTGAAGGCGGTCAAGCCGGTTGGCAGGTCCAGCGCTCGCCGGAAGAAGGGTACCAGCAGCTGGATCCCAATAAACCCAAGCACCACCGAGGGCAGACCGGCCAGAATTTCAATGATCGGTTTGAGCAGGTTTTTAATCCAGGAAGGCGCAAGCTCCGATAGATAAACCGCGGTGCCAATGCCGAAGGGGATGGCAATCAGCAGCGCGCCAGCCGTCACCAGCAGCGACCCATAGATCAGCGGCCAGATGCCAAAATACCCCTCAATTGGATACCAGCGGGTCCCAAACAGGTCGGATAATGGCACATTCTTTAAGGCCGGCAGTCCTTCGCGGGCCAGGAAGAACAGGATCAGCGTTACGAAAAGGATGCTGGAATAACCAGAAATTTTAATAATCCAGGTAATCCACCATTCGTTTTTCGCGGTTTCCATAGCTGATTGGGCTCACTTTCCGGCAGTGGAGTCGAGAATAGGGACAAAGCCCAAATCGGACACGATCGTTTGCGCGTCAGCAGAGAGGATCCAGGTCATGTAATCCAGCACATTCTGTGAAGCATCAGCCTGAATATACATATAAAGGTCGCGTGAAATCGGATATTTACCGTTATTCACGGTCTCAACCGATGGCAATATATACGGCTGATCCGCGGTACGCGCGATCGCGATCACCTTAACCTCATCGGTCACGTATCCCAACCCGTCGTAGCCAATGGCGTTGGGGTTTTCGCTCACCTCAGAAATGATTCCTTCCGATGAGGGCAGCAGCAGCGTATCAGGCGAGAAAATTTCTTTGTTCTCAGGGTCACCCAGGCGCACCACTTCTTCCAGGAAATACACATGCGTGCCGGAATTGGTTTCCCGTGAGAGGCGCACGATCGGCCGGTCATCCCCGCCCAGCTCCGACCAGTTTTCCACCTCGCCGCGATAAATTCGCGCGATTTGGTCCAGTGACAATTCGCTGACCGGATTCTGCGGGTTGACGATCACCGCTATGGCGTCACGGGCGATGACGTATTCAACGGGTGAGATGCCGTTGGCTTCAGACGCCGCTATTTCCTCATCCTTGATTTTGCGTGAGGCGCTGGCAATGTCGACGGTGCCGCTGATCATCGCTGTCAGCCCGGTGCCTGACCCCCCGCCGGTAACCGAAATGCGCACATCCGGTTTGACATTCTGATACTCTTCAGCCCAGGCTAAACCCAGGTTGACGATGGTATCGGAACCCTTATTCTGGATGTACTCTGATGCGGATGGGGATGTTGATTCAGAATCGCCGGAAGCCGGTGTGCAGGCTGCAATAAGGAGCAGCAGGGTCACGAGCACGATGATTCGGGCAGCGATTCTCATACAATCAAATTATAACCGGAAAAAATTTCAGGCGGAGGCGAAGCCGGAAATCGCTGCCCGCGCAGTGGAACTTGAAACAGAAAGAGACCCATTGATTATTCGTAAGCGTTAATTACAACAGTTATGCAAATTAAGTTTTCCGCCCTTCATAGAAACGAGACCGCTTTAAAACTGGGAAAATAGCCGTGAGTTTGGTATAATTATAAGGTTACGAACCATTAGCAGAAGGATGATTTTATGGAAATTGGCACCGTCCAAAATGTAGATATCGACGGTCAGATGCGCGAAGCGTTCCTCGATTACGCCATGAGCGTGATCGTGGCTCGTGCTCTGCCGGATGCCCGTGACGGTCTCAAACCTGTCCACCGCCGCATCCTGTTCGCCATGTCCGAGCTGGGCATGCGCTCCAATACGGCTTACAAGAAGTCGGCGCGTATTGTGGGCGAAGTGTTAGGCAAGTACCACCCGCACGGCGACATGGCAGTTTACGACGCTATGGCGCGAATGGTGCAGGACTTCTCGATGCGATATCCGCTCATCGACGGGCAGGGTAACTTTGGCTCGATCGACGGCGACGCCCCGGCTGCCATGCGCTACACCGAAGCGCGCCTGGGTCAAATGGCTGAAGAACTGCTGGCGGATATCGATAAAAATACCGTGGATTTCACGGACAACTTCGACGGCTCGCTCAAAGAACCCACCGTTCTGCCGGCACGTCTGCCCAACCTGTTGTTGAATGGCTCCGTGGGCATTGCCGTCGGCATGGCTACCAATATCCCGCCGCACAACCTGCGCGAGCTGTGCAACGCCATCAATTACCTGATCGACCACTACGACACCATGGATGATGTCAGCGTGGACGAACTGCTGACCTTCCTGCCCGGGCCGGACTTCCCGACCGGCGGCATCATCGTTGGCTCTGAAACCATCAAACAAATGTACAGTACCGGCCGCGGGCGGCTGATCGTACGCGGGCAGGCGCATATCGAAGAGACGAAAACCGGCCGCTTCAACATCATCATCACCGAAATCCCCTACCAGATCAACAAGACCACGCTGATTGAGCGTATCGCTGACCTGGTACGTGAAGGCCGTCTGGATCAAATTTCCGATCTTCGCGACGAGTCTGACCGGCGCGGCATGAGCATCGTATTGGAACTAAAACGCGGCGCTCAGGCTAAAAAAGTGCTCAACCAGTTGTATAAATACACGCCTCTGCAAACCACCTTTGGCGCCCATATTCTGGCGCTGGTCGATAACGAGCCGCGCCTGCTCTCTTTGAAACGTGCGCTGCAGTATTACCTCGAGCACCGCCAGCAGGTTATCACCCGCCGCTCGCAGTACGAACTGGATAAAGCCCGCGCCCGCGCCCACATTCTGGACGGATTGCTGATTGCGCTGGCCAACCTGGACGAGGTCATCAAGACCATCCGCCAGTCGCCGGATGTTGAAACCGCTCGCGACCGATTGATTGTTAATTTCAACCTCACCGAAATCCAGGCCCAGGCTATTCTGGATATGCAGTTACGCCGGCTGGCAGCACTTGAGCGGCAAAAAATCGAAGACGAGCACAAAGCGCTGATGGAACGAATCGCTTATCTTGAAGATTTGCTGGCTTCCCCGCACAAGATCCTGGAGGCGGTCAAGACAGACCTGAGTGAGATCAGTGAAAAATACGGCGACGAGCGACGCACGAAAATTGCTCACGATGGCAAGGAGGGCTTCACTGAAGAAGACCTGGTGGCCGATGAACACGTGCTGATCAACATTACCCAGAAAGGCTACATCAAACGCGTAGCGGCTAAAACATTCCGCACCCAATCGCGCGGTGGGCGCGGCGTCACCGGACAGAACCTGAAGGATGAAGACGAAATCATGATGGTCATACCGGGGCGCACCCTGAATACACTGCTGTTCTTCTCGGATAGAGGCAAAGTGTATTCCGAAAAGGTATACCAGCTGCCCGATGCCCAGCGCACCGACCGCGGGATATCCATTCAAAATGTCCTGGCACTGGGGTCGGATGAAAGCATCACCGCGGCTGTGGCCGTACCTGAATTTAGTATCGGCGCATACTGCACCCTGGCAACCGTCAAAGGCAAGGTCAAACGCGTTTCACTGGCTGAATTTGCCAGCGTGCGCCCCTCCGGCTTGATCGCCATGGGCCTCGAGCACGGTGATAAACTGGGCTGGGTACGCATGACCAGCGGCACGGACGACATCATCCTGGTGACAGCCCGCGGGCAGGCTTTACGCTTCAATGAAAAATTCGTCCGCCCAATGGGACGCCCGGCTTCCGGCATGAACGGCATCCGGCTAGCCCCGGGTGATGAAGTGACCTCGATGGAAGTCGTCAAACCAGGTGCCGAGCTGCTGGTCGTCACCGAATGGGGTTATGGCAAGCGCACTCCCCTCAGCGAGTACCCGGTCAAGAGCCGCGCCACCGGCGGTGTGCTGACCATCGACCAGAAGAATTTGGATAAAATCGGCAGAATCGCGACCGCGCGGGTGGTTGAAGCCAACGATGATGTGACCCTGATCTCCGCCAGCGGTTTGATCATTCGCATGAAGGTCAAGGACATCAGCCAGACCAGCCGGGCCACCCGCGGTGTGCGCGTGATGGATCTGGTGCCTGGAGATACGGTTGTTTCGCTGGCGGTTATCGCCGAAGCCGATTTGGTACAGGTCGAAGAAGGTTAACTCTTCGTTTTGATAGATAAAAAGCGCAGTCCAGAATTCTGGACTGCGCTTTATTTCTTTCTTAAGCAAGACCTGGTCTAGATATAGACTTTGCCAAAAGCCACCAGCAGCAGCGCGCCGATGGCGCAGGTCATAATCAACAGCAGGACCGATACCAGAAAACGCTGCTGGGCTGTCATGCCAAGGATTAACACCGGATCGCGGTGCTTTCCCCCTTCATCATCAGCCGGGAAATCATCATTGAAAGAATGAGCAGCCGAGTTGCGCAGATCGTCAAGCATTTTCTAACTCCCAGATCCCTCAAAATAATCGACGGGTCTTAAATGAACATCGCCAACTGAGACCAATTTTACACCACCTTCGGACAGGTGGATGCGTAAATCGCCATGCTCACCTACCCCCAGCAAAATGCCGGTTAAAACCTCATTACCTGAATTTTTCAAGTACACGCTTTCACCTTTGAAAGCCAGCCGCTCTTCCCAGGCTCGAAAAAAGGCGATGGTTCCCATTATTCCACGCCAGGTGAAGAACGCAGCCAGGATTTCCTGCAGCAGTTTTTCGCGCTGGACCGGGCGGCCAAGATGATCCTCAACGCAGGTGGCCGGGAATTGCAGTTGGTCGGCGGGCGGTATGGAAGAGGGTGCAACATTAATGCCTACCCCGATCACCACCGCGCGCAAGGACTGGGCTTCCCAGGAGGATTCCGCCAGGATGCCGCAGGTCTTTTGCCGGTTCAGCAATACATCGTTCGGCCACTTGATTTCAGCCGGCAGTCCCATGCCTTGCAGCGCCAGGCAGACTGCCAGCCCTGCCAGTGGGGAAAAAAGCCCGATATGCTCCATCTCTGCTGGTGTCGGCTGCAGGATCAAGGTGAAGGCCAGTGCAGCCCCGGGGTTGGTCACCCAGGAACGCCCCAGCCGCCCGCGCCCTTTGGTCTGCTGCTCGGCCACCACCAGCGAGCCGTCCGCCGCGCCAGCTTCCGCCCAGGCCAGACCCTCGTCATTGGTCGAACCAATGGATTCGTGAAAGCGTATATCCGGAATGGGCAGGTTAGCAAGCTGCTGCACAAGGTCTTCTTTATTCATCGGGTCAATTTTACATCAGAACCGCATTGTCAAAGCGAAGGAGCGCCATATACTGCAAGCAAACGGATGGAACCAGCCGAAATCTGGTCAGATGGCAGGCGGCATGTTCGATAGGGAAGAACCGTTACTCTCCATTCACTAGGGAAGTGATAACTTAGTCTTCCCAATTTTCGCCGTGTTTTAAATTGCAAAAGCCGCATTGCTGCGGCTTTTGCATCCCAAAACCCAGAAGGAGAAATGCTTAATTTGCGTTAATTTTGATAGTCTTCGGCCGGGCTTCTTCAGCCTTGGGGATGTACAAACTTAATACACCATCTTTAAGGCTGGCATCCACTTTGGCCGAGTCAACGGTTTCAGGCAGGCGAAGCGCGCGCATAAAACGGCCGGCTGGACGTTCGCGGATAATGTAGCTTTCATTTTCGTCGGAATCGACCTTGATTTCACCCTGGATGGTCACGGTGTCGTTAACGATCTGAATGTTCAGATCTTCAGCTGAAACGCCGGGCAGCAAAGCGAAAATCTCATAGGCTTCCTCGCCGTCTTTAACATCGATGGGGAAGGCGACTCTGGCGGGTGTTTCCGACCATTCATCGTTCATCATGCGATGCATCATGCGGCGGTTAGCCATCATTCGACCGTACGGGTGTGCAAGATATAGTGACATGGGTTCCTCCTGTTTCGTAAAACCTTGTAAATGTATATATCAACAGATAAGTTGGTATCTTATGGAGCTTATTCTAGTCGCCGGATATAGGACCAAGATAAATGATGTATTAGTTTTTTATATGAATATTCACCAGATCCCTTTACAGCGCTAAGGCTTTTAATTTTGTGGTATGATTTTCTCCCGAGGTAGAACAACACCATGGACGAAAAAATAACC
Source organism: Chloroflexota bacterium (assembly GCA_021848775.1). GTDB lineage: Bacteria > Chloroflexota > Anaerolineae > Anaerolineales > Anaerolineaceae > Bellilinea. The sequence goes on along the minus strand of JAJZTR010000003.1, from coordinate 15,851 downwards.
ATTATTGAAGGCCCTCCGCCCGATTTTGAAGAGATCGATGACGGATGGGCGCTGGGACTGAATGAAAGCCCTTATTTGTATGATTTGGCTCTAACCCGCCTGCGCACGTTCAATGGTCCGGCGCTGGTCGAACGCTGCCACCGTGCCTGGCGCAAGCAGGACGCGATCTATCTGCACTACCGGACGCCCATCGGTTTGGAAGAACGCGCCCCGATCATGGCAGCCCGCTCGCTGGATACGGACGACGGGCAGGTGTTGCTGCTGTGGGTACGCCGCCAGCATCAGGAGACCGAGATCGAAATCGATCTTGACGATGACGAGGATGAATCTGCGGATTTCTAAACAAAATTTATTCGATAGATAGATAAAAGGGTTCGCCTGAAATAGCGAACCCTTTATTAATCCAGCCTCACATTGCAGGTGCCCCAGGAGGGAATCGAACCCCCAACCTAGGCGTTAGGAGTGCCTTGCTCTGTCCTTTTGAGCTACTGGGGCTGGTCTCAAGCGCATTATAGCATTCTCCGCTGCCCTGAGCAAGAAAGCAAAAAGCATGTCGCCTTTTAAAAGTGAACCGCCAGGCGTGGGGGGGACACGCCTGGCGATCCTCAGGGAGGGAATCCCACCTTCCACTAGTACACCAGCATGGGGGGGACATGCTGATTTTGCTTCGGGTGGTCCGACACCAGATACCAATAAAATATTTCGAGGTGTCTTATGGATAATATACACCCAATTAGTCATATTTTCATTAAAATATGCTAAGAATTTTCTCAGAAAATTTATTTGCTTTTGTCTTCAGGTGGTTTTTGATTGAACATCTGAAGCCATTCATCCACTTCCGCTTCAGAAAGACCTTTTTGGTCGGCCGGGTTTTTTATCGCCTGGATCAGCGTATTCTCCATTAGCTCGGCAAATTCTTCGGAGGGGATGACCTCTGCCTGGCTGTACCGCGCTTCAGCCTGGACCTGACGGTCTGAACTGACAACCTTCCAGTTGCGCGCTTTGCGCCCCAGTTTCTGCAGACGGCTGCGAATGGCCTGATCTGCATTCGAGTTAAGTGGAACGAACACCGCCTTGACCATACCATAGGTGGAGCTGCCCGCCCTGCCCGGGGCAGCCTTATCAAAATACACTTCGACGGATTGACGTCGAACGCGGCAGAAGATTTGCAGGCGCTGGATGAGTTCCATTTCATCATCTAAACGCTGCAAACTCAAACCGCGCATCTTTGGGATGAGATTGTGACCGTCAATCAAATATGGCATGCTATCTCCTCAGGCTAATTTTATTTTACCTACAAAATATGCTATTATTCAACCAGAGCCGGGTCGACCTTGACGATCCATGATGAAAATCCCCCGCGAAAGCTGAAGAACGAGACCTGATGAACTTTTGGAAACGGATATTTCCTTACCTGATTTTAAACATACTGGTATCGGCAGCAACCACCTTGATTGTACTGATGGTTTGGGACCGCGTGCAGCACCCGGTGCTGTCAGGAGCTGCCGGCGGGATCCCGGAAGCTGTGGTGACTTCTAACCCAGGGGCTGTTGATCAGCAGGTGACCCTCCCCCCGCTGGATACCCCTGTCATACGTATCGAAACCGTGATCGGAGCCGGCGACTTACCCAGTGAATCCATTCAGTTGCAGCGCATCGGCGAGGGTGACTTGCAGCTGGAAGGTTGGCGGTTGGAAGGTAATGGCAAGGAATATGTCTTCCCGAAGCTTACGCTCAACAAGAATGGTTCCATCCGTCTATACACACGCGCCGGGCAAAGCACAGTGATCGAATTATTCTGGGGACTCGACAAAGCTGCCTGGAAAACAGGAGACACGATCATCTTGTTTGATTCCGCTGGCAACCAGCGGGCGACCTACAGCATTCCATAAGGAATCCCCAAGTTGGGATGGTAAATTCCATGAGTTCCTTTGGCAACATTTCGGACGAAATCATCAAACGCGCTATGCAGAAAGGGGCTTTTGACGACCTGCCCGGGAAGGGAAAACCGCTCAATCTGGATGAGAATCCTTACGAGTCCGAAGAATGGCGCACTGCATTCCGGATCCTGCGATCCAACGGTTACAGCCTGCCCTGGCTGGAAATGCGAAAAGAAATCGAAGAAGAAATCGACCAGGCCCGCAGCGATGCCCTCAGCGTATGGCAGAGCGGCCGGAAGGACTTGTGGGTAGAGCAAATCAATGTCTACGAAGAGCGAATCAAGGCGCTTAACGGAAAGATTTTCAAGTACAATTTGCAGGTTCCATCCGCGCAGTTCCAACGTCAGCCCCTGGATCTGGCCCGGGAAATCGAAAATATCCAGCAGTGCAATTCATCTTCATCAACTCCCCCAGGAGGCAATTAATTCATGACGCAGGCACTTTACCGCAAGTGGCGCCCACGTTTATGGGACCAGGTGGTCGGGCAGGAACATGTTGTGCAAACGCTTCAAAATGCCATCCGCAGTGGGCGGGTGGGTCATGCCTTCCTGTTCGCCGGCCCGCGCGGCACCGGTAAAACCACGTCAGCCCGCTTGTTGGCCAAGGCAGTCAATTGTCTGGCAGAAGATCTAAAAGACCGCCCGTGCGACCGCTGCGAGCACTGCCTGTCGTTGAATGACGGACGTTTTCTAGACCTGATCGAGATCGATGCTGCCTCCAACACCTCCGTGGATGACGTCCGTGATTTGCGGGAAAAGATCAATTTTTCCCCCACGCAGGGCCGGTACAAAGTCTATATCATCGACGAAGTCCACATGCTTTCCACGGCGGCCTTCAACGCATTGCTTAAAACATTGGAGGAGCCCCCTCCTCACGCCATTTTCATCCTGGCAACCACGGAAATTCACAAAATTCCCGCCACCGTCCTGTCGCGCTGCCAGCGCCATGAATTCCGCCGTATCCCGCAGAATATCATTATCAAATACCTCAAGGAACTGGCTGAGCAGGAGAAACTGGATTTCAGCGATGAAGCGCTCACCCTCATTGCACGCCAGGCAACCGGCTCCATGCGCGACGCAATTTCATTGCTTGACCAGTTGGCTTCAACGGGTGGTCAGATCACCCTGGAGATGGCCCAGACCGTTCTCGGCACTGTTGCCAGCCAGGTGGTGATCGAACTGGTGGAGGCGGTCATTAACCGCGATCCAGCCGCCGGGCTGGAATGCATTCACAGGGCGTTGGACAGCGGCTCCGACCCGCGCCAGTTCGCCCGCCAGATGGTTGATTATCTGCGCAATTTACTTTTAGTGCGTCTGGGAAATGCCGACCAGGTTGATTCCACCCATGAGCAGCGGGCGCTTATGGCGCGCCAATCCCAGGCCTTCGAAAAAGATCATTTATTGGAAACGCTGCGGTTATTCAATGGTGCCGCCAGCGACGTGCGCAGCGGCTGGCAACCCGGGCTGCCGCTTGAGTTAGCCCTGGCCCATTCCATCGATTGGTCACCTGCCGCGGCGGTTGACCCGGAACATCCGCAGGCAGCTGCCCCCCAAAAACCAGCCGCCAAGCCGGATCAGCCGGTGGTGAAATCCGCTTCCAATATACTCAAACGTACAGAGCCCGCAGCCCTGACAACTGATGAGAAGATTCCGCAGTCCCAGGCCGAAAAAATTGATCCGCCGCCGCCCTTGGACAAAACAGAAGCTCCCGCTGCGGAACTACAGGCAGCCGATCAACCTTCAAAAGCTGTGATTCTGCAAAATTGGGCGAAAATTCGCGCGGTGGTCAAAAGCAAGCACACAATGACCGAGGGTCTGTTGAACTCCTGCAAATCGATTGAATTGCACAAAGGCGTTCTTCGATTAGGCTTTGCCAGTCCGGTGCTAAAGTCGAAAATGGAAAAGAATGACAATCTTAAAATTGCCAGCGCAGCCATCAAGCAGGTGCTGGGATGGGATATTCCGGTGGTCTGCGTGGATGTCAGCAGCAAAAGCTCAGCCGGGCAGACTGACCAGGATGTCGATGCCGAGGGCATGGTCAATGCAGCGCTCAACCTGGGTGGTAAAATTGTACAGAAAGAATAAAATTCGCCGAAATCGGCAGGGGCTTTATCACAAGGATAATTGAGGAACTTATGGCAAAAGGTAGAGGAATTGGACGCGGTATGGCAGGCAACATGGGTGGCGGCGGTATGATGGCCCAGATCAAAAAACTCCAGGAGCAAATGGAAGCAGCCCAGGCCGCTCTGGCGGTCGAAACGGTTACCGCCACCGTGGGCGGCGGCGCTGTCAAAGTAACCATGACCGGGGCACAGGTTTGCCAGGCCATCGAAATCGACCCGGAACTTCTTAAAGATGCGGATGCCGAAATGCTGCAGGATTTAATTCTGAGCGGGGTCAATTTGGCACTGGATCAATCCCGCAAGCTGACAGAGGAACGCATGGGGCCGCTGACTGGCGGTCTGGCGGGCATGGGTTTTTAACCCGGAAACTGAGTTTTTATGCCTGTTATGCCTGAACCGATCGAGAATTTGACGCTGGCACTGGAGCGCCTGCCGGGTATTGGGCCAAAGACTGCCTCGCGCCTGACATTTTTCCTGCTGCGCGCACCGGAAGAAATTTCACTGGCGCTGGCAGACGCGTTGACCGCGTTAAAATCGGCCACCGGGCTTTGTGAAGAGTGCTTCAACATCACCCGCTCGGATCAGGTCAAATGCGAGATTTGTACCAGCGACAAACGCGACGAAAGCATTCTGTGTGTGGTCGAAGACCCGCTGGATGTGCTGGCTCTGGAGCGCACCGCGGGTTTTTTCGGGCGTTACCATGTGCTGCATGGCGTTCTCTCTCCAATCGAAGGCATTGGACCGGAAGATTTGAAGATCAAACCGCTGCTTGAACGCGTGAAAACCGGCAGGGTGCGTGAAATTATCCTGGCCACCAACCCCAGCATGGAAGGGGATGCCACCGCGCTGTATCTACAACAGCAACTGGGAGCTTCGGGGGTACGCATCACCCGGCTGGCACGTGGACTGCCGTCCGGCGGCGATTTGGAATACGCCGATCAGAGCACTTTACTTCGCGCTCTCGCTGGTCGTCAGGATTTAAGTTAGCCAGTAATCATTTCTCAAATATAAATATTCATCAGAGTGCAACCTGCGCGAACCCGCAAAATTTGACCTGTCCGTATTCTGGCAGTCATGGTGCGCAGAATTCAATGCCCGACCACTATAGAGTTGCCAAGTTTCGCCACGATCCATAACTGGCATCCGGCTTACCGTGTTATTTTGGCGAGCAAATTCGCCAGCAATTGGCACCGCCCAGAAATAAAATAACTCCTATTATGCTGGCTGGATAAGTTACTCGCTGCTAAACCTGTCAATTTTTAAACAGGTTGCGGAGAGCCAATCCGCCATATTTTGCGTAAACATGATAAATAAGGTAATATTTTCCGAAATTCTTTTCAACAAGTTCCACACTTTCTACAGGAGGAAGATGACATGAAACGCTCCCTATCTCTGCTGATCGTTATTGCGATAAGTCTGACCGCCTGCACTGCTGCCCCCCAGACTGCCGGTCAGCCGGAATCCACGCCGGTTCCTTCGCCTTTGCCAACCCAGGCGGTGCCGGCCCCCACCACCGTCAGCATGACAAATGAATCGCCCACTTCCACCCCAACGACGGCAATGGGGGCGGTATACTTTCAAATTGTCTCTGAGGAATCAAGCGTGACCTATGAGGTAGGTGAAACCTTTTTCAATCAAAACAATCGCTTTAATCTGGCAGTCGGGGTCACCAAGACCCTGTCGGGAACCATTTTTGCCGACCTCAACAACCCGTCCGCCAGCAGCATCGGACCCGTTCAGGTGGACATCAGCCAGTTCACTTCCGACAGCAACCGCCGTGATAATGCGATCCGAGGTAATTGGCTCGAATCGTCCCGTTTTCCGATTGCCACTTTCGAATCAACCCAGATTGAAGGATTTCCCGCCTCTTACGTTGAGGGGCAGGATTATTCCTTGAAAGTGACCGGCAATCTAACCGTGCGAGAGACCACCCGCCAGATCACGTTCGATGTCATCACCCGCCTCGAAGGCACCACCCTGTCCGGCAGCGCCGAGACTACCATCTTGCTAAGCGATTTTAATGTCGGCCCGATTTCCATTGCCGGCGTGTTGCAGACGGAAGATCAGGCTAGAATTATCCTGCAATTTGTAGCACGTCCCTGAGCCTGACCAGATTATAATCAAACCATGCCATCAAACCTTCAGGGAGGGACGACATGGAACGTTATCTTGTTCGATCGGATGAAAAAATCAGCTTAAAAGATATCGATCCCGGAGAAATAGGAAAATACAAAGGCGAAAAAGATGACGGCCTTGAGCGGCTGGGTGAGTTGAACCAGGAACTTGAACAACTGCAGGAACTGCTCTACGCTCAACACAAACACCGTGTTCTGATTGTGCTGCAGGGTATGGATACCAGCGGCAAGGATGGAGTCATCCGGCATGTATTCGAGGGAGTGAATCCCCAGGGGGTACGGGTTGCCAGCTTCAAAGTTCCAACGGCTGAAGAGCTGGATCACGATTACCTTTGGCGCATTCACAAGCAGACACCCCGCAAGGGTGAGATCGTCATTTTCAATCGCAGCCATTATGAAGACGTTCTGGTGGTGCGGGTTCACGAACTTGTGCCTGAGAAGGTGTGGAAAAAACGCTACGATCAGATCAAGGAATTTGAGCGTCAGCTGGTTGAGGAAGGCACCATTATCCTAAAATTCTTCCTCCACATCGATCTGGAAGAACAAAAAGAGCGGCTGCAGGCCCGGTTGGACGACCCCACCAAACGCTGGAAGTTCAACCCCGGTGACCTGAAGGAGCGCGCCCGTTGGGATGAATACATCGAGGCGTATGAGGATGCCATCAACAAAACCAGCACGGATGAAGCCCCATGGTATATCGTGCCGTCGAACAAAAAATGGTACCGCAATCTGGTCATCGCGAACATTCTGGTGGACGCCCTGAATAGATTGGATATGGAATACCCGCAGCCGGCGGAAGATCTAACCGGCATAGTTATTGATTAATTCTACCTTCAATTGCCTATGCGCATGTATTGAATGGACCTTATAAGGAGTTACAGGTAAATTCATGCTTTATCTGGTTTCCACCCCGATCGGCAATTTAGGTGATATTTCTCAGCGCGCCCTGGATACGCTGCGCGAAGTGGATTATGTCGTCAGCGAAGACACGCGCAAGACCGGCATGCTTCTCAAGCATTTTGGCATTAAAAAACCGCAAATCTCGTTCCGCGAGGACAATGAGGAGCGGGCTCTGCCGAAAATTCTGGCCATTTTGGATGAGAGCAAATCGCTGGCGCTGGTGACCGACGCCGGCACCCCGGGCGTCTCCGACCCGGGATTTTTGCTGGTGCGCAGCGTCCTTCAAGCCGGTCTGCCGCTGACTGCCATCCCCGGTCCTACCGCGCTCATCCCGGCTTTGATTCTCTCCGGGCTGCCTGTGCACAGCTTTACCTTCCGCGGCTTTCCGCCGCGCAAATCAGGTGCCCGCCGCCGCTTTTTGACGGTGGATGCTGCATCGCCGCACACTCTGATTTTTTACGAAAGTCCCTACCGGCTGACTGCCTTCCTGGATGACGCCCTCGCAGTCTATGGTGACCGCCGTGCGGCGGTCGCAAACGACCTGACCAAAATGTTCGAGACCATGTACCGCGGGCGGCTCAGCGAATTGATCGAACGCTTCAAGGCTGAGCCCATTCGCGGCGAGTATGTTGTAGTAATCGAAGGACTATTGGAAAAAGAAATCCCGGCGCAGGACGATTAGTCAACCACGAAGGGTGAAAAACGCGTATCGGTATCGAAGTAGTCTTCGTTCTCAGCCCTTTTGAGACGGTTGACAATCCAATAGGTCGCCGGTGTCATTAATGCTTCGATGCCAACCTTGAACACATAATTGGTGATCACCAGGGTGCCAAACAGTTCCCAGGGGAATACCCCAAAGGCGGTTGCCACCAGTATAAATATCGTGGTGTCTACCCCCTGACCCACCAGTGTGCTGCCGATGGTGCGTGCCCATAAAAAACGCCCTTTGGTGGCGACTTTCATGCGTGCCAGAACCGTCGAGTTGCTGAATTCACCGACCAGATACGCCGTCAAACTGGCAATCACAATCCCGCCTGAACTCATCCCGCCCAGGATGGCATCGTAGGCTGCCTGTCCGGCATATCCCTCCCAGGTGGCTTCCCCCGGCATGATGCGCACCAGCCAGAGCACAAATGCCGTTAGAGCCAGCATGGCAAAACCGGTCCAAATCACCCGCCGCGAGCGTTTAAAGCCGTACACTTCCGTCAGCACATCACCGAAAATATAACTGAGGGGAAACAAAATGGTGCCGGCATCAAAAGCGAACGGGATTCCATAGATGGAAAACCCCCAATCAACAATTTTGGCGGAGGAGCCAATGTTGCTGACAATTAAAACCGTGACAAATAATGCCATGATCCAATCATAATAACGATAAGCCCGAGCGGATTCTTTCTGGTCAGCAGACATAATTTCTTTCCTTATCTGGAATCAAGTTGCCAAAGTATAATCCTTTTTAACCCGTTTTCGATAAACAAATCATGTCCTTATGGCAAGTAGATTCGTCTGCAAAAATTGCCGCCCCCATACCGCAGGAGGGAAAAATGGAATTGAAATTGGTTCAGATCGACAAACCTGAGGATACCAACTTCATCCTTGGGCAGTCGCATTTCATCAAGACGGTCGAGGATATTCATGAAACATTGGTCACCCATGTGCCGGGCATTCAATTCGGGTTGGCTTTTTGCGAGGCCTCGGGCAAATGTTTGATTCGCTGGAGCGGGACGAATGATGAGTTGACCGCGTTGGCACAAAAAAATGCCGTGGCGATTGGCGCCGGACACAGCTTTATCCTATTCCTTGGCAAGGGCTTTTACCCGGTGAATATCCTCGGCGCCGTTCAGGCCGTGCCTGAGGTGTGCCGCATCTACTGCGCCACAGCCAACCCCACCCAGGTTATCGTCGCAGAAAGCGAACAGGGCCGCGGGATTCTGGGCGTGATCGACGGATCCGCCCCGTTGGGCATTGAGGGCGAAGAAGATATTGCCTGGCGTAAAGGATTTCTACGCATGATCGGGTACAAGGCTTAAATCATTTTTTCTTTAGAACCAGGAACTAAACGGTTTAAGCGTACGTCTTGTTAATAGCATGCCGCGAACTGAGGCAATGACCAGCCAGGGAACGAAAAACATCGCTGCTTTTGTTTCCCGCTGCGGGCTCGCTTAGCTGCGCCAAAACAAAAAGGTCCGCTGGGGTGAGCGGCAGGTATCATAGGCCAATTCCGTGCTATGCTGTTATTGTTGGTGTGTTCAGATGAACGAAACAGATAATGAAGGATACACCCTGATTGAAGCGCTATGGGTTTCGTTTGGATAGAAAAGCGGTCGATAGTATTTATGTTTGCGTTAAGACTCCACGGCGCGAAATATAAAGAAGGAGTGAAATTATGTTGAAACAATTCCTACCCATCCTTTTGATTTCAATCCTGCTCTCCGGCTGCGGCCTGATCAACCAGGCTTCGCCAACTTTATCCGAGGAAGCGAAAATGGCGACCAGGGTAGGAGAAATTCTAACCAGCATGCCAACCGCCACCGGACAGTCAGGCGAGGGTATTTCCACACCATCCCTGCCGACCGTGCTCCCCACGGCAACCATCGGCGTTCCTGCCACTTCTACCAGCGCACCCACCGCCACCGAAGCTGCCACAGCCACACAGAGCCTGGAACCCACGACCTCCCCGGAACCCAGCGCCACCAGCGTACCTTCGCAACAGCCGACCGTGGTTTATACACCGCCTGCCAGCGACCCGACCACCAAATTAGGAGCCGCGGATTGGAGTGATTCCATGGACAACGGCAATTATTGGCCAACGGGCGCGGATCAATTCACCGATGTTGCTTTTGCGAACGGTTCGATGGGCTTGACCGGTTTGACCACAACCGACGGCTGGCGCATGACATACCCCGAATTGGATAATTTTTATATCGAAACGGTCTTCCAGGTCAATGATTGCAGCGGTGCAGACCGCTACGGCATCATAGCACGTGTCCCGGTGCTTACTTCACCGGATCGCGGTTATATGTTTGGGTTCACCTGCGATGGTAAATACTCGCTCCGCCGTTGGAATGCCAGCATTGGCGCCAAAGGAGAGATGGTGAACCTGATCGATTGGAAAACCAGCGCTGCCATCAATACCGGCTCCACCCAGACCAACCGCATGGGATTGATGGCGGTCGGTGACCGGCTGATCCTGTATGCCAACGGGCAAAATATTGGCGAGGTGAAGGACAACACCTTCAGCAAAGGTTATTTTGGCATTTTTGTCGGCGCGCGTGAAACCGAAGATTTCTCCATTCGGGTGGATCAGATTAGAGTGTGGGAGAACCCTGAGCAGTAGCAAAGCAATTTCGCGGAAATCGCCGGTTGGATTGTGGGTCGCGATGGTAATTGACCGGGAATCAATGCCCCTCGCTCCTCATTCCAACACCGGCATTCTTGATTGCCTTGATCCTTCGCTTAGGCTCAGGCGGGCTGAGATGTCGTCAGGGTGAGTGAAGCGAAACATCGATTCTTACTTCACTGCAACCCCTGCACTACCTCAATGCCGTTCAACGCCATGTGATATAGAAAGAACGCGTGATGCAGGTCGGCGGCGTGCGGCAACCCTCCCTGCTCCCGGGCAGCCGCCGTGCTGCGCTCATAGGTATCCACCGCTGCAGCCGGCACGATGACCCGCCGCTGAATTTGGCGGGCATTGGCATCCATGCGCAGGTGCATCGCCAGCTGATAAACACATAAATCGGTGCAGTCGCCGACCACGATGAAGGTGTCCACCTGGGGATGCAGCTCGAGCCACTCAATAAATCCGCCGTTTAAACCGGTGGAAATGGAATTCTTCTCCAGCACAACCATCTGGTCAAAAAAAGGCAGGGCTTTGAATTCGGCAACCGTTTCAGCTTCATACGTGCCGCGTACGCAATGCGCCGGCCAGGCGCCAAATTCCACCGCATCCGGCTCATGCGTATCCTGACTGAGCACGAAATGACGCACACCTAAAGCCCGCGCCGTCTTGAACAAATCGACGATGGGCGGCACGATGGCCCCAATCCGCGGGCTGGCCAGAGGGCCAGTGTTGCAAAAACCATTAATGACATCCACCGAAACCACAGCGGTGCTTTCCGGAAGCTGGATCATGTCTTTTAAAGGGATAACAGGCAGGTTGGCAAGCCATTCATCCAAAAAGGACAGGAACTCCTGGCTGCGTTCCACAAGTGTTTGGGGCATAACATCCTCCATGCTGAGCAAGTCACGAGGTGAAATTTTTTAAGCAGATCCGTTTCAACCATGCTAATAGTGTAATGAGTACACTATTATATCCTGAGAATTGGCGAAAAGTCATAATAGAAGATAAATCTTTGGTGCCGGGGACGCACCCGGTCAATCTCGCAGGTCAAAATTTCAAACAAGCGGAACCGATGTTAGACGGTCAACCTGTACCCGCAAAATAAACACTCGACCGTTCCATCACCATCCCGTGCCATTTTTTCCGCATTTGCCTTCATTGGAGCATCACAGGCGGGGCATTTTTCAGGCAGGCGGCTGGTCAGGTATAAGCGTTCGCCCTCTCCTGCCAGCACAGCGGGCAGCGGTGCTTCGACCGCAGCCCCCACCACTTTTTCCTCGACTTCAACGGTGAGAGGTTCCTCTGGAACCGCCGGTGCAACAGGTGCCGCCGTTTTCGAGGGCGGCAGCGAACCAGGTTCATCCTTCATATACGCGGAAATAATCATGCTGAGACCAATAAGGATCAATATCCCGGGCCAAAAAAAGTCAACCAGAAACAGGATCCCGAGACCAATTAGCCATAAACCCGCAAGCGCATTTTTTCGGTTCATATCAATTCTCCTGAAATGTATACGCGGTTTAGCGCGCCAAAGGTTCTTTCAGTATAATAAACTTAATGAGCCGGTTCAAGAAACATACAATAATTGGATTTGTCATTGGTATCCTGCTGGCAGCCGGTTTGGCTACACCTGTCAACGCACAGGATGGGTCAACCATCAGTACACAGGATCTTATTTCGCTGGTGAATGGAATCCGGACCGGAAACGGGCTGCCTGCTCTGGAAGTCAATAGCATATTGATGGGGACAGCGCAATCGACCGCTGAGATTATGGCTGCCAACCGCATGGGCTCTCATATCGGCGATGTGCGCGGGCGGGTGATGGCCGCCGGTTATGGCGGCGGGGCAACCGCCTGGGCTACCGAAAATTTTGCCGTCGGTCCGTTTAGTCTGGAAGACCTCGCCTGGATCTGGTCCGACGCTGCGCACATGATCCCAATGGTCAACCCAGCCTACCAGCACATTGGCGCCGGGGTTGCCACCGCTTCCGATGGATCGATCTATTACATCGTGCATGCAGCCTATACATCCGGTTCGCCGGCTGCCCGCACCCAGATTCCCGGAACCCCGAACGCCGCGGACCCGACCGAGGTCGCACCTCAATGGGTCATCCCGGTGGTCACTGCCACTCCCGCTGCGGATGGTTCTTTGGTGCACGAAGTGAAAATGGGACAGTCGTTATGGAGCATCGCCATTGCGTATAACACGCATATCGTCGATATTTTACGACTCAACAACCTGTCCCCTGAACAACAAGTGGTTTGGATAGGGCAAAAGCTCAACATTCCAGCGACATCGCAGCCTGTAGCTCCTGCCGTATCCCCTGAGCCGGCTGCCACATTTGCAACCCCCCGTCTCGCGGCAGCCAATTTAAAGCCAGCTGCCCAGCCAACTTCTGCCCCATCGCGAACCGCCGAAATATCCCCCACAGCAACTGCGGTTTCCACTTTAACGGCAGAAACACCATCAACCGACGATACCAACGACCTCACCATATTATTTGTGCTTGCGGGTGTCTTTGCAGCCGGTGTAATTCTGATTATCGTTGGATTATTTGCGAAACGCGCGCGATCATGAACCCCCTTTTTGACAAGGCAGGATACGCATGAAGAAGAAAAAGACAGCCCTGGTTTCTCCCGGTCTGACAAAAATTGAATCGGCTTTGCCAGAAAACATCAATTTGAACGACCCAAAGCTCTACATCAACCGCGAGTTGAGCATGCTGGAGTTTCAGAGGCGTGTGCTGGAAGAAGCCAAAGATCCTGCCAACCCGCTGCTTGAACGGGTGAAGTTCCTTTCGATCCTAGGATCCAACCTGGAAGAGTTTTTCATGGTGCGGGTGGGCGGTCTGGTGATGCAGCGCGATGAAGGGGTGACTACCTTGTCAATCGACGGCCTGACCGCTGCCGAACAGCTTGTGGAAATCCGCAAAGTGGCCCAAAAAATCATGGATGAAGGCCGCGAACTGTGGGGGAAGACCCTGGTGCCAGAACTGGATAAGGCCGGGATCCATATTCGTACCCATAAAAGTTTGAACCCGCGCCAGAAAAAGATCGCCAACGCCTACTTCCAGGAAATGGTGTACCCGGTGCTGACGCCGCTGGCCTTTGACCCCGGGCACCCATTCCCCCACATCTCAAACCTGAGCCTTAACCTGGCAGTGTTGTTGGAAGGAAAAAGCGGGCAGCCACTTTTTGCCCGTATAAAAGTACCCGACACGCTCCCGCAGCTGGTACCGGTCAAACGTTCTTCAGGCGGGCAGCGCAAAGACGGCACAGTGCCGTACCACCATTATTTTGTGTGGCTCGGAGACCTGATCAGCAGCAATATCTCCTCGCTTTTTCCGGGTTTGAAAGTGCTTGATGTGCATCCCTTTCACATCATCCGCAATGCAGATATGGAAATTCAAGAGCTGGAAGCCAGCGACCTTTTGGAGACGATGGAAGAATCTGTGCGCAGGCGCCGTTTTGGGACTGTGGTGCAGCTGACCATGCTGAAGGACATGCCGGATATTCTTAAGAACATGTTGATCAGCAATTTGAAAGTCGACCGAAAGGACGTATACATCATCGATTCGCCGCTGGTACTGCGCAGCGTGATGCAGATTGCCAAAATCGAACGTTATAAGTTAAAAGACCGTCCTTTCACACCAGCCACGCCTGCGCAGCTATCCTTCGATGAAGATACCCCCAGGGATGCAATTTTTAACGCGATAAAGTCTGAAAACATCCTGCTCCATCACCCCTATGACTCCTTCAACCCGGTCGTTGAGTTTCTGCGAACCTCAGCGCGTGATCCGGATGTGCTGGCCATTAAACAAACCTTGTACCGCACCGGTTCCAATTCGCCGGTTGTCGAAGCGTTGCTGGAAGCCCGCCGTGATTACGGCAAGCAGGTGGCTGTACTGGTCGAATTGAAAGCCCGCTTTGACGAAGAGAGCAATATCAGTTGGGCGCGTTTGTTGGAACAGGAAGGCGTGCATGTCACGTATGGCTTATTAGGGCTGAAGACGCACTCAAAAGTGGCGCTGGTGGTACGAAAAGAAGGCGATCACATCCAGCGTTATGTGCACCTGGGAACCGGTAATTACAACCATATCACCGCCCAGATATATGAGGATCTTTCGCTTTTTACCTGTGACGAAGAGATCGGAGCGGACGCGACCGATCTATTCAACTATCTGACCGGTTACTCGTTCAAAACGGATTACCGAAAGCTGTTGGTTGCGCCGATCAATTTGCGGCAGAGGTTCGAGGAGATGGTGCTGCGTGAGATCGAGCACGTGCGAGCCGGCAGTGCCGGTCACCTCATTTTCAAAATGAACTCGCTGGTGGATAAACCCATGATTCAGATGCTCTATCTGGCATCGCAGCAAGGGGTTCGGGTCGATTTGATTACGCGCGGCATCTGCTGCCTGAAGCCCGGTATCAAAGGTTTGAGTGAGAACATACACGTGATTAGCGTTGTCGGTCGATTCTTGGAACACAGCCGGATTTATTACTTCCGCAATGGCGGCGATGAAGAAATCTACATGGGCAGCGCAGATTTGATGCCGCGCAACCTCAACCAGCGGGTCGAGGTGCTCTTTCCGGTGGAAGACAGGCACATGGTCAGCCATATCCGCAACAAAATTCTTGAGCCGTACTTCCACGATAATACATCTGCCCGGATCATGAATGCGGACGGCACTTTCACGCGGCGCACGCCTGAAAAGGGCAAAAGTTCGGTCAATGTGCAATCGTTATTATTAGCCCGGCGCAAGAAAAGCAATACGCGTCATTACCATCAAGGCAAAAAATGAAAAGTTATCGCAAAGAACTCTGGTTCAATATCCCATCCCGCCGTGGATTTTTTAATATCACGCCTAAAGTCGAAGAGTGCCTGCGTGAGAGCGGCATCGTTGAAGGACTGGCGCTGGTCAATGCGATGCATATCACCGCCTCAGTATTCATCAACGATGACGAGAGCGGGCTGCATCGCGATTACGACCGCTGGCTTGAAACTCTGGCTCCCCACGAGCCGGTGAGTCAATACCGCCACAACGATACCGGGGAGGACAACGCTGATGCCCACTTGAAACGCCAGGTGATGGGGCGGGAGGTCGTCGTCGCAGTCACCAACGGGCGTCTGGATTTTGGTCCCTGGGAGCAAATATTCTACGGCGAGTTCGATGGTCGCCGAAATAAGCGTGTGCTGGTAAAAATCATTGGGGAATAGCCTGACCGGGGAGTCGTATGTCTAAAAAAGATCTCAGCACTCAAATCATGTGGATCCTTCAGAAATCGCACCGGGTAGTAATGAATTATCTCAATTCACTGAGCGAAGGCGAACGCACTGCCTCCGGCTCATTCGAGGTCTGGGCGCCAAAAGACCGCTTATCCCACATCACTTATTGGCGGCGCCGGACTGTCG
>JAJZTR010000135.1 GCA_021848775.1 Chloroflexota bacterium | reverse complement strand
AGCAGTGCCGTTACATTGCAAAACTCGCAATCGTATGGACAGCCTCGAGAGAACTGGACATTCATGGATTCATAGGCTGAAAAATTCAACAGGCTCCAGTCCGGCAGTGGGGTGGTCTGGATATCAGCGTATTCGTCAGTTTTGTAAACTCGTTTCAATTGATTGTTTGCCAGATCCTCCAGAAATTGGGGCAAAGTGATTTCTGCTTCGTTCAGAACAAAATGGTCAATCAATGGAAATTGATCGTACTCTCCGGTAAACAACGGTCCGCCGGCGACAATGGGTTTTCCATGCTTTTTGCATTGGTGAATGACTTCATTGACCGAAGCTCGCTGTACATTCATCGCGCTAATGAACACCATATCTGCCCACTCGATTTCTGAGCGCCTTAATGGCTGGATATTAAGGTCGACCAGTTTTTTCTGCCAGCTGGCAGGCAGCATTGAGGAAATTGTTACTAATCCCAACGGTGGATTAGACGCCTTTTTATTAACGAAATTAATCGCGTGTTTAAAACTCCAAAACGTATCGGGGAATTTCGGGTAAAGCATTAATATTTTCATGCTATTCCTTTGTAATCTTCTATGGTATTTACCTGAATACAAAGTTAGCAAAATTAACCATTCGATTGGAGTGCTCTAGGTCACACACGAAGTCCCAATTGGGTGGCACGGGTCACATGGAAAAATAGGACTCCAGGCGGGTTCATGGCTAAATGAAACTGAAGGCCCAGGTGCTATAATTATTTTCATGAATCGCACCAACCCGTCGATCATTCGTACAGGCGGTGATGCCGATCTGGCATTCGCAGTCGTAGTTTTAGCCTCGTACTTTGCTACATTTAGTTCGATTCAAACTACCAGCACAATCAATATTGTGATCATGATTGCGCTTGGTACTGCTTACCTGGCAATCGGCATTTATGGTTATGGGCGTTGTGCCCAGTCGAAATCAATCCCGTTGTCGTTCTTGTATTTTGGGTTGCAAATTCCCCTGGGCGGGCTGATCGTATACCTCGGAGAAGGCGCAGGATTTAATGCGATGGTACTTTTACCGCTGGCTGGGCATGCCGTTGTATTGCTGCCAAGGCGGTTGGGATATCTGGCTCAAATATTAATCGTGTTAAGTTATGTCGGCGCAGTGTACGCGTTCAGCAGATCGGTCGCTGTCGTTTGGGAAGGATTACCGATCTTTACAGCTGGCCTGATTTTCATCGTGGTATTTACACAAATGGCGCTTAACGAAGAATCCTCACGGCGAGAGGTCGAGCGGCTGGTTAACGAACTGACTGAGGTTAATCAGCGGCTGCGGGAATACGCTCTGCAGGCTGAGGATCTGGCTACTGCCAAAGAACGAAACCGTTTGGCGCGTGAAATTCATGATGGATTAGGCCACTACTTGACTACGATTTACATGCAAATCCAAGCCGCGCAAGCGGTCTCAACAAGCGATAAAGGACGTGCTGACCAGATACTGGCAAAGGCGCAGAGCCTTACCCAGGAGGCTCTTGCCGATGTGCGGCAGTCTGTGGCGGCGTTAAGAGCGCCTTTGGATGACCGTAAATCTTTGTCGGAAATGATTGGAAACCTGCTGGAAGGTGCCAGGAGCGCAGGAATCGAACCAACCCTCATAGTCAATGGGACTGAGAGGAATATCAACCCACAAACGCGCTGGGCACTCTACCGGGCATCCCAGGAGGGGATCAGTAATGTTTGTCGGCATGCGAATGCGATGCATCTTTGGATAACCCTGGATTATATGGAAAATCACTGTATAAAACTATGTGTCGAGGATAACGGCGTGGGCATAACAGAGGTCAATGAAGGATTTGGTTTGCTGGGTGTAAAGGAACGAGTCAACAGCGTGGGTGGTGAATTGAATTTAAGATCATCCGAAAAAGGTGGATTTGCTATCGAAATAAAGGTTCCCTCATGAATCGAATTATTAGGATACTACTTGTCGATGATCAGGGTTTATTCAGGGAGGGACTGCGTACTCTTTTAGAGGTGCAGCCGGATTTTCAGGTTGTGGGGGAGGCGTCGAATGGCGAGGAAGCTTTGCGTTTGGCGGCGACAAACCAACCAGAGATAATTCTCATGGACTTGCGAATGCCAGTTATGGATGGGGTAACGGCTACGCGACGCATCCGCGATTCGTTTCCATCGATTCATGTCATTGTCTTAACCACTTTCGATGACGATGAAACCGTATTCGATGGTTTACGTGCCGGGGCCGTCGGGTATTTGCTGAAAGATGTTACCTCGGAAAAATTGTGCGAAGCCATCAGGGCCGCTTCTCGGGGCGAATACTTCATGCTGCCATCGATTACCGCCAAGGTGATGTCGGAGTTCACCCGCATGGCTCGTACTCCCCGGACTGTGCAGGGAGAGCTGATTGCTGACCTTTCCAGCCGCGAGTTAGAGGTGTTGCGGCACGTGGCTACCGGTGCCAGTAACAAAGAAATCGCTGACATCCTGGTGATTGCCGAAGGAACCGTAAAAAATCATTTAACGAGCATTCTGGCCAAGCTGGATGCACGCGACCGGATGCAGGCGGTATTGAAAGCACGCGAGTACGGCTTGATATAAGGTGAGGAAAATGGGTAACAATTTGGAAAAAGAGTCAACACCTGCAGTTCCGAAAGTTAACCGGCCGAGTTTTATTTACCTGGTGGGTATCATCATGATAGCGATCGGAATTCTTATTCTAACCGACCAATTTCTGAAAACCGGTTGGCTTCCGCTGGCATTAGTCCCGGTGTTTGGGTTAATTTTCCTGGTAGAGGCATTACGAACCCACCGGCTAAGCTACCTGATTCTCGGCAGCCTGCTGACCGCAGCTGGAGCAGGCGGGTTTGTGGGATTCAGCGCATTATTCAACAGATCAAAAATAACGCTAGACGTTGGGTGGGCACTGGTGGGATTCTCATTGGGCTGGGTATTGATTGCGGTTTTATCGCGAAAAATAATGGAAAAACCCGCGTATTGGAGTCTGGTGCCAGCCGGGATACTATTTTCAACGGGTCTTGCTTTCCTTTTATCTGACCTTCGGCTGGTCGATTTTGTACTTTGGGTTGGTACGGGTACCGGGTTGGTTCTTCTCATCTGGGGGATCAATTGGCGTATTTTTGGATTGATCATCCCAGGAAGCTTGCTGGCAAGCATGGGGCCGGGAATTTACCTGGCCTGGGGCCGAACCCTGGATTTGAACCCCCTGGCAAAAACAGGGGTTATGATCGCGATTTTTTCCATGGGTTGGTTTTTGATCATTTTATTCTCGCGGGTTCTCACATCCAAATTTGTTTGGTGGCCGTTAATCCCAGGCGGCATTCTGGCGATGGTAGGGTGGGGGTTGTATATTGGCGGGGACCCAGCGAGTGCGCCAACATTTATTGCAAACACCGGGTCGATTGGATTGATCATATTCGGTATCTATTTACTGCTTATGCGTAAAGGGATTCACCACTAAAAGATACATAATCGTATAAAAAATTATGCAGGGAAACTCGAACCTGTTCAAATCAATTCACGGGGCGTATAATTACACCTTGTCGTTTTAATCCAGGCTTAATTTCGCCGACCCCTCGCAACTTGCGAGTTAACGTACAGGTAGGTATTAATGATTGAACGTACTGATCTTCGCAATATTGCGATTATTGCGCATGTTGACCATGGAAAAACCACCCTGGTAGATGGCCTGCTGCGCCAGGCACGCGTTTTCCGGGAAAACCAGACGGTCCAGGAACGGATTATGGATTCGAATGATCTTGAACGGGAACGCGGGATCACGATTCTTGCGAAGAACACCGCCATCACCATCCCGGATCCGCAGACAGGGCAACTGGTAAAAATTAACATTGTTGATACTCCCGGACATGCAGATTTTGGCGGGGAGGTCGAGCGTGTCATGAACATGGTCGATGGCGTCCTCTTGCTGGTGGATGCGGCTGAAGGCCCAATGCCCCAAACCCGTTTTGTTCTCAAGAAAGCGCTCGAGCTTGGTCATAAAGCAGTTGTTGTCATTAATAAAATGGACCGAAAAGACGCTGATGCAGAAAGCGCATTGAATGCCACTTTTGATTTATTCATCGAGTTAGGCGCCACGGATGAGCAGGCCGATTTTCCAGTAATCTATGCCAACGGTATTACGGCACAGGCAGGCTTGACCGAGGATCTTGGACCAGATCTGCAGCCGTTGTTTAATGCTATTCTACGCAGTATCCCTTGCCCAAAGGTTGAGCTCAATGCTCCCCTGCAAATTTTGGTGACCAGCCTGGGCTATGATGATTACCGCGGCGTGACAAGCATTGGTCGAATTTTTGCGGGAAAAGTACAGGTTGGCCAAAACCTCGCTCGCATTAAAGTCGACGGGTCGATTCTACCGGAAAGAGCGCGTTACCTGTTCGCTTTTCAAGGATTGCAGCGGGTAGATGTGGAAGAAGCCGGGGCAGGAGACATCGTGGTTATTGCCGGGTTGGAAGGCATCGAAATTGGCGAAACCCTGGCAGATCCCGAAAATCCCATCGCGCTGCCGCCTATTCGCGTTGAAGAACCCACCGTGCGAATGACATTTGGTGTGAATACCTCACCGTTTTCCGGACGCGAGGGAAAATGGGGGACATCTCGTAAATTACGCGAACGTTTACAGCAGGAATTACGAAACAATGTTGCTTTGCGTGTAGCCGATACCGAATCGGCAGATACCTTCTTGGTGTCGGGCAGGGGGGAGCTGCACCTCGCGATTTTGATCGAAACCATGCGGCGTGAAGGGTATGAATTCCAGGTATCGAGACCCGAAGCGATTTTACGAGAAGGTGATGACGGAGAATTACTGGAGCCTTATGAAGAAGTCCATATTGAAACCAGTGCGGATACTGTGGGAACTGTCGTTGAGATGCTTGGTACACGCAAAGGTCAGATGATCGACCTGGTGAACAACCCTGACACCACGGTTCATTTGACCTATATCATCCCGACACGTGGTCTATTAGGTTTCCGTTACCAGTTTCTTACGGCGACCCGCGGTATGGGCGTGATGAATTCCATATTCAACGGCTATCATCCCATAGCCGGAAATTTACCTGGACGAAATTCAAGCTCGATTGTAGCCTGGGAGGCTGGCGTTACCACCAATTATGGGCTGAAAAATGCGGAAGAGCGCGGCATTTTATTCCTGGGGCCAGGGATCGATGTCTACGAGGGGATGGTCATTGGGGAAACGCAACGCCCGATGGATTTGACCGTGAACGTGTGCAAGAAAAAGCATTTGACCAATATGCGTTCATCCAATAAAGATATCGAAGTGCGGTTGACTCCGCCCTGGCAAATGAGCCTGGATGAAGCTTTGGAATACTTAGCCGAGGACGAACTCCTCGAAATTACACCTTTAAATTTTCGCATCCGTAAACGGATATTAGACACCGAAGAACGAGGGAAGCAGACTAAAAAGTCGAAGGAATTGCTTGAGGTCGAATAATCACGCCTTCAGCAATTTCTGTTTAAACCTCCACAAGCGTTTCAGCGCAGCCTCAAGTCTCGTCTCGAGTGCAGCACCTTTATGAGTGGTGACGTCGTCGCTGTTTTCAAACACCACGTAGGGGACTTTATAACCTTGTATTTGCACAAATTCGGGGTTTGATTTTGTGACCTGTTCCCAATCAACCTCTTTATAAAGATGTTCCAGTTTTCGATCCTCCAGCCCATGCTCAAGAATGGAGTCAGGTCGCTCGGGATTAAACCTTTTACGGTTCTTCCTGAGTGATTCTGCCCAGGGAACATCAATATATAAAATGGCTGCTGTTTTGGCCACCTCTGGCGAGAGGTGATGAAATGCCCGCTCATAACCACCGTGTTCGATGCCACGCGAGAATTCCATAATTGCTGTCTGACATTCAGTGGAATCTACAATGTCGCGCTGCCATTTTTTATGATCCTGGCTGAGCCGGTGGATGAGTAAATCCCACAGATGATTTCCATGGAAATAGCCCTCAGCATCGGTATGCAAGCGCGGATAGCCGAGTTGTTCGAGGATGGCGTCCTCCTCGAACCAGGACCAAAGCAGCGGAAAATCGTCTAACTCCGTAATGTGGCCGATGTGAAATTTGTTAATTCTTTCAGAAAGCGGGGTGTTTTTTAAGAAATCGATAATTTCAGACTTTCCCGCAGCGGGTCGGGCTAACAAAATGAGTGTTTCAAAGCAAAGTTTGGATGACATTTGACCTCGTCGTCGAATATAATGGGTGGGTAAATTATACTGCCTCTACAGCGGCTGACCTGATAAAAACACCGAAATATCGATAATGGCGTATATGCGTAAAATACATCGGCGATCTATAGCAATTTTTATCATTTTTACTTCCCTCATCACGGGTTGTCAGCCTGGTGTTACCTCAATCAATACACTTGAAAATCAGGTTCCGACTCTTAAACCCAGCAACTCTCCGCCGCTGGAATCAACGCTGACGCTGGCGCCTGATCCTGTGGAAGAATCATCCACATCTACACTGACTGCGACTGCTTCCCCTCCGGAACAGCAGAAAATTTCTTACCATATCACTGCCAGCCTGAATTATGACGGAAAATTGGTCGAGATAAACCAGCAAATTTGGCTGGAAGAACTCCTGGAAGGCGTTCAGGAGATGGCATTGGTGGTGGAGGCCAACCGCTATAACGGTGGTTTTGAACTAAAGTCAATAGAGGTTGATGATAGCTTGGTTGAAAATTATTCGCTCGTTGGCAATCAGCTGCGGTTTGAATTACCTGATACGGCAAGCGGCAGCGGAAATGCTGTAATTCATTTGAGCTACAACATCCAATTACCAGAGATCCCACCTCCATCCGAAATGTTCAAACCACAGCCTTATGGATTTACTGACCGGCAAGTTAATCTGGTTGACTGGTATCCTTTTGTTCCACCTTTGAATGAGCAGAAAGAGTGGGTTGTCCATCAACCACCGTATTTTGGCGAATCGCTGGTGTATCCAACCGCAGATTATGAGATTAATTTGTCGATTTCCGGAAACGATGTTCCCTTGACAGTAGCAGCAAGCAGTCCGGCTTGGCGAACAGAAAATACCTATTCTTTTTCGATGCTATCGGCCCGGACCTTTGCCATTTCCATAAGTCCTGTTTACGCTGTTTTGGAAGGGAATGCCAGCGGCGTGAAGGTTAGAGCTTACGCTTTTCCGGGATATGAAACACAGAATGCGGTCGTTCTGCAGAATGCCATCGAAGCTGTAACCTTATACAGCGAGTTGTTTGGAAACTTACCTCACGAATCGGTCAGTATTGTTCAAGCGGACTTCCTGGATGGGATGGAGTTCGATGGGCTGTATTTT
>JAJZTR010000134.1 GCA_021848775.1 Chloroflexota bacterium | reverse complement strand
GATCTTGTCTTTCTAAAACTGTAAAATCCAAACCCTGTTGTTTTAAAAACCAGGCAGCGCTCAACCCCGCTATGCCACCACCAAGTATTACTACATGTGTCATGGTCTATTTTCCCTGAGTGGAAATTTTATCATAACTGCGAGATGGCCTGGAAGAAAATAAGTGTACCAGATGTAGTTACAACCACCTGCAAGGTTACTCAATTCTTTAAATCAATAACTGACGAAATTTATTCTGAATTTCAAACTTTGAATTATCAAGGTTTAGGTCTGTCTGGGCTTCACAAATCATAAATGGGGAGAAATATGGAAGGCAAATAAATATGAATGGCAAACATTTTTTCAGGATTCCAATAGATATTCGTTAAACTGTTCTGCCAGGTTATGCCAATAATACTTTAATACCATCAGTTTCCCCATCTCACGAATAGAAATAGTAATTTGTGCTTCTGAAGACATTCGCCCAAAGGCTTTCGCTAAAGCGGCAGTATCCCCCGCCTCCACCAGCATCGCAGCCGGTGGATCGCCGGCTAGAATCCCCCGATCGCCCACATCTGAAGTGATAAAAGGCACGCCGCAAGCCCAACTTTCGAACATTTTGAGGGGGCATCTCCCCCTGGCCGAATCATTATCATAGACCGGATCCACTGTCACATAGCTCAGTGCATAATAATTTACTACTTCATTGGGTTGGACCCGCCCCACAAACACAGTGCGATCTTCGATTTGTAATTCCTTTGCTAAAACTCTGAGGTCTTCCAGATCCTCGCCTCCACCAACCAGCATCAAAGTTGCGTCGGGTAAATCCTCCTTGACCAGCGCAAAAGCCTTCAGGAGAAGGTCTACGGGGTGGCTGGGCAGGCTCATGCTGCCAATATAGGATATGACCTGCCTTCCCTCTAATCCAAGAGAGCTGCGTAAGGTAGAGACGTCATTCTGATCTTTAATATTAAACCGGCTTTCATCGATGCCGTTTGGAACATATATCAATTTGGTTTGCGGTACTCCCAACGCTTTCAACCGGTTTATCATGAAATAAGTATTAGCAGTCACCAATTGCGCCTGTTTCGGAACCCAATTTTCGAACCGGGCAACAATCTTTTTCTGTAGCCTGCCTTGAAAGCGGTTCGATGCAGCCTCGTAATCATCACAATCGACGATCAACTTTATCCCTGGCTTGAACAGCTTTGCCAACACAGCAGCAATGCTGTTCATCGGGTGTGGTTTCCCAACCAGCAGCACATCCGCGGGGTGGGTCAATGCTGTCCGAAGTAACTGGTAAGTGGCGTTAAGTGTGATCCAAATTAACCTGAAAGATGAATAGTAGGTTTTTTGACTGCCTTGTTTTCTTACGTGCATTTGTGCAACATACTCGACCTTTACGCCGTCAACAACCGAATCATGGTCTGGTAAGTTCGCATAATCGGAATGCAAAGCGATGATGGTGACTTCATGTCCCAGCCGCGCCAGTTCTTTCGCCCACGGTAAATATCGGCCTAAACCAGACGGAGATTCAAGATCTTGTGTGAGTAAAAAACTAATTTTCATGAAAACGACCCAGTCTTCTGGTTTTGCTGGCCAATCCTTATGATGGTTTCTACCAGGTTATTCCATGAAGTGTCTGAAGCTAAAGGTTCATCCGGGAAATTATATTGGAGCGCAATTTCGATTTCTCTCTTGATCGATTCAGGTGTTGCGGATTGACTGATAAATATTCCGGGATATGTCGTGAAGTTTATTCCTGCATCGGCTATGGTCGGAGTCATCACAATGGGTAATTGGTACCCCATTGCTAATTTTACCGCTCCGCTTTGGGTCCCCCCGGTATAAGGTGCTACGAACACATCCGCAGAATTGAACATCAAAGGAACCTCTTCATTGAGAATATAGCGGTTATGAAGAGTGACCCAATCCTCAAGCTCCTTTGCTTTGATTAAAGACAGATAATCTGTTATATCTTCCCAGAATTCGCCGGCAATCAATAGATGAACGGGGTTACCCAGTTTTTTCAACATTCCCGCCGCTTCCACCAGCAGTCTTAACCCCTTATACGGCCTGACAATACCGAAAAATAATGCCACTTTTCGATCAGACGGAATCCCCAGCTGTGCCCTGGCGGTTTCCTTATCGATTTTTGCCACGTCCATAAACTTGTATATGGGATGAGGAGAATATATAACTGGTTTTTTCGGAAACAAGTCTGCTAGCAGACTTCTTTGCGAATCAGCCATTGTTAAAAAATTATCAGCCGATTTTAGCCCAAAGCGGGTGAAAGCCTTATCCCAAAATCTTTTCTCATGAGGAAATACATTATGAATCAAAAAGCATACTTTGATTCCGGTCTTTTTCAGCCTTCTTGCCAGCACACCAAAAGCAGGAGCCCAGAATGTCGTCCACCATTGAAACACCACCAGATCAGGTTGCCCCCGCACAATGTCCGTTCGTGCTCTTTCCCATGTCCAGGGATACAACGGATCGAGAATAAATTCTGCAGGAACAATTAAGGGTTCTTTACTTGGGTCCTGATCTGATTTACCAGGATAAAGGAACTTTGGGTACTGCCTCTTAAAAGAAACAACTTTAATTTCGTGCCCTGCATTCCTCAATTCCTCCGCCAGAGAAGATGTAAAATGGGCGATTCCCCCACGGTATGGGTATACAGGACCGACGATAACAATTTTCACCCGAACATCCCTGATAAGATGGACTTTTCTGCAAAATTGATTATGGATGGCATGCTATTTGTGATTTATTTTTCTCCCCTTACCCGCCACAGCACCTCTTCCATCAACCGCCGATTCTTCCCCACCAGGTCCGCTACCAGGCCGATCAGCCAGGTCTGGAATCCGACGATCAGCAGCACCGCAGCCAGTATCAAGGATTGGACATGCCCGCTGCCCTGCCCCTGGAAGTAGTACACCAGAAAGCGTACGACCAATGCCAGACCGAGCAAAAACACGATCATCCCGGCGGTGAAAAATACCCGCAGGGGACGGTACATCGTGTATGAACGGATGATGGTGGCCGAGGAATGCTTTAGGTAGTGCCCCATTCCGGTCATCAGGCGCGAGGGACGGCGCGGCGGGTTGGTGCGTACGGGTATGGACACAACTTTGGTTTTACGGTTGCCCGCCTGGATGAGTGTTTCAAGCGTGTAGGAGTAATCGGATAGGACCACGGTGTGCAAGGCGACATCGCGGGTCATGGCGCGGAAACCGCTGGTGGCGTCTGAAATATCCAACCCGGCTGCGCTCGAGACAATGCGGCTGCCGAACACCTGTAAAGATCTTTTTATCGGCGAGAAAGTTTGCAGTGTAGCTACGCCGCGGTCGCCGATCACCAGTTCCGCTTCGCCGCTCAACAGCGGCTGCACCAGCAGGGGGATATCAGCGGCGTAATACTGATTGTCAGCATCGGTATTGACGATGAAATCCGCGCCAAGTCTCAGACAGGCTTCCAGCCCGGCGGCAAACCCTGCCGCCAGTCCGGCGTGATGCGGCAGGCGCAGCACATGATCCACTCCGCAGGCTTCGGCCACCTCAGCGGTGTTATCGCTGCTGCCGTCATCGATGATCAATACCTCCACCTCGTCAATCCCGTCGATCTGGCGCGGCAATTGAGCAACGGTTTCGGGCAAGGATTCGGCTTCGTTATAACAGGGGATCTGGATAATGAGTTTCATTTGTGTGCTGGAAGAAAGGGAACAGTTATGCACTAGTATATCATAGCGGCGCTGCAGGCGTGTCCTGCCAGGACTGGCATACTTTGCGGATAATGGCGTATACTCGCGGTATGCAATCCGAAGTGCTCCGCTTTGACCCGTATCAGCTCGAGCTGACACCCGACTGGGTGCTGCAGGCGCAGGGTGCTGACCCGGTTCTGTTGCGTAGCCGCCGCCCACATTTGATCGAAATCGCTGGCCGAGCCGTCGCTGCCGGCCTGCCATTGCTCGAACCCAGGGCTTTGATCCGGCTGCTGGACGTTAAAACGCTGGCTCACCGGCGCATGGAATTTTCGGATGGCGGTCAGTTGCAGGGGGAAGCCATTGGGATACACCTGGCAGGTGCCCGGCAGGTCGCGGTGGTCCTCTACACCAGCGGGGTGAAACTCGAGCAGTGTGTTGCGCAGGAAATGGCACATGACCCGCCCTATGCCTTCGCGCTGGATGCCCTGGGCACCGCCGCCAACGATGCCCTTATGCTGCAGGTCTACCGGCATGTCAGCCGCCTGGCAGAGCAGCAAGGCTGGCAGATTTCGATTTTCCTCAACCCGGGAATGATCGGCTGGAGTGTGGAGCAGGGTCAACCGCAAATATTTTCGCTTCTGGACGCCGAACAGATCGGTGTCAGGGTCAATGCTGAGTGGGCGATGCAGCCGCGCAAGACCACCTCCGGTGTGATCGGAATCGGCCCGGGTTTGACACCCTCCCAGGGTCCTCCCTGTGAATTTTGCGCGTTAAATGAGACCTGCAGTTTTAAGGGAAAGCATCCTCACCCAGGCTGAAAATAAATCCCCGTCATATCACCCCATCCCCCGTACTTCTCCCAACCCGGATGGGTTAAAATATATAAATAACCTTTAATCCTATCCACTGGCAGGGAGACACCTCATGCGGCCGTCCTGGGATTCCTACTTCATGAAGATTGCAGAAGATGTGGCGCTGCGCAGCACCTGCGACCGTGCCATGGTCGGGGCAGTGCTGGTACGCGAGAAGCACATCATCTCAACCGGGTATAACGGATCGCCGGCCGGGCTGGAACATTGCGAAGACATCGGCCACCTGATGGTGGACGGCCACTGCGTGCGCACGGTTCACGCGGAGGTGAACGCCATCATCCAGGCTGCCGTGTTCGGGCAGGCCACCAAAGACGCCGATTGCTATGTGACCCATTTCCCCTGCCTCAACTGCACCAAGATGCTGATCAACGCGCGAATTTCGCGCCTGGTGTACGCCAATTCCTACCGGGTCGACCCCACCGCGCTCGATTTCCTGACCCGCGCCGGGGTGGAACTGGTTTGCTTCGAGCGTGAAACTGGTCAGATCCCGGCTGTTTCGGAAAACGAGGATTAGTGTTCCAGTCTCAAATTGATAGTAGGTTGCCATCTGCCAAAGAAAAAATACAGCCTATCGGTAAAAAATAATTCAATCTGAATAGAATAACGAACACCCCGGAAAGGTCCCCCTTGCCTCCCATCCCTGTCTGGACACAACCAGCCCGCGTTCAAACCTTTGAAACCGACTTCCTAAACCGCTGGAAGCCAACCGCTTTTTTTCAGGCCTGTCAGGACGTAGCCAACAACCACTCAGCCAACCTGGGCTACGATTATCACAGCATGCATGCGGCTGGTCGATTGTGGGTACTCTCCCGCATGAAAGTTTATTTCTACGGATTTCCCAGCATGGGCGATGCGCTCACCGTGCGCACCTGGCCTAATGGCATCCGGCAAAAGATTTTTTTCACGCGCGAATTTCAAATTTCTTCACCAGACGGTGCGCTGTATGCTGCCGCTACTTCAGCCTGGCTGCTGATTGACGCGAACGAACGCCGGATGCTGCTGCCGGATGTGCTTCCCGGCAGCCTGCCGCAAAATTCGGATTTGCCGGGGCTGGACGAGAATCTGATGAAGATCAGCCCGGGAAATGGATTGGCGGAAAAATTTACGGTCGACGCCGGCTACAGCGCTGTAGACGTGCTCGGTCACGTCAACAATGCGGTCTATATTGACTGGGTCATGGATTGCTTTTCCTTCGAGCATTTCGAGCAGCACCAGCTTTCCTGGCTGCAGATCAACTTCAACAACGAAATCCGCGCAGGGGAAAACGTCAGGATTTTTGCCGGGGCAAACGTGAATGATCCCTCACGCTGGCTGGTCACCGGTGAAAAAACCGGCAGCGGCGAAAAAGCCTTCGAAGCTGAACTGGCCTGGGTTGCCAGGTAATTTCCGCCGACGAATACAGCTGCCTTCTATTCGCTTTTTAAGGTGCATTGTATATAATTATGATAAATATACAGATATTTGTATGATTAATCGCAACGGGCAGCCGCTGAGGTTCTCCCATTTGATATCAGCACCCCACCCGATAGAAAGGGTCAGATATGCCGGAATTGATCGATGAAATGGTGTCGAAAGCGCGGGCAGCGCAGGAACAGATCGAGTTTTGGCCGCAGGAAAAAGTGGACGAAATGGTCGAGGCAGTCGGCTGGCAGCTCTACCAGCGTGAACATGCTGCGGCCTGCGCGCGTTCAGCCGTCCAGGAAACGGGCATGGGGGTGTATGAGGACAAGGTGCTCAAGCATCAGAAGAAAACGCTGGGCACGCTGCGCGATCTGCACGGGCTGAAGACCACCGGCGTCATAGAAGAGGACACACGGCGCGGCCTGCTCAAAATCGCCAAACCGGCTGGCATCATCGGGGTGCTGTCCCCGGTGACCAACGCCTCGTCGACACTGGCGGTAAACGGTTTGCCCATCCTCAAAACGCGCAACGCGGTGATCTTTGCGCCGCATCCCAAAGCCAAAGCTACCGCCGACCTGACCTGCAGCTACATGCGGGCTGGTCTGGCGCAGGTGGGCGCGCCGGTCGACCTGGTGCAAAACATCGCCGACCCGACGGTTGAATTAACTCAAGAACTGATGAAAAAAGTTGATCTGGTGGTGGCGACCGGCGGCAGCGCCATGGTTAAAGTGGCTTACTCCAGCGGCACGCCGGCCTATGGGGTCGGGGCGGGCAACTCGGTGGTGGTGGTGGATGAAACCGCTGACCTGGATGACGCCGCCAATAAAATCCGGCTGGGCAAGATCTTCGACAACGCCACCTCCTGCTCCTCGGAAAACTCGGCCGTGATCCAGCAGTCCATTTTCGAGGCCATGCTTCAACGCTTCAAGGACCTCGGCGGCTACCTGTGCAGCCCGGAGGAGAAGTTGCGCCTGCGCCAGGTCATGTGGCCGGACGGCGAACACCTCAGCCGCGAGGTGGTCGGGCAGCCGGCGGCAAAAATCGCGGCGCTGGCGGAGATTCAGGTGCCGCCGGAGACCACTTTTTTGATGGTGCTCGGGGAAGCCATTGGCCCGGCTGATTTATTCTCGGGTGAAAAACTGTCGCCGGTGCTGACCCTGTGGCGCTATGATCCTTTCAGCGAAGCGGTGAACCTGGTGACCGATATCACACGCTACAGCGGCTACGGGCACTCCTGCGGCATACACACCACCGACCCGGCCCGCGTGCTCGAGCTGGCCACCCGCGCGCGCGTCAGCCGCATGCTGGTGCGCCAGGTGCAGTGCTACGGGAATTCCGGCAACTACGATAACGGGCTGCCTTTCGCGCTGACGCTCGGC
>JAJZTR010000133.1 GCA_021848775.1 Chloroflexota bacterium | reverse complement strand
GTCGATGCTGTGCCTGACGTTGACTGGGATGGTCCGATTGTGACCCTCGCCGAAGGATTGCAGGATACTTCTGTCGATATGATTATCGCCGGGCATACGCACAATGTTGCCAACCTGATGGTTGGGAATATTCTGATCACCGAAGGTCTCAACGCTGGGCAGACATACTCAGTCGCTCAATTGATGGTCAGCGGCGGCGATGTAGTATGGGCAGGCAGCGCCAATCGTTACGCGTGGAACCTGGGAGTACTCAAGGATCCGGATGTGCAGGCGATCGTCGATGCGGCCAATGCAGAAACCGCGGTTTTACGCAATCAGGTCATTGGTACTCAGGCATTCGACATCCTGCGCGACCCCGATCGCAAGCGTGAATCCGCCATGGGCAACATGGTGACGGATGCCATGCTCGAGAAATATCCCGGCATTGATGCAGCCTACACGACTTCGGGTGGTTTGCGGCAAGATCTATTGGTAGCGCCGCCGACCGCATCTGAACTGCCAGGTGAAATTACCTGGGGCGAAGTTTTTGCGGTGCTTCCCTTTGGCAACCGGACTGTGATTTTTACCCTGACCTACGACGAGCTAAAGGATGCGTTCATCAATGGATTCAGCGCCGTGTGTAATCCGGCAATTTCAACCGGTCGTTTTCCCCAGGTTTCTGGCCTGAAGGTACAGTTCCATTGTGATGGTCTGACACCGGTTGTGGACAATATCTGGAAAGGTCCTGTCAGTGGTCCGCTTACGTTGCTGGGCGCCGGGGATAGTATTCGCCTGGTGACCAACGACTTCATGTGGACCGGAGGTGATGGCTATACAGTCTTTACCAACGGCACCAATGTATTGCAGCCCGGTGACGACTTGATGCAAGTGACTGTTGATTACATTGCCGCTCACTCGCCCGTCGCCCCGGTGGTCGAAGGACGGATTATCGGACCGTGAGGTAATTGGATCGTTATGGATTGGATGGGCAGCAATTTGCTGCCCATCTTTCAATTAATGATTAATTTAAATGAACATAAGAAATCGACACTAATAAAATGCGTTAACCGATAAAATACTAGTGTTTTTGTTTACCATTTGAGTTCATTGGTCACCAATGCGTAACATTAAGCAATCATTCATCGAATTTCAACAACTGGCAGTTTCAGATGTTTTAATTATTACTTTTTTTACGATCCTGGCTCACGGCCTGACGATTTACTGGCTGGGGTTTTACACGGATGATTGGACTTTTTTGTGGACCTATCAGCATTATGGTGCTGATGGATTAACGCAATATTTTTCAACGAACCGGCCTTTTTGGGGACTCTTTTATCAAATCACCATGCCGATTTTGGGAATTAAACCCCTGGTCTGGCATTTTTTTGCATTGTTTTGGGGTCTGGCAGCTTCGCTTGGTACTTATTGGCTGGTCGTTAAAGTTTGGCCGTCCAAGACACGAATCGGCTTGTTGGCCGGCTTGTTCTTTTCTGTGTATCCTGGATTTGTGCTGCAACCCATTGCTATTACTTTTGGACACATTTATTGGGTATATACAATTTTCATCGTTTCCCTGGTTTTGACAGTAATTGCATTAACGTCAACCCGTTATGAACTTCTATATACGATCGTAAGTCTGATATTGTCGGCAATTAACTTGCTTGCCATGGAATATTTCTATACATTGGAAGCGATCCGTCTTTTATTGATCGTTTATGTTGTTGCCCAGGGTGGAGGATTATCTGGAAACTTGAGTCGGATTGGAAAAAAATATCTTCCATATTTCATCCTGCTGATTTTAGTTTCTGTGTGGCGGGCTTTCTTTTTTGATGTCCAGACCTACAATTATGATCTCGCATTGGTACCATCCCTTAAAACCAACCTCTTTGGCACCCTCTACGAGTTGCTGAAAACTCTCGTAACCAGTATTTACAATAGCACCGTATTGGCATGGGGACAACCATTCCTTTCGCTTATTAATAACTGGCGGTTGACCCCCTTTTATTTGTTAATGCTTGGTCAAATGATTGGGGTGTTAATCCTTTTGGGAATTGTTTTGGTAGTTAATGTGGACCACCCTGACGAGTTAAAAATAAAAATCAAGTCGAATAAAGACCTGATTCTATTTGGGATAATAGGTCTGATTCTGGCAGGGTGGCCGTTCTATTTGACCGATTTGCCAGTTATCCCCTATGGGTTTAAATCCAGATTTACACTGCCATTTATTCTGAGCGGATCGATATTCCTGGCAGCGATTATTGAAACCATTCCAATTAAAGTTTTGAAGGTTACCCTTGCATCTCTATTAATCAGCAGTTCGATTGGTTATCATCTGCTTACCCAAAACGACTTTCGATATGTGACAATAGAAAACAATCGGTTAATATCACAACTTGTTACGCGCATCCCCGGATTAACTCCAGGGACCACAATATTAAGTGATGAAGGATCCGAGTATTTTACATTCACCACATTAACCGCTCAATTGAACTTAATCTACGAACCCGAAAAATACCCTGAAGTGAATTATGGGTGGGTGTTTCCGCGAGAATTAGCACTGAAAACAACGACGCCGTTGGAAAAAGCGAAAGCATTTGACATTAATCTTGTAACGAAAATATTTTATGGTAATTCCTCGAATATTGTCTCGATACAACAACCAGGGGGTGGCTGCCTGCGTGTATTGGGCAAATCTTCGGAAGTCGAAGTTCCGGAACTGATTAACTATAAGGTTAAATGGTTGTCAAATCCGGCATTAATTCTTCAAGATAATGCCGTAAATTCTAAAATCGATGATCTGTATGGAACCCTGGAATTGGAAAACTGGTGTTCCTTATACCAACAGGCTGAGTTGGCGCTGCAATATCAAGATTATGCCAGCATAAGCTATTTATTCAATAAAGCTGAAAACAATAGGTTGCAGCCGAAAGACTTGTCTGAATGGTATCCCTTTATTGAGGCATTTGGACAGGCTGAAAATTGGCCGATAGCCTTGACCGTAACTGACAGGATTATTACCGGCAGGAACAGAACTGAAACCCGTCTTTGCCGGCTTTGGGAAAGTTTTTATAACCAAAATGACCTAACGACAGCCGTCAGAGATGGCATTTTGACCGAAGAATTAATCAAACTCGGCTGTATTCAACCGCATAAATGGATGGCTAAATGACAATATAATTGAAACAAATGGGTTTGGAAGGATTCGAATAAAATTCTCTTGCGAAGCATCCCGAAGCGCAGCGGAGTGGGAAATGGGGACCTGAGAACAAATGGATAGTGGGCCCGGAAGGATTCGAATAATATCCCCTCAATGGGGACCTGAGAACAAATGGATAGTGGGCCCGGAAGGATTCGAACCTTCGACCAAGCGGTTATGAGCCGCGCGCTCTGCCGCTGAGCTACGGGCCCCACATAAAAACTTAATTGTGAATGAACAGCTTTATAAACCTTCGACCAAGCGGTTACCCCCACGGGGGAGATTTGAGCCGCGCACTTGCCAATCCTTGCGGGACTGCCGCTGAGCACTTACAGTAACTTAGCGCCTGTGATTATAACATAATCAAAAAAGACACGGGATTGTTCCCGTGTCTAAATTTTGATCAGACAGCCGTTACTTCGCTGTGATTTCTTTGCCGTTCTTGAAGACATGCAGGGGTGCTTCATGGCTCCACAAAGCTTCCCAAACCGAACCCGCATTCAGAACAACCAGGTCCGCCGTACCACCCTCGATCAGCTTGTGACCGCTGACATTGAGAGCCTCAGCAGCATGGGTGGTGATTAAATCATAAAGAATTTCCATCTCGCTGCGGTGGGTCATCCACATCAGGTGCGCCGCCAGGAAAGCCACCTCGAGCATATTGTTGCGCCCAAAGGGATAATAGGCATCGGCAATATCATCCTGCCCGAGGGCAATGCGGACGCCCGCATTGTACAGCGATTTCACCCGCGCATACAGCGGCCCTGTCTGCGGGTCTGAAACCACGCCGATGTTTGCGCGTTTCAGAAGGTACTCGATTTTACGGTAATACGGTTCGGGGTAGAGGGCCATGGCGCGTGAATGCTGCGCGGTAACGCGGCCTTCCCAGCCCTCTCGGATGGTGGTGACAGCCAGCATTTCGAGCGTCTTCAATGTTGGGTCGCCGGCATCATCGATCAGCATCGACACATCTTTGTTGTACTTTTTTGCCAGCGCGAACATGCGATCGATGTGCTCCTGGGCGTCCGCGTCCGTATATTCGATCCATGGAATCCCACCAACCACATCCGCACCCAGTTTAAGCGCTTCTTCGATGTATTCCTCAGCGCCTGGATCGCGCACAACGCCATCCTGAGGGAATGCCACAACCTGGATGGTTACTTTATCCTTATACTCCTCACGTGCGCGCAGCAGGGCTTTCACACCCTCCAGACGGGCTTTGGTGTCGGTGTCCGCGAATGCACGGATGTGGGTGTTGCCGAACCGTACGGCCAGATCGAGCGCTTTGCGCACATTTTCGATGATCCACTTTTCATCGTACTGCTCTTTGACCTTGGCAGCCAGTTCGATGGCGGTCATTGCACCGCCCATCGATTCGCCGGTATAGGCACCAAGAGCGGCATCATCCATCATTTTGAGTGTATACACCTTGCAGAGGTGCAGGTGGCCGTTGACAAAAGACTCGGTTACCAGGTTGCCCCCTGCATCGACAGTTTTCGCTGCAGGTCCATCAACCTTTTCAGCGATCCTGGCGATTTTTCCATCCTTTATAGCAATTTTGAGCAATTTTCCTTCAGAAAAGCGGGTTTTAGCGTTGGTAATCAGAATATCGTACTGCATACATTCCCTCCCGAAGTGTTATATTGAAATTAGATATCCCTCGAAAAAAGGCCCCAGCCTGTATCCAGTCGAGGCGGTTTGCACAAGTTTAATTCTTTTCAGCAACACGTTCCTGCACCAGCTTCTGAGCAATCAATGCACCATCGCGGATGGGTTCATAACCCGTGCAGCGGCATAAATGTTTATTAAGCGCATTGGTCAACTCTTGTTCGCTGGCAGTGGGCTTTTGATCCAAAACCGCAACCAATTCCATGACAATGCCCGGCGTGCAGAACCCGCATTGTACGGCGCCAGACTCTGAAATGGCTTTTTGCACGGGATGCAATTCCATTCCATTTGCTAAACCTTCCACCGTGACAATTTCTGCCCCGGCAACCTTGCTGATCGCTGTGTTGCAGCTTTTCACCGCCCGCCCGTTAACAATCACAACGCACGTGCCGCATGTGGCGTTGTCGCAGCCGCATTTGGTGCCGGTGAGGTCCAGCACATCCCGAATCACATCCAGCAGCTTCATGTCCGGTTCGACTTCAACCGTTTGCAGTTGTCCATTAATGGTAAAAGAAATTTTTTCTGCCATTATGCGTACTCCTTATGCGTTTCGAGCGCTTTTTTCATTTTGTCCGGTGTGACGGGGATTTCATAGAAATCGATACCTGTGGCATCGTAGATGGCATTTAAGATAGCCGGTACAGGTCCAAGCACCGAATGTTCACCGATGCCGCGCGCGCCAAAGGCACCGATTGGGTCGGGTGTCTCGATGAATTCAATGGTTTGCCGCGGCATTTCTTTATAAGTAGGTATGTGGTATTGGAAGAATTGCGGATTGGTGATTCTGCCTTCTTCATCGAAGACCAACTCTTCATATAATGCCGCACCGATGCCGATGTTCACTCCGCCAAGGACGGATCCGCGGATTTGCAGTGGGTTGATCACCTGACCGACATCGAAGACCGAGGCAAAGTGATCGACAAAAATCTTGCCGGTCTTCTTCTCAATTCGAATTTCAGCGCCCTGAGCACCGAACGTATAGGTAACACCCAGCGGTCCCTGTCCGTTTTTATCGGGAGAAGCGTAGCGGGGCAGGCGGGCATCAGAAACGGATTGTGCAATATCGCCGATCGTTATACCATCCTCGGTGATATAACCGCGCGCCAGATCGACAACAGGAACCTTTATGAAAGGGTCTGACCGCAAATAGACAAATTCACCGTCGTACTCTAGGTAGTCCACGTCCGTCTTCAAGACCTGAGCAGCCGTTTGCTTGAGCACGCCAACCATCTTGTCAGCGGCGCGAACGATGGCGCGACCGCCTTGCATGGTGAACATCGAACCGATGGTCTGCCATTCATAGGGTGAGAACTGGGTGTCGAGTTCGGTATAAACGCGGACCTTTTCGGGTGGTATTTTTAAGGCTTCGGCTGCTATCTGCCGGACAACTGTGCGCAACCCTTGACCAACCTCGGCGCCGCCCATATTGATATTGACACTGCCGTCGGTGTTCATCTTCATGTAGCAGCCCTTGGTGGAGAAAGGGGCGCCTTTGGGAGATTTCATTACAGCGGCGAAGCCGCGGCCGTAAAGGTACGTGTCATCCTCTTCAGGTTTATCGTGACCGTAAACAGCTTCCTGAACTTTATTCGCGCAAGTGGCAATATCACCGTTGAACTTCCACATATGTTCGCCCAACGAGTTGACGCTTCCTTCGCGCAGGTAATTCTTGGCTCGCAGTTTTAAGGGGTCCAACTTGAGGTTACGAGCCAGTATATCCATCATACGTTCGATTGCCAGGTGGACTTCCTGATGCCCATAGCCGCGGAATGCGCCAACCGGGGGGGTATTGGTGTACACGGTATACCCTGCCAGGTCGCAATGGTCGAACTCGTACGGTCCGGTTGAGTTATGCGTGGCAGCCATGGTGACATTCACACCGGTATCGGCATAGGCGCCGGTAGAATGCAATATCTTGGCTTGAATGGCGACTAATTTGCCGTCCTTTTTAGCACCCAGCTTCATTTGTGTGCGAATACCGTGACCAATCAAAGTGCTGGTGAAGTCCTCCTCACGTGAGGAGACCCATTTAACCGGGCGACCAGGCACGAAACTGGCGATCCAGGCGATGGTTTGCTCGACAGTGATGTCAGATTTGTAACCAAAGCAGCCACCGACATCCGGGATGTGCACCCGCACATCCGAGGCAGGAATGCCATAGGAATGAGCCAGGTCATCCCGTATGATGAATGGGCAGATGGATGAGGACCAGACTTCGATGGTCCTGTCTTCTTTGAACCAGACGATTGAACCGTGCGGCTCGATGGCTGCGCATGAAGCAAAGGGATAATTGAACTCGCCTTCGATCACCACATCCGCCTCGTCGAAACCATCCGCAGCGCGGCCTTTTCTCACCTGGTACACATTGGCAATGTTGGTGCCTGGGATCGGTTTCAGGGTTGGGAGCGTCCAAATTTCAGCAAGGTCTTCGTGGATAACGACCGCATCCTCGCTCATTGCCTGGCGGGCATCGATATAGACTGGCAGCGGGTCGTAGACTACATGGATCTTTGCCAGTGCTTCACGGGCATGTTTAGGCGTATCAGCTACCACAGCCGCAACAGGTTCGCCAATGTAAG
>JAJZTR010000132.1 GCA_021848775.1 Chloroflexota bacterium | reverse complement strand
AGCGGAGACGCGGCTATGCTGTCGCTGCTCTGGCTTGTCTTGAAGAATTGGCCAAGGTGGAAGGCGTCAGTTCCATTGGGCTGCATGTCTTTGGACACAATATAGCAGCCCGCCAACTTTATGAGAAGGCGGGCTACGAAATTACCAACATCAACATGAGGCGCAAACTAAACGGCTAACCTCCACCTCAGTCGATGCCGGTGACAATCGTTTTAGGAAACCCCATACCGTTATATTTTTCAAGTGAATTGGAATAAGCTCCGGCAGTGAGAACATAAACGCGATCACCGTACCCGATTCCTGAAGGCAGCATAGCCTGATGGTGAATCACATCGGCGCTGTCGCAGGTGGGGCCGCTCAACACGAATGGCACCAACGGCTCTCCCTGGCGTTCGCTGATCACAGGGTATTGAAAGCCGAAGAAGTCCATTCCTTCTATCAACCCGTGAAAAGCTCCAACATCCAGATAGAGCCAATCGCTGTCGCCGCGCCGAGCCCGATTAATGACGGTCGCAGCCATGATGCCCGCATCGCCAACCAGGCCGCGGCCGGGTTCCACAATCAGGCCAGCCTTTTGACCAAATAGCCGCTCCAGGGCCGGCAGGATCGCGGCTGCGATCTCTTCCATCTCCGGCACCGGCTCATTGAAATGGGCTGGGAAGCCGCCGCCGGTATTGATGATCGACAGGTGAATTCCATTCTCTTCCAGGGCCAGCCAGATGGGATGCAGGCGTTCGAGTGCCCGCACCCAGGCATGAGGATCCTTGTTTTGCGATCCTACATGAAACGTCAAACCATAGGGATTCAACCCCAGCTGATTGGCGTAGAGAAAAAGATCCAATTCCTGTCCGGGTTCGATGCCAAATTTTCGTTCCAGCGGCCAGTGACTGCCGTCATTATCCACGGTTACCCGGCCAATTACATTCGATCCGGGGGCCAAACTGGCCAATTTATCCAGTTCAATGCGGGTATCAAAGGCAAAGCGGTGGATGCCGAATTTATACGCTCTGGCAATATCTCGCGGGAGCTTGGTAGGCGCACTAAAAACCATATTGGATGCCGGTACACCAAGGTTGGCCAGAGTCTGTATTTCTCCCCAGGAAGCAACATCGAAATGCAGGCCTTCCTCATGAAAGATCTGCAAAACCCGGGGGTCATTGTTGGCTTTGACGGCAAAACACACCTGCCCATTGGGAAAAGCAGCCCTAAAACGGCGAGCGTTAGCGCGTAAAAGCTGACCATCAAGGATTAAAAAAGGCGTCTCCAGCTGCCGGTTAGTCTGGAGTAATTGTTGGATTTCTTCGTAGGTATGTGGCGACACTTAATTATCCTTCATCATTGATTTAAACCAATAGGTTAATACCCTGTTTCAGTATAGCTATTATGCACAGGTTGGCAACAAATAAGGACACGACTGACCAGTGGAATATTGAAACAAATGGCTGAGCCGTGCCCTTATAAAAAGCTGAACGCGGAGAATGCGATCTTGGTTGAATTGACCTTGGGAGCAGAGGTCATATTATACATACCGGATGCTGGTTGTCCAGAGTAAAGGAAAGTTTTCGTTCTCATATCCCTTTTTCGCGTCTGGTGAATTGCCCTGGCAAATTCAAAGGCCGTTTTGAGGATATAATTGGATTAAAGTGGAATTTGCGTGCTCAGATATCATGGATTTAGGGAGATTTCCAAATGATTGTAACCACCAAAAAATTATTCGAAGCCGCATACGGCAAGTATGCTATCGGAGCTTACAACATCAATAATCTGGAACAGATTATGGGATTATTCCGCGGCAACCTTGACAGTAAAGCGCCTTTCATTATTCAAATCAGCAAGGGAGCCCGATCCTACACCAATAAAATCATGCTCGAAGGGCTTATACGCTCAGCGGACCAGGTCTTCCCGGAGGCCATTTTCGCAGTGCATCTTGACCATGGCGATGAAGAGGCTTGCTACGACTGCATCAAAAGCGGCTTCTACTCCTCGGTGATGATCGATGCCAGCGGTGAAGATTTCGAAGCCAATATTGCCATCACCCGCCGTGTAGTAGACGCCGCCCATGCCAAAGGGATCGTCGTCGAGGCTGAGTTGGGGCAGCTGGGCGGGGTCGAGGAACATGTGGCAGTGGCAGAAGCTGACGCCAAACTGACAGATCCTGAGCGCGCCCGCGAATTTGTGGAACGTTCGGGCTGCGACTCTCTGGCGGTTGCCATTGGCACCAGCCACGGGGCATACAAATTCAGCGGTTCGCAGGGTCTGCGCCTGGATGTGTTGGAGCAAATCCAGCAGCGCTTACCCGGTTTCCCGCTGGTCATGCACGGCAGCAGCTCGGTGCCCCAGGATGAAGTCGCGCGGATCAATGCGGCGGGCGGTCAGCTCAAAGGCGCAAAGGGCGTGGATGAAGATTCGTTTGCCCGGGCAGCCAGGCTGGGGGTGACCAAGGT
Organism: Chloroflexota bacterium; assembly: GCA_021848775.1. Lineage (GTDB taxonomy): Bacteria > Chloroflexota > Anaerolineae > Anaerolineales > Anaerolineaceae > Bellilinea. Next base: position 5,142 of record JAJZTR010000132.1, on the reverse strand, counting down.
GAACATCGACACCGACGGACGGTTGGTGTGGACCCGCGTACACCGTGAATATTTCAACGAGCACCCCGAGAACTTTGACCTGCGGCCGGTTGGGAAAGTATTTATGTCTGAATATGCCAGGTTCATTGCCCACAAGAATGAAAAACTTGGCAGCGCTGGTCAGCTGGATGAGGTGCGCAAGATTCTGGCTGGATAACCCCGAATAATTTCTAGAATAAATTAAAGGTTACTCCAGGGGTGAAGCTGCTGGCTCCACCCCTGGTTTTTTCCCGCTTGAATTGCTGTCGCATAAAAATTTGAATTATCTTCTATAATAACTACCATGACTGACTCAAACGCAGTGCAAACTTTTGAAATTGATCTGCCGGTTACAGTTTATACCCGACCATTAAATGAGCCGGCGGCGGATTGGACTGAATTTGACCAGGGTCCCGGCCGCTTTGAAATTCCCGCTGCTGATGAAATTAATCTGCGGGCAAAGAACATCGACGATGATGATCTGTACACCCTGGTCAAAGCCGTAGGCGGGCTGACTTCCTTGACCGCTTTGAATCTTTCCGAGAACCGCAAGATCACCGACCTGGGTCTGTCCAGGCTGGCTGCCCTGCCCGGATTGACCCGCCTTAACCTGTCATCCTGCAGCATCAGCAACCAGGGTCTGGCCCATCTTACTGCTCTGAAGAATCTGGAACACCTGGATATCAGTTACTGCAACCGTATCACAGATGAAGGCCTGCGTTTCTTGAAATCACTCAACCGCTTGGCTTTTTTGGATATCCAACGCTGTGTCAAGACCTCACATGCCGGGGTTAAAAAGATCGAACGGCGCGGTCTGGTCATCCACCGCTGATCGGATTCATACCTGTTTTAATCAATATCAATGAACGCACAAATCGTCCCCTATTTGCTGCTTTTGCTTTTCGCTACGGTGATTTCCTTCATCATGGCAGCGTATTCTTTAATTAAACACTCCATTCCAGCTGCCCGTTTTTTTGGCATGCTGGCCATCGGTATTGGCATCTGGTCGTTGTTTTATCTGTTTGAGGTGGTCAACCTGCGGTTGTACTTAAAACAAATCTTTTTTGCTTTGAAATATATCGGGGTTGTGCTTTTGCCGATCAGTTTGATCGCATTCACCATGGAATTTACCGGTATTCCCCTAATCAAAGTTATAAAAATTTTGCCGTTTCTGGCGATCGAACCTTTATTAACCCTGGGTGTGATCTTTACCAACTCCTTCCACCACTGGTTTTATTCCAATCCGCGGCTTGAAATCGCGCACTCTTTCATTGTGATGTCCTATACGCCGCAGTTTTGGTTCTATCTGAATGCCGGTTATTCAGTGCTGATCGGGTTGGTGGCACTGGCGATGCTGCTGCCGTACTATAAAAATTCGGCTGGTTATCGCCGCAGGCAGATCGTGTTTTTCCTCCTTGGCGCCATTCTGCCAACCGGTCTGGCATTGGTCAGCCTGACGGGCGTGGTGCCTGTTCCAGACCTGGATTTCACCTCGGTGGCGTTGGTCATCGGCCTGCCATTTTTGGCGCTCAGCGTGTTTCAGTTTCGAATGCTGGATGTTGTACCTGAGGCGCGGGACCTTGTTATTGAGTTTTTAGATGACATCGTTATCGTAATCAATCGCAACTTTCTTATTTTAGACCTCAATCCCGCAGCCCTGGAATTGTTCGGCGTTAAGGCTGTCGAATCGATTGGCCGAATCCTCGAAGAATTGTTTCCACTGACTGAAGAAATTCGTGCCGGGATAATGCAGAGGGAACATTTCCAGAAAGATATCACCATCTCCCGGCAGGAACAGGAATACCAGTTCGAGCTGCGTTCCTTCAAGCTTTTATCATGGTACGGGCGACCAGCCGGCAGGCTGGTCCTGCTCCATGATGTGACTGAGACAAAGCAGCTCGAGCAGAATCTACGTCAGGCGAAGGAAACCGCTGAAGAGGCAACTCGAGCCAAATCATTGTTCCTTGCTTCCATGTCTCATGAAATTCGAACGCCAATGAATGCTGTCATCGGCATGACCAGCTTACTGCAGGAGACCAATCTGGATCCCGAGCAGCGAGAGTACCTGCAAACCATAAAGGATGGCAGTGAAACCCTGCTGACCTCGATTAATGATATTTTGGATTTTTCCAAAATCGAGGCGGGTGGTATGGAATTGGACACCCGGGTTTTCGATCTGGGAATGTGCGTCGAGGAAGCCATGGATTTTGTGGCACCTCAGGCGGCGGTAAAAAAATTAGAACTATGCGCCATGGCGCACGAGGGCTTGCCGGTATCGGTTAACGGCGATCCTTCCAGGTTGCGCCAGGTATTGGTTAACCTGCTTTCGAACGCGGTTAAATTCACCGATCAAGGCGAGGTTGTGGTGCAGGCTGAGATCGAGCAGGATACGGGAAAAGATTGGTTGCTCCATTTTTCAGTCCGAGATACCGGGATTGGACTTACGCCGGAGCAGATCGACCGGATTTTTGAACCTTTTATCCAGGCGGATCCTACGATTGCGCGCCGTTACGGCGGCACGGGATTAGGCTTAACCATTACCAGCCGTCTGGTAAAGTTGATGGGGGGAACGCTATGGGTGGACAGCCAGCCTGGTACGGGATCGATTTTTCACTTTACCGTATTGTTGGGAAAAGCTGAGCCTAAATCCGAACGCCTCCCGCTGAAAATTAACAGTCGCTTACCCGGTATGCGTATCCTGATCGTAGAAGATGCTCTCACCAGCCAAAAAATTTTGGCGAGCCATCTGCAATCCCGGGGGATGCAGGTGGTCGCAGTTGGAACAGCACAGGAAGCCTTTGGGTGGCTGCAATCATCGCCAAAGGTGGAGCTCATCCTTTTGGATACGAATTTACCAGATATGTCCGGCATCGAGCTGGCACGACGTATTCGTCAAGATCTTGACCATGACTCGACCCCCATCGTGCTGCTTGCTTCACTTGCACAACGTTTGACCGATGAGGAGAGGTTATTATTCGCGGCGATTCAAAATAAACCAATCCATCCGGCGCAACTCTCCGATTTGCTCGAAAGAATATTAGCTGACGGTTCTGGTGATGGATCAACAGCAGTTCGACCGCGTCTACCTGCCTCAGTTTTGGATGCCAACTTTGCCAGGAAGTATCCAATGCGCATTCTGCTCGCTGAGGATAACCCGGTCAATCAGCGTGTGGCTGTCCGCTTCCTGGAACGGCTGGGGTATACAATCGATACGGCTGAAAATGGCATGGAAGCCGTAACAGCTGCCCACCGCCAATCGTACGATATGATCCTGATGGATGTGAGAATGCCTGAAATGGATGGTCTGGAAGCCACCCGCCGCATTCGAAATGAGATTGCGCCTGAAAAGCAGCCAAGAATTATCGCCATGACCGCCTACGCTTATGCTGATGATCTCGCGACCTGCCTGGCCGCCGGCATGGATGATACTTTAACCAAGCCGGTGAAACTCGAGAGCCTGGCTGCCATGATCAGCCAGCAAAAACCGGTTCGCGAAAAGGTGCTTGAACCCGAATCGGTCCCAATCCGACCGGCGTCGATTTTAGATGACCTGGGAGCGGGTCGGGATGAGATACTGGGATTGCTGCTGGACAGCCTGGATATTCAGTTTGCGGCTCTGCGAACTGCGTGGTCGAATGGTGATCTACCCAGCCTTCGGGACGCTGCTCACCAGCTCAAAACAGATTCAGGCTACCTTGGCGCGAACGAACTTTCCGCACTGATGTTGGAAATCGAGAAACAGGCAGCGGACGGCCAAAATACGGACCGGACCACCCGGCAAAAAGCCGAAGATCTGCTGGCGCAGGTGCGCCTGACCTACCGATCAGTCGGATCAAACTAGTTGTATCCCCCAGGTGTCAGTAAATTGCCTGGCAGAAACCCGCCAACGTGGCAGCCCAGCGCTGCTGAACAACACTCACAAGGTGGATCTGCCAATTTCCTCATTCTTATTGGGAGAGCTCCATACATCCACTGCCTCGATACCGCCATCAACCGGAATAGAATCTGATACCGGTATTGCCCGCAACTCAAAGCTTTCGGGGAAATCGCTGGGCTGCCCGGGCTCGAGCCTGGACAATCTCGAATTCCCGGTTGCGAGGCGAGGCGGTTGTTTGCAGGGAAGAGATCAGCAAACTGGATGCCGCGGTGATTGAATCCACTGCCGCTCGGAATGCAGCTTCGTTCGCCTGAGAGGGCCTGGTGTACCCACTGATTTTCCGCACATACTGCAGTGCTGCAGCCTGAATTTCATCTTCCGTCACGGGAGGGTCGTAATTGTACAGGGTTCTGATATTTCGGCACATGGCATTCTCCAATTATGGTTAACAAGGATACACTGCGGACAGCGGCTTACTGGCTGCCCGCAGTGAGTTTATCAATGTGGCAATCCGGCTCCTATGCCTGTTCCTTTACCAACAGAGCCTCAAGCCGATCCATGAGTTCGGTCATGCCTGATTCCATGCCCGTTTGGGCCATCCCGTCGCGATCGGCTACCGATTGGAAGACCGATAAGCCGTTCAGGACCGTTTTACCGTCGATCTCATCGAATCTCAGCGACTCGAGCGAGACATGACCCGGGACGCCTTCATATTCAAAGGTATTGACAATCCGCAACGGCGCTTCGATGGAGTGATATACCCCATGGAAGCCGTACTCGCCGCCTTGATCATCTTTTTGGATATATCGCCATTGACCACCTGGCTTGACTTCCATTTTCTCCACGACAGTCGTGTAGATTTGCGGACCCCAAAAGTGCGGGATGAGTGAAGGGTCTGTATACACCTTGAATACCAGGTCGCGCGGCGCATCGAAGATGCGTTTGTAGCTGATCTCCTGCTTTCCAGGCTCGATGGTCACATATAACTTGTGCGGCCCGGTTTCTTTTTGGATCAGCAGGCTGTTTTCCAGCTTATCGAACGAGCCGCTCCAGCCAAGCCCGGTCATTTGCAACATTTCACCCGCTGGCAGCCCGGCAGTGGTGAGCGTCATGCGTGTCTTGCTGCCAAGATTTTCAAATTCAACCGTTACCAGCAGCTCATCTGGAAAGTCATCACCCATGCCGTAAGCAGCGGCACTGACGATATTGCCTTCCGCATCTGAAAAACTATCGGTATACACCAGCCG
>JAJZTR010000131.1 GCA_021848775.1 Chloroflexota bacterium | reverse complement strand
ACAAATACAGCCATCAGCAATATGATTGCAATCCGCTTGAACATTTTCTCTTCTCCTTGGCAGCGAATGGATACTACGGATAGGACGCTGCCCACCAGGTAAATGTTCCATTTACCATCCGTCGATCAATCGCGTCGCGTGCCTTTGCGGTAACCCGGCAGCTTTTATCCGCTCGTGAACTGCCGCTACGTCATAAGCCACCCGTCTGGGTTCCCATTTGCTTTCTTCCGGCGTAAAAATGGCATACGCGGCTCGTGGATCGCGGTCGCGCGGCTGACCCACTGACCCTGGATTTAGAATGGCCCGCCCTTTGATGATCAAGGGAGTGCCCGGTTGAGGAACGCTCCAATCCACTGACCCGTTGCCATTATGGGAATAGAGGATAGGAATGTGGGTGTGACCAACCAGGCAGATTTTTGTTCTAAAGAATGAAAAATTGGTTAACACGGTATTGAGATCGAGCAGATATTCCCAGATTGGATTACGCGGGCTGCCGTGGCTCAACGTCACGCCCATGGTCTCCACCCGGGTAGTCAGGCTCTGAAAAAAAAACAGGCTGGCCGCGGAAAGGTTTTCACGTGTCCAATTTACCGAGAGGTTAGCCTCGCGGTTGAAGGCTTCCATATCCAATTTACCCATGACTGCAACATCATGATTGCCTAACAGGCACACCAGGTTAGGCAGGTTACGAACACGGGTAACGCATTCTTCCGGGTCCGGGCCATACCCTACCAGGTCACCCAGGCACCAGACGCCATCCACTTCCCCAGAATCAGCCAATACTGCCACAAGGGCTGTTAAATTGGCATGGATATCGGAAATTACCAATATCCGCATGGTTAGATCCGTCCTGCAAGCGATCGAATTATTTTTTTCATTTGGTTTGGAACCACACTACTGCCCGATCTATGATCGCATCTGCGACCTCATGTTTGCTCATTTTAGGCTGAGGATCGGCGGTTCCATCAGAGAAAATAAATGTGACCCGATTCATGTCCACTTCGAAACCGGAATCCGGCTGGCTGATGTCGTTGGCTACGATCATGTCCAGGTTTTTGCGCTTTAACTTGGCAGAAGCATTGTCTAAAAGATCGCGCGATTCAGCCGCAAAACCAATGACTTTTTTCGGCCAGCCACTTTTACCGCGTTCCTCAGCGACAGCCAGCAGGATGTCAATGGTGGGCACCATTTCGATCGCCGGCGGACCATTTTCCTTCTTGATCTTGTCAGCAGCCTTATGAGCCGGGCGGAAATCAGCAGGCGCGGCAGCCATAATCAGCAGATCGCTGCCGGCGCTTTCCTTCATAACCGCAGCGTGCATATCGGCGACGGTCTGCACATGGATGAGGTTAGTATTTATGGGTGCCGTGAGATTGGTGGTCGAAATCAGGGTCACATCCGCACCGGCATCCTGTGCTGCCTGGACAATAGCATGACCCTGCTTGCCGGAGGAGCGGTTGGTAATTAACCGCACCGGATCGATCGGCTCCTGGGTGCCGCCAGCGGTAACCACAACTTTTTTTCCGGCGAGCGGTCCTTTGCGGCTGAGCAGCCACCTTGCAGCCCCAATAACTTCAAGCGGTTCGACCATGCGGCCGCGACCCACCAGGCCTGAAGCGAGATAACCTTCAGCCGGTCCGATAAAATGAACTCCACGCTGTTCGAGGATTTTCACGCTCGCCTGGGTGGCAGGGTGCTCGAACATGCCGACATCCATGGCAGGCGCGAGCAGCATGGGGCAGTGGCTGGCTAATGCTGTAAGTACCAGCAAGTTATCACCAAAGCCGTACGCCAGCCTGGCAAGCGTGTTCGCGGAGACCGGAGCGATCAACAACAGATCGGCTGCTCTCCCCAAACCGACATGGGTGACGTGCCCTTCGCCGCCCCATAAATCCGCATCGACATAGGCTTTACGACCCGTCAGCGATTGAAAAGTGAGCGGGGAAATAAATTTAACAGCGCTTTCTGTCAACACCACGTCGACGATTGCACCAATTTGAGTCAGTTGAGAAGCAATTTCAGCCGCTTTATACGCGGCGATCGAACCCGTCACCCCCAGAAGAACTTTCTTTCCCGCCAGCGGATTGGCCATGTTATCCCTGATTCATCTCCCAAATGATGCGAAGACCATCCAATGTTAACCACGGGGCTAACACATCGATTACTTCGGTGTGTTCGGCTACGGTTTCAGCCAATCCGCCGGTGGCAATCACCTTCATTTCCGGTCCCAATTCCTTGCGGAAGCGCTTGACCATACCCTCGACCATAGAGATATAGCCCAGCATCAGGCCCGATTGCATGGCATGAATGGTGTTCCGTCCAATTACCGACGGAGGCACCTGCAAATCCACGCGCGGCAGTTTAGCAGTCCGGGTCGAAAGTGCATCGGCAGAAATACCGATGCCAGGAGCAATCGCACCACCCAGATATTCACCATCGGCAGTGATCGCGTCAAACGTGGTCGCGGTGCCAAAGTCCACCACGCAAGCCGGTCCTGAATACAGCACATTGACGGCAACCGCGTCCACAATGCGGTCAGCGCCAACAGTTTTAGGATCGTCCACCAGAAGTGTGATGCCGGTGGAAATGCTTTCATCCACGATCAAGGGCAAATGGTTGAAGTACATCCTGCAGGCTTGCTGCAGGCGCGAGGTAAGCACCGGCACCACGGATGCCATGCATACTCCGTTCAATTGTGCTACCGCACACCCGCTGTGCTGCAGTAAACCGAGCATTTGAATTCCATACTCATCAGGCATCCGTTCGTGATCGGTTGCCAGACGCCAACGCGCGCCTAATTTTGTGCCCTCGTACAATCCAAGCGCAATATTCGTATTTCCAATATCGATGGTGAGCAGCATACTGGGAGGGGTCAATTTCCTTTTTGAATGGTTTCGATTATTTCGGCTGCATAATCAAATCGGTTGAACGCCGGCATGAGGTAGATGCCCTGGGCGTACTCCCTGAATTGTTGAGCTAATTCTATCGCAATTTGAATTCCTGAGCGAGCGCCATTGTCGCCAGATTCAGCCATAAGTCTATGAATCTTCTCAGGAATGTCGATACCGGGTACTTCTTGTTGTAAAAAAGCGGCATGACGGGCGCTGGCCAGTGGCAGCAAACCAATCAAAATAGGGATTCTCAGTTCGCCAATGGTATCGGTTACCCGGCTTAGGAATCGGCTGCCCACCAGCGGGTCATAAATTGGCTGGGTTAAAATAAAATCCGCACCTGCACGTAATTTTCGTTTCAGGTTCTTGATCTCAAGATCGGCATCCACCGCGGCGAGGTTCAAGGCACAGCCCGTGAAAAAAGATGTCGGCTGACCGATATCCACCCCGGCGTGATCGACGCCCATATTGAATCCTTGCTTGATCAATTTGATCAACCCGGAAGGCACCAGATCATAATTATCCATCGCTTCGGGATAATCGCCGATGGCGGTGGGGTCGCCCATCACCACGAATACATTGCGTACGCCAAGAGCATGGGAAGCCAGCAGATCACCCTGGACCCGCAGCAAATTGCGGCCGCGCGTGGGAAAGTGCAGCACAGTTTCGATTCCCACCTTTTCCTGGATCAAACGGCAAACCGCCCACGGACTCATCCGCATGCGTGCCATCGGGCTGTCAGCGACATTGATGACATCAGCTCCAGCCTCTTTGAGCAGGCTGGTGCCCGCCAGTAATTTTTGCGCGGTCAAGCCGCGCGGCGGGTCTATTTCCACGGAGACCACATATCGGCCCGCGGCCAGTTTCTCGGCCAGCTGCGTGGGCAGCTGGCTTTCGACCTCACCTTCTTCCCGCTCCACAACGCTGAGCGAAAAACCATTCGGTGCATTACCCGGGGGAGCATTTTCAATCGCCTGGCGCATTACTGCGATATGTTTGGGCGTGGTGCCGCAACATCCACCGATCACATTCGCTCCAGCCTGCCAGAAGGCCAATGCGTAGTCGGCAAAGTACTCCGGTGAGGCGGGATACATGATCCGCCCGGCGACCTGTTCGGGCCAGCCGGCATTGGGCATGACCGAGAATTTTCCCTGCGGAACCGCATGAACCATAATTTTAAGAATTCGCAAAATCTGATTGGGGCCGCCCGAACAGTTAACTCCGATCACATCCGCTCCTGCCTCCTGGAGTTTACGAGCCACCTTGCCAGGATCATCGCCAAGCAGCGTGCGATCATCGCGGGTAAAGGTCATCGAGGCAATGATTGGTAAATCCGGGTTAACTTCGCGCGCAGCCCAAATCGCTTCGCGCAGCTCGAACACATCCGTCATGGTTTCGATGATGAGTAGATCGACCCCGGCCGAATTCAAGGCATCGATTTGCTCACGGAAAACGACGCGTGCTTCCTCGGGTTGAACCCGTCCAAACGGCGCCAGCCGGACACCCAGAGGCCCAACATCTCCAGCGACCAGCACATCCTTATAGGACGCGAGGATCACTCGCCGTGCCAGTTCTACGGCGTTGGTGTTGATTTCGGCCACCTGTTTATCCAGCCCGTGCTGCGCCAGTTTATAACGATTGGCGCCAAAGGTGTTGGTCTGAATAATATTTGACCCCGCGTCAATATATTCATGATGGATTTCGGCCACCAGCGCGGGCTTGACCAAGTTCAATTCGTCAAACGATTGGTCAAATGACACGCCTTGTTGATGCAGCAGCGTTCCCATTGCGCCATCTGACAAGAGCGGCCGGTTAGTATCTAACATTTGAAGGAATTTGGAGGATTTATTCATATCAACCTCTGCCCATTAACTGCTCGATCCGGCTTTCACCGATGTTAAAGTAGCGGGCAGCCGGATGGTGAACAATAATCGCCGCTGTGGATTGTTCCGGAATGAGCTGAAATGCACTGGTCAGTGACATACCCAGTTCAGATTCAGCCGGCAGCAGCGAAAAAACTTTCTCATGATCGGTCAATTCGGGAATGGCCGGATACCCCCAGGAATACCTTTTGCCTTGCTCCGCACCCAGACCCAACTCACGGCGGATGTGGCGGTGCAGGTACTCAGCGGTAGCCTCTGCCATTTGCACCCCCAGCCCGTGGGTGAAATAGGCTTCGCTATAATCAGCAGCCGATTGGAGCCGCTCCACCCGCCGGCTGGCCTCCTGACCCACGGTAACCACCTGGAAGGCGACCACATCCATTTTGCCGGACCTTGCCGGCGCGAAGTAATCTGCCAGACACAACCCATCGCCTGAATTCTGCCGCGGGAAAGTCATGCGCAGCATTTCGCTGGGCGATCCGGATTGGAAGCTGCCAGGCTCATAAATAATCAAGTCATTGCCATCTGATTGCGCCGGCCAGTACCCATACACCGCCTGTGGTTTCAACCAGTCTTCACGCAGAGCTTCACGCCGCATGTCATCCAACCGTTTTTCATATTCAGCCTCGAGCTTTGCCCAGGCTCCTCCATGAGTGTTTTTGGCACCCCAGGAAAGTCGAAACAACTCATTTTTGGGCAGGTATTGGAAAACAGCATCCAGCGGCAAGGCATGGACAACCCTCGGTCCCCATGACGGCGGCCTGGGTAAATCCTCCAAGACCGGCACCGATGACACAGTGGAGACGCTCTCCTTCAGCACGGCTTCCCTTGCCCGGCCCAATTCCATTTCAGATTCCCGCCGTATGCGCTCAAGCAGGTCCACCCGCTGGTTGGGATCCATCAGGTTGTCCATGGCTGTCAGGCCCTCAAACGCATCCTTGCAATGGATCACGCCTGACTCGTAAAACTCGCCTGATTCAGTGGCAAGGATGCGCCGGCCAAAACGCTTATTGATGGCAGCACCGCCGACCAGCACCGGAAATTTTAATCCACGCCGGTGCAGTTCATTGACGATCAGCGGCATCTGCTTGCTGGTGCTGACCAGCAGCGCGCTCAGTCCGATGGCGTCAGCCCCGACCTCCACGGCTTTCGAGATGATCGTCTCAGCCGGCACCTGCTTGCCCAGGTCGAGAACTTCGTATCCGTTATTGGAAAGGATGGTTTTCACCAGATTCTTGCCAATGTCATGGACATCCCCATAAACCGTTGCCAGGACCAGCCGTCCCTTGCTGACCCCTTCCTTCTTTTCCAGGAAAAGTTCCACATGCGAAACCGATTTCTTCATCACCTCAGCAGATTGCAAAACGAAGGGCAAAATCAACTCCCCGCTGCCGAATTTATCGCCCACCTCTTTCATTGCTGGCAGAAGAACCGTATTCAGGATGTCCACCGCGATCTCGTGACGAGTCCGCTCACTATCGCGGGAGAGGATCTCGTCGATATCGGCCTCCACACCCTCCTTCTGGCGGTGCAAAATGCGCCAGTGCAGCCGTTCTTCAGCGGTCAAATCTTTTATGGATTCGCTTTTACTGCTGGCGCGTTGGGTAACAGCATCACCGCTTCTTTCCACATGGTCGATAAATCGCTGCAGCGCATCCGGGCGGCGATTGAGAATCAGGTCTTCGGCTAATTCCCGCTCTTTTTCCGGGATTTCCGCCAGGGGCGTAATATGCGCCGGGTTGATGATTGCCATATCCAGCCCGGCCTGCACGCAGTGGTGCAGCATGACGCTGTTCAAAATGCCGCGGGCGTTTTGCGACAACCCGAATGACACATTGCTGACCCCCAGCGAGGTCAGCACGCCGGGTAGTTCCTGTTTGATCAAGCGGATGCCTGCGATCGTTTCAACCGCTGAATTGGCAAATTCCGGATCACCAGTGGCGATGGTAAAGGTTAATGCATCAAATACCAGATCGACTGGTCGCAGACCATACTCTCCAACCGCGATATCGTAAATCTTACGCGCCACCTCCAGCTTGCGTTCAGCGGTTTTAGCCATGCCGGCTTCATCGATTGTCAGGGCGATAACCGCGGCGTTGTAGCGTTTGACCAGCCCCAGCACGCGGTCTGCGCGCTGCCGCCCGCCTTCCAGGTGGGTTGAATTGACCAGGCAGCGGCCTGGAGCAGTTTGCAGCGCTGTTTCCATCACATCCGGTTCGGTGCTGTCGATCACCAGTGGAACGCGAACCACCGGCGCCAATTTCTTGATGACTTTGCGCATCGTCTCCGACTCATCCGGCCGCTCTGTCAAGGCGACGCAAATATCCAGACCATGCGCCCCCGAGTCCAGCTGCTGGCGGGCAATTTCAAGCACAGCGTCATAGTTCTCCGCCAGGATGATTTCCTTGAATTTACGGCTTCCCTGCGTGTTCAACCGTTCACCGATCAGGAACGGCCGCGGTTCCTGCAGCATGGGTTGCGCTTCGATCGCTGAAGCCAGCCGTGGGACTTGAATTTCGGGGCGTTGCGGGTGCTCAATACCGCCTACTTTTTCGACCAGCAGCCGCAAGTGTTCCGGAGTGGTGCCGCAGCAGCCGCCAACCACGCTGATGCCGTCCTTTTGCACAAATTCGCTCAAGGCGTCGGCGAAAGGCTCGGGCTCGAGCGGGTACACTGCCTGCCCGTCAACATTCAACGGCAGTCCGGCATTGGGGATGCAGGATACCGGCAAGTTGGTTTGCTCACCCAGGTAACGGATTGGATCGCGCATATGTTCCGGCCCGGTGGAGCAGTTCAAACCGATCACATCAATCGCCAATCCATCCAGGATAGTCTGAACTGCAGAAATATCCGTTCCGAGCAGCATGCGGCCCGTTGTATCCAGAGTCACCTGGGCCTGTACCGGTAAAAAGATTCCGGTTTCCGCGAACGCTTGCTGAATCCCCAGGATAGCAGCCTTGACCTCCAGAATATCCTGTGAAGTTTCGATCAGGATCAAATCAACACCGCCTTGCACCAACCCTACCGTCTGTTCGCGA
>JAJZTR010000130.1 GCA_021848775.1 Chloroflexota bacterium | reverse complement strand
ACGGAACAAGATCGATTTGAGCAATTATAGCATCACCCATTTAATCGGGGATTAAATCGCGGTTAGACAACCGCTGCCACTGCTTCGCGTCCGGCAAGGAATGCCCTGCGATTCAGTTCCAGGTGTTGGGCTGGAACACGCATCTCCAGAACAGCATCCCACTGAACGGGATCGATATCCAACAGGGATGACAGCGCTCCCAACAGGACAACATTGGCTGCGCGTATGTTTCCCAACGTCTCGGCGATATCAATTCCTTTCACCCAATAAGTATGGGAGGTGATTTGCGCCAGACGTTTCTGCAGTTCTTTATCGCCGGGGTAAGGCACACCGCTGGTCTGCACGCTGAGCGGCTCGATGGCATAATCATTGACCAGAGCCAGGCCTTCAGGTTTCAACTGGCTGATGAAACGCGCGGCTTCCAATTTTTCGAAAGCCACCAGAACATCCGCTTCACCCAGGGGAATGATGGGTGAAAAGACACGCGGACTCCATCGCAAATGGGAGGTCACGCTGCCGCCGCGCTGCGACATCCCGTGCACCTCCGCTTTTTTGACATCGAAACCTAACCGCAGCCCCAACTCAGCCAAAACATCACTGGCTAAAATGGTCCCTTGACCGCCGACACCTACCAGCACGAAATTGATGCCTTCCGGGTTCATGGAGCCACCTCCTGGTTTGATTTTACGCTGGACACCTGGTTGCGGAACAGAATTGCATCCCGCGGGCATACTTGCGCGCAAATTTCACAACCGGTACATAACAACGGATCGATCACTGCCAATGGACGGTTGGTCTTGGGATCCAGTTGATCCGATTTGAGAATTGCCGGGCAGCCTACCCGGAAGCACAGTGTGCAGCCGTTGCACTTATCGCTGACCACTTCCAGCGGCAGCCAGCGCTCCCGGGCCGAAGGCAGCAGGGCGCATTCCTCGCGGGTGATGAGTACCGCCGGTTCATCCGATTTCATCCATTCTTTGAGCGTCTTTTCGATAGCAGCGACATCGAATGAGGGCACCGTAAGTACTTTGTCGAACCCGAGCGCTCGTACGAGAGGTTCGATCTCGATCTCTTTCGTTTTTTGGTTCTGCAAGGTGCGGCCTGTGCCGGGGTTTTCCTGGTGACCGGTCATGCCGGTAACCCGGTTGTCCATGATGATGGTGATGACGCTGCTTTGGTTGTAGGCCACATTGATCAAAGCCGGGATGGCGCTGTGGAAAAAAGTTGAATCGCCGATGACAGCCACATGCCGCTCCTTGTCACCGGCCACGGCGGCACCGTGAGCCACACCCACGCTGGCACCCATGCACCCAACGGTATGCAGGGCGTCGAGCGGCTGAACCATGCCCAGCGTGTAGCAGCCGATGTCGCCGTTGACGGGCACCCCCAATTTGTGCAGAACATAAAACGAAGAGCGGTGCGGACATCCCGGGCATAGCACCGGGGGACGAACCGGCAGACCGCCGTTTGATGGGGGCGATTCTCGCATTTCCAGGGTTGGCAGCATCCCGGCTGCCCGGGCGCTGGCGCGCACCACCGTCGGGTCTAATTCCCCGGCGATGGGAAAGAGTGCCTTGGTCGCTGGATAGGGGACACCCTCGGGCATCAGGTCAGCGGGCTGATAAAGCGGGATGCCCATCAAACGTACCTGATCTTCGATAAAGGGGTCCAACTCTTCCAGAACGATCAATTTTTGAACCCGGGAGGCAAATTCACGGATCATTTTTCGAGGCAGGGGGTAGACCATCCCCAATTTCAAAACACTGGCATCGGGGAATACCTCCCGCGCGTAGTTATAGGCCACGCCAGCAGTGATGATGCCGATTTCCGGTGAGCGCCGCTCAATGCGGTTGTGTTGGAACGTTTCGGCAAACTCGGCCAGTTCCGCAATCCGTGCTTCAATAGCCGGGTGGCGCTTTCGTGCATTGGCTGGCACCATGCAATATTTGCTCAAATTGCGCGGATATTTGCCCGGCTCGGGCAGGTTTTCGCGCTGGGTGCCGAGTTCCACCGGAGAGCTGGTGTGGCAGACACGGGTGGTCAAGCGCAGCAGAACCGGCGTGTCGAACTGCTCGCTGAGGTCGAAAGCTGCCAGAGTCAGGTCGTGCGCCTCCTGACTGTCAGCCGGGTCGAGACAGGGAACACGCGCGAATTTGGCAAACTGACGGTTGTCCTGCTCGTTCTGCGACGAGTGCATGGAGGGGTCATCTGCCGAAACCACCACCAGTCCGGCTTCGACGCCGGTCATGGCCACCGCGAAAAACGCGTCCGATGCGACGTTCAACCCGACATGTTTCATGGTGGCAAAGGCACGCCGACCAGCATAAGCGGCACCCACCGCCACGTCCAACCCGACTTTTTCATTCGGAGCCCACTCGGCGTAGACACCGGGGTACAGGGCAAAAGCTTCCATGATTTCAGTGCTGGGCGTGCCGGGATAACCAGACCCGACCTTGACGCCGGCTTCCCAGGCTGCGCGTGCAACGGCTTCATTCCCTGAAAGCAATCGTTTCATTCAGTTTTCTCCTGAAAGATCAGTCCTGCAGAATAACCCGCCCGTCTAGTGCCAACGTTCCTTTGCCTTTTGGCAGCACCAGCAGGGGGTTGATTTCGATTTCTGAAATTTGCTGAAAGTCGATGGACAATTGACTGAGGCGCAGGATGGTCTCGACTACACCTTCCACATCCGCCTCCTGCATGCCGCGGAAACCGGTCAACAGGCGTCCGGCACGGGTGCTTCGGACCATGTCTAGCGCATCTTCATGCGTCAAAGGTGCGACGCGGAAGGCGACGTCGCCGAATAATTCGACATAGATGCCGCCCAGGCCAAACATCATCAGGGGACCAAAATTGGAATCGCGGCGCATCCCAATGATCACCTCTTGCCCCTTGGGCGCCATGGTTTCGATCAGAACGCCTTCCAGGCGGGCATCTGGCAATTTTGCTGAGATTTCCTGCAGCATGGCGGTGTAGGCTGCTCGCACAGCCTCGGTGCTGTCTAAATTCAAGTGGATCCCGCCCACGTCCGATTTATGCAGGATATCCGGCGAGACAATTTTCATCACCACCGGGAATCCCACCTTTTCAGCCACGAGGACCGCTTCATTCGCGGATTTGGCCATTTCGCCAGAGACTACCGGCATGCCGTAAGCTGCCAGCAGCGGGCGGGTGAGTACCTCACCCATGGCAGGCTGCCCTTTGGCTTGCTGCAGCAGTTGGATTGCCGTAGCGCGATCCAGGTTCGAGAATTGAGTAACGGTTTGTTCTGGTTTTTGCAGCCAGCGGGCGTATTTAAGCATGGCGCTCAACACGCGCCCGGGGGTCTCCGGATGGGTGTACATTGGGATGCCGTTGGTATGGAGGATTTCCCTGGCTTTCTTGGTGCTCCATTCACCGACGAATACCGCCACCACAGGTTTGCTCTGCCCTTTGGCCTGATCGCAAATGGCCTGGGCGACTGCTTCAGTGTTGACCAACGCTTGCGGCACCAGAATGGCGACCGCCATGTCCACGTTGGGATCAGTCAGGATGGTCTTTAGCGCAATCGAGTACTCGGCGGCGTCAGCGGCCCCGAGCATGTCGACCGGGTTGGCAATTTGGGCAGCCGGATTTAGGTGCGGGCGTAATATCGCCTGTGTTTCCGGAGAAAGGTCGGCCATTTGCAGCCCGTTAGGGGAAAGCCCGTCTGATGCCAGAGCAGCCGGACCGCCGCCGTTGGTGATCATTGCCACCCGCGGACCTTTTGGCAGGGGCAGATTGGCGAAGGCCATCGAAAAATCGAACAGGTCAGCCAGCGTATCCACCTCGATAACACCAGCTTGCTCGAAAGCGGCCTGGTAGGCTGTGTAGGAGCCTGCCAATGACCCGGTATGTGAAGAAACCGCCCTTGCGCCGGCACTGGTGCGCCCGGCTTTAAGCATGATGATCGGTTTATGACGCGAGACTTTGCGCGCTGCCTGCATAAACCGCTGGCCGTCGTTGATCGCCTCAACATAGGAAGCAATTACACGCGTATTGGGTTCATCCGCCAGGTACTCGATCATATCGGTTTCGGTGACATCTGCTTCGTTCCCGAGGGTGGCAAACATCGAAAACCCAATAAATTTATCGCGTATTATTTCGACAACACCGCCCGCCACTGCGCCAGATTGTGAAACAAAGCCGATTGACCCCTTGGCCGGAATACCCTGGATAAAGGTGGTATTTAATCCGGTGTACATATCCAGAGTGCCCACGCAATTTGGGCCGATCAAGCGCATGTTGTATTTTCGGGCGATATCCACCAGGCCGGCCTCTACGGCTGCCCCCTCCGGCCCAAGTTCTTTGAATCCACCGCTGATGATCACCACTGCCTGCACACCGCGTTTACCGCAGTCTTCCAACACACCCGGGATGACAGGAGCCGGCAGCACAATCACCGCCAGGTCGACCGGGTCTGGAACCGATGCAATATCCGGATAGGATTTGTACCCCAGGATGGTATCCTCTTTTGGATTCACCGGCGCGATATGGCCGGAATACCCATACTGGGATAAATTACGCAGGATTCCAAAACTCAACTTGTTGGGAGCGGCGGAGGCGCCAATGATCGCGACACCCCGTGGAGCGAAGAATGGTTTAAGGCCGTGGTGCATTCACTTCCTCCTGAAATTGTGGTGTGGGGGATTTTATTGCTCTTCTATTTTAGTCAATACAAGCGGGATTTTATAGTGAAATTGATAACCTGCTTCCAGGTATCCTTGTCGTTTTCGTCCGACAAATTACATTGTTCTCACATCTAGCCTTCGAAAAAGATTAAACTGACATCCAGCACCTGGATTAAGTCGCCGTTATGCAGCGCCCGGGCGCCGGTAAATGGCTGGCGATTAATCATAACCGGCGATTCGCTGTACATGACCTCGATAAAGAAACCGGCATGGGCAAAGCGCACCCAAATTTCAATGTAACCTTTATCACTGTTTTCAATATGCACCGGGTTACGCGGATCGGATCCAATGCGGAAAGCCTTTTCGGTGGACAGGTGCTTGGTCTCTCGACCACCGCTGGAGCGCAGAACTACGAAGCGCGTATTGGAACCCCCCCAGCCGCGGGTGGTACGGCGATGGAGGACGACCTGTGGAGTTTTTTCCAGGGGTGCAGCCGCTGCCGCAGATTCCGTCTCGCGCTCTAAAGCACGCGGTCTGGTTGGACTCATGGCTGACGCCACGATCCGACCCAGTCTGGATTCAATCTTCCCGCCGGTTGGATCGGATTGATCCGTGCTTGGCTTGCGCTGATAGAAAGCAATTGCGGCAGTGATCAAAAATACTACCGCTGTGGCAATTGTCAGAATGAGGTGCGAATCCACCCAGCGGGCTGTCGGTTCCCACATTGAATAGCCCATCCGCCGGTCTTTCAACCGGGCGGCATTCACAGCCGTGAAAATATTGTCGAGGATGGTAACAGTTCCGGCAAATTGGATTTCCAAAGACTCACAGGCACTGGGCAGGCTTTTCCAGGCGGTGTAGCTCTTGAGGTACGCCTCAGCGCTGCCAAGGTTTGGAAAATCCTCCGGATCTTTCCCGTCCAGCGCCTCATTGATTGATGTGAGTTGCGCGCTGTCCGAAATCAGCCGCATGTTGTTGGAAAGGGATTGCATGCGGCGGCGCAGTTCATTCAGATTTTCGATAACAATCGGACTGACCTCGTAAATTTCATTGAGGCGGGTGGTGTCAATGGAATCTGGTTCCTGGCGGATCTTGTATAAAACGGGTTTCAATGATGCTGCCTGGTTCTCTTTGAGAAGAGCGGCATGCAATGCCAGAGTTTCCTGGGCAACACCATCCAACAAACCGGTGAAGGTGCGCACATCGGTCGAGCGGATTCCCTCCAGTGCTAAAGCCGCGATCAACTTTTCCTCGGCCGAAGGTTCAAGCTGGGTGGTAATGCTGGATGCCAGTTCGGGATCAATTTGATTTTTGAGCCGGTTTAAGGTCAGGTTTGAATAATCCAGCCGGGTTTCCAGGTCTGGTGCCGATTGGAGCAGATAATTCACCTGCTCAGCAGCTTCCTTATACGGATTGATAGACAGGATCACCTGTGAGAAGGCGATGAGCAAGATTAATAAAATCCCCGCAATTCCAAAAACGACCGCCGTACGCACAGCTGTATCCGGGCGGGTCCTGGTGGATGGTGCGTTGGGTTCTGTGAAAATCATATTATGGGCAATCGGGGAAGCGGAATTGGGATTTATCCTGAGGGCAGGGAGGGGGTGGTAGTTTCAATTCTGATTTCCACCCTCCAGCATCCATTAGCCATGGCATTAGTATACGTCAGATCGACAAAAGGACTGTCTATTCTTTAGCGAAAGAGGGCATATAATTATTGCTCTCTTTACAGAATTAACTCTATTTTACCTTTTAGCGACAGCGTATGTTAAAATCTTGCCCAGAATGACACATGAATTGATCTTGATGGAAGATGTCACTTTCCAGCATCCGGTTAGGGGTGGGGAAACCGCTCTGGCGTTAAATGGCATCAATTTACGGGTAAACGAAGGCGAGTATATTGCAATTGTCGGTGCCAACGGCTCTGGTAAATCCACCCTGGCGCGGCATTTGAACGCGTTGTTATTGCCCAACCGGGGCCGAGTCCTCATCAACGGCAAGGATACGCGCGACCCGCAAAACCATCCCTGGATCCGCTCGACGGTCGGGATGGTATTTCAGGCGCCGGAAGATCAAATTGTTGCCGCTGTGCTGGAAGAGGATATCGCTTTCGGTCCGGAAAACGCCGGATTGCCGCCGGAAGAAATCCGTGCCCGAGTCGAAGAGGCGTTGAACATCACTACCATGCAGGAGCACCGCGACCGGCCGCCGCATTTGCTTTCAGCCGGGCAGCTGCAACGCGCAGCTTTGGCCGGGGTTTTGGCCATGCATCCGCGCTGCGTGATTTTCGATGAAACCACAGCCATGCTGGATCCGGCCGGTCGAGCCATGGTGAAGCAATTGATCCAGCGCCTGCACCGCGAAGGGCTTACGGTCATCGTCATCACACACTTCATGCGCGAGGCAATCGAAGCTGAGCGGGTGGTGGCGCTTAAAAATGGGCAGGTCGCCTTTGATGGTCTGCCGCAGGATCTATTTTCGCGCCCTGACGACCTCCATGATTTGAAGCTGGACGTGCCGATAGCTGCCCGTCTGGCTGGCTCACTGCGCCAGGTTTTTCCGGAAATGCCGCGCGGCTTGCTCTCGCCTGAAGCTTTGTTTTCTGCTCTACCGGCTTTTGCCGGTGGAAATAACGGCAACACAGATGCCTCTAGAAACTATCCGCAGCCGCAATGTTCAGAGATCATCAAAGTAGAAGCTCTCGAACATGTATATTTGAGCGACACCCCTCTCGCGCATACCGCGCTGGACGGTGCTTCCCTGTGTGTCGCTGAAGGCAGCACCCATGGATTGATTGGCACCACCGGGTCAGGAAAATCGACCCTGCTTCAGCATCTCAACGGTTTGCTGCTGCCGCAGAAGGGCACCGTTCGGGTTGGTCCCTTTGACTTAAATGCCGGAGGAACGGACCTCAAAGCTGTGCGGCGTTATGCCGGTTTGATTTTCCAAAATCCCGAATATCAACTTTTCGAGCAATATGTTGGCGATGAGATTGCGTACGGTCCGCGGTTGATGGGTGAAAAAGAAAATCTGCGTGAAATTGTGCGCAGCGCGATGAACGTGGTGGGGCTGGAT
Organism: Chloroflexota bacterium; assembly: GCA_021848775.1. GTDB lineage: Bacteria > Chloroflexota > Anaerolineae > Anaerolineales > Anaerolineaceae > Bellilinea. The sequence continues at coordinate 111 of JAJZTR010000130.1, read as the reverse complement.
TTTGAAGAATACAAAGACCGGCTGACCTTCACATTAAGCGGCGGTGAACGCCGCAAGGTGGCATTGGCTTCGATCCTGGTGATGAACCCATCCATTTTACTGCTGGATGAG
>JAJZTR010000129.1 GCA_021848775.1 Chloroflexota bacterium | reverse complement strand
ATCATCAGTTGTGGTCGCAATGAGCGGTGGGGTCGATAGCGCTGTAGCAGCCGCTATATTGGTTGAGCAGGGATATGAAGTCACGGGGGTTATGCTGCGCCTTTGGAGCGAACCGGGCAGTGAGGAAAGCAACCGCTGCTGCACTCCGGACGCGATGGCGGGTGCGCGCCGGGTGGCTGCCAAATTAGGCATCCCGTTTTACGCGTTAAACAGCCAGGATCTGTTCAGAAACGTGGTCGTCCAGGCGTTTATGGACGGTTATCGCGAGGGGATCACGCCAAACCCCTGTATTTTGTGCAATCAAAAGATTCGCTGGGGGTTTATGTTCGACCAGGCAAAAGAAATGGGCGCGGAGTATATGGCCACTGGACATTACGCCCAACTCCGTCAAACAGAAGATGGATCCGTCGAATTACTGCGCGGTTTCGATCCTGAAAAAGATCAGTCGTATGTCATGAGCGTTTTACCGCAGGAAAAATTGCAGCACACGATGTTCCCGGTGGGCGGCATGCCAAAAGCCGAAGTGCGCGAGCATGCCCGCCGGTTTGGTTTATCCGTTGCTGATCGGGTGGACAGCCAGGATTTGTGTTTTCTGGCGGGGCAGGATTATCGTTCGTTTTTGGCGCGTTATGTGCCGGAAGTTGTTCAACCGGGCCGAATCGTCAATTCGGATGGCTATAAGGTCGGGGAGCATAATGGATTGGCCTTCTATACCATCGGTCAGCGCAAGGGTCTTGGGATCGCTGCCCCAAGACCGCTCTATGTCATCGATAAAAATCTGGGAACTAATGAATTAATCATCGGGGAACATAACGCCCTTGGCAGGAACGGGCTGCGGGCAGTGGATATGAACTGGATTTCAGGTTCAGCTCCGCAAGCACCTTTTTCGGCGGATGTGAAAATTCGCTACCGGGCGGCCCTCGCCCGAGCACGCATCAACCCTCAAGGCAACGAGAGCATCACAGTACACTTTGATAATCCCATGAGAGATATCACCGTTGGACAAAGAATTGTTATTTATAATGGGAATGTAGTCCTTGGTGGGGGGACAATTCAATCCTCTTTTAATATTTGATGGGAGTTGGAATGACCATTCAGACAATCTTATTAGGAATTTTCACTCCGATATTTCTGGGAGCTGTGTTTCATCTCTGGCGCGGCGGTTCAGCCTGGCGGTTAGGGTTATACATCGGCCTGGCCCTGATCGGATTCTGGCTGGGGCATATTGCAGCCCAAAACTTTGGATGGAATTTTTTGAAAGTCGGCGGTCTGCAATTGGGAGTTGGAACGCTGGGAAGCCTGGTTTTTATGATATTTGGGCATTGGCTCAGCAACAAACAGCCTGAGCAAGACGCTAAACGGAAGAAAAGCGCCACTCGCGGCGGTCGGATATGAGTTGGAATTTACGCAGCACCCATGTAGCGGATGGAGATCTTGTCCAGCTGGTAGGATTGCGCCACAAAAGCTTCATTTTCCGGGTAGCGGTGGGGGGAAAAATGGAATCCCACCGCGGGGTTATCTTGCACGATGATCTCATCGGTAAGCCCTGGGGCACAAAAGTAACCAGCCATCTTGGCAATCCATTTTTTATTCTGCAGCCGGCGCTGGGAGATTTACTAAAGGAACTGCCTAGGAACACCCAAATTCTTTACCCAAAAGAAATCGGTTTCACTCTGGTAACAATGGGAATAGGGGAGGGGCAGCGCGTCATCGAGGCAGGCACCGGATCAGGAGCTCTGACTTGCGCGCTTTCCTTCGCAGTAGGTCAGACGGGTAGAGTATTTTCGTATGAAGTCAGACCAGAAATGCAGGCTATGGCGCAAAAAAATTTGAACCGGTTGGGGTTGTACGATCGGGTTGATTTTAAATTGCGCGACATCGCCGAAGGGTTCGACGAAACTGAAATCGACGCTTTGTTCCTGGATTTGCCAAATCCCTATGACTATATTGGGCAAGTAAAGGCTGCTCTAAAATTTGGCGGCTTTTTCGGGGCGATTTTACCCACGTCAAACCAGGTTACACGCCTGATATTAGCCTTGCGGCAGCATAATTTTGCCTTTATCGATATCTGTGAAATTTTGCTGCGCTATTACAAAGCTGAACCTGAACGTTTCCGGCCCGTGGATCGCATGGTCGCCCACACCGGATACCTGGTTTTTGCACGACCCGTGCTGATCGGCCAGCCTGAAGATGAAGTAACCCTGCATGCCATCGAGGGCTTGCGCGAGGAAACTGCCGGTAATACGTTACAGACAGAGATCGGATAGGATCATATTCTTTATCGGTTAATTCAGAAAGGTTCCCAGTGCCAGAAATTGCCAACACCTCGCTGACAGAAGGCGAAATTAAAGCCAGAATCGAGGCTTATTGCCGCGAGCAGCAGGACCTTGTGCCACTGGTAGCAGCGCGCAAAGCCTCCGTTTTAATACCGCTTTACTGGTATGGCGGAGAGTGGCACGTTCTCTTTACCCGTCGATCTGATAGCGTTAACGACCATAAGGGGCAGGTTTCATTTCCGGGTGGCGCAATTGACCCGGATGATAAAAATGCTTATAAAGCAGCATTGCGTGAAGCTTATGAGGAGATCGGATTGGAGCCATCCGACGCTCATATTCTTGGACGGCTGAAAGATTATTGGACGATTTCCGATTATATTGTTTCTCCAATCGTTGCCAGAATTAACTGGCCTTTCCCGTTGATTATCAATCCCGTTGAAGTAAGCCGGGTATTTTCCATCCCGTTATCCTTTCTGGCTGATATCAATAATATCGAAACAAAGATATTCACTTTCCCGGATGGTCGCAAAACCCGGTTGTTTAGTTTCTTGCCTTATGACGGTGAAATAGTCTGGGGAATTACGGCTCGAATTATGATAAGGTTATTAAAAGTATTGCAGCTCCTGTCAAACGATTATTAACCTGAATGGGCAATAAAAAAAGCTGCCGGAGAAAATCACCGGCAGCTTTTTTTATCATCCAACCAGGATTATTCCTCTTCTTCCTCTTCCTTCTTACCGCGTTCGATTACCTCAGGTTCTTCAACTACTTCGGCGGCTTCTTCAACCTCCTCAGGAGCAGAACCTGTGATGACTACCACAACTTCGTCAGAATCCTGAAGAACTTCAATTTTGTCACTCACATTCAACTCACCCACAGAAATTGATTGACCGAGGGTTGTGAGACCGGAAATGTCCACTGTAATCTTCTCAGGAAGATCACCTGGCATGCCTTCGACCTCAATCTCGGTGGTTTCATGAACCACGACACCGTTGAAATCTTTGACCGCAGGAGAAACTCCAACTAATTCGATGGATACTTTGGTCCGAATTTTTTCAGTTAGTGAGACAACCTGGAAATCGATGTGCAGGAACTCATTTCGAATGTAATTTTTCTGGCGTTCGCGAACAAGCGCTGCAAATTCTTTCCCATCCAGTTTGATTGTGATGATCTGAGATTGGGTCGCGTGATGCAATACATACGATGCTTCCCGAAAATCCATCTCGATGGGTGTCGGTTCAAATTTATAACCGTATATGACGCCTGGTAATTTGCCTGCGCGGCGTAATGCCCCTACTTGTTTCCCGGTGACCGTTCGCCGGGTGGCTTCAATTACTGCTTTTTCCATTTCATCATCCTTCGAGCGCCTCTCACCTCATACAAGGTTACCTTCGCTCTATTTGATTAATTTCAGGCCAGGCCTGATGGATGCTGGTTTGTACCAGCGACCTAGTATTTTAGCCGGTAGTATAAAGAACGTCAAGGAAATGTGGGCAGAATGGAAGCTGATTACCAGGCGTTGGTGAGGGATTCAGCCGCGGCCGGCGACTGTCAGCGCCAGCCAAATGCCATAGGTGATCAAAGCCGCACCAAGAATCAGCAGGAAATAATTGGTCACTTTGAGAACATTTCTCGATGGGTTCAAGTCCAATATGATCGACCGCAATCCCAGGAAGGAATGAATCACCACCACGATTAGAAAGGTAATTTCCATGATGACAACGATAGGATTTTGATAGTATTTGACAATGTCCGCGTATGTCAGTAACCCGCCAGGTGCTACGAGGTGATTGACCACAAAATGGATGCCAAGGAGGACAACAATAAACAGACCAGCGACGATCTTAATCAACCAGCGCGCGGCGCCTTCATTTCTCTTGGGGAGAGATGGTGGTAGCATTTTCAACCCTCCGCGAACATGATCCAACCGAAAAACAGGATGAGGATTAGAGATAGCGCCATCAAAAGCAGGAACATGGTATGTTGATGCCGGACACCAACGCCAAAGCTGTTTAGCGCAATGCGGATCCCATTCAAGCCGTGGATAATGCCAGCTGCAATTACCAGCAACTCTCCTAATTTAAACAGCGGGTTCTTCATCATCGCGATGAACCCATCATAAGCTTCGGGTCCCTGGGCCAGCTGCCCGAGTGCGACCAGGTGCATTAACAGATACAGGGTTAACCCAAGCGCGGTGACCCGGTTGATAATGAAAGCGAAGGAGCCCAAGGATTTATTGCGTGGGTCAAACCAGCGCGGCCAATTTATAGAATTGGGTCGATCACTCATCACTTTTCTCCTTGGAAGACCGTGAAAATACCGATTTTAAGCGGTTGCGTATCACCTTTTTTCGCATATCCATAATTCTCCAGGCGGGATCGACACCGGATGGGCAGACATACGTGCATTCATAAGCACTATGGCAGCGCCAGAGCCCCGTATGATGATCTGCCAGATCAAGTAAAGTTTGCGCAGGTTCCTGGTTGTACATGAGATGGATGGCTGCCAGGACAGCGGGACCAACATATTCGTTATCGGTGCTGGAGGACGGGCAGGCTGATATGCATAAGCCGCATTCGATGCAATCCACCAGCCGTTCTGCTTCCTGCACATTGGAATGTGCAGCCAGACGCGGTTTTTCATAAGGCAGGCAGGCATCGTCGAGCGGGGCAACCGAATCAAACCGGGTCCGATCCATTTTGCTAAACAGGTCACCCATGTCTACGACCAAATCGCTTATTATTGGAAAATTGCGCATAGGTTCCACTTTGACAACACCACCATCCTTTGTCATAGATCGAATGGTCGTTATGCAGGTCAGTTTTTCCCGGCCATTGACTCGCATACCGCAAGCGCCGCAGGTGGAGTGGTGGCAGGCGTGGCGAAAGGTGAGGGTCCGGTCATGCTGTGCCCATAACCGTTCAATCGCATCGAGAATATACTCATCGGGATCGACATCGATACAAAAAGAATCGTAATACGGCCTTTCGTTGGACCGTTTTCGAAAGATTCTGAAGGTTACACGCCATTTCGATTCATTCATGGCTGCAACCCCCTTGGTTGATAATAGCGATGATAATCAGCGAGCGGGTAATGTTGCGTTTCTCCCGGTCTCTCCCAACCGATTTTTTGGCAAACCAGATCAGCGGTTTTTTCCGCCATGACCCGACACGTGGTTGCTTTGCCGCCGGTCACGGTTACCAGACCATCAACCCCATCGTTTTCTTTGTGATCATAGCATTTGAACGTGCGCGAAAGGCTTCGACCGCTCATCATGCCGCCAATTAATGGGCGGGCGGACATATACGCGCCACGCATTTTAATGTTTTGCAGTTCAGGAACCAGCATCGCCGCGCGTTTGTGCATATTTTGTATCTGGTCTGGATCTACAGGGATGTAATCTGCGTCTTCCACTTCAAAGGATGTGGTACCAATCACTGCCATCCGTCGTTGTGGAAGCAAAATATCACCGTCAGCCGGCTCACATAAGCGATTAATTACATGCTGAGTCACCCTCTTCTCGTATGCCACCATAATTCCGGGTGTAGGCCTGACTGGAACCGGCACCCTTGCCATTTCCGCGACTTTTCCAGCCCAGGCGCCGGTCGCATTGATGGTGATGTCAGCCTGAAAAGCAACCGGGCGATTGGCATGACGGTCAACCGCGTTGACACCAATCACATTCCCTTTTCCATCGAACAGGAAGCCGGTAACCTCGACGAATGTGTGAAAAACTGCACCATAATTGATCGCGCTGGCAGCAAAAGCCATCCCGAGTCGAAGCGGGTCGAATGATCCGTCTGGAACGCGGTACGCAGTCAGGATTTGTGGGTTTAATGCTGGTTCAGTTTCAAGCGACTGTTTAACGCCTATTTCTTCAAGCGGAATACCGCAATCTTGGGCTCCGGCAATAAACGCTGGCGCATAAGCCAGATCTTCTTCGTTGAGAGAAATAAAATAACCGCCATTGAATTCGATGCATTGTTTGGCGATTTTCCGCAAGATAATATTTTCCTGAATGCATTCAATGGCAGCTTCTTTATCCGCAACACAATAACGCGCACCGCTGTGCAGTAAACCGTGGGTCCGTCCTGAAGTCCCTGAAGTCAGCTCGCCGCGCTCGAGAATATCGACAGCAAATCCTCGTTGCGCTAAATCGTACGCTAGGGCGCAGCCGGTAAACCCAGCTCCAATGACGATCGCAGTTGGTTTAGAAGGGGTCATGCTTCTATCCAATCCAGGGCGCGGGTTACCGCTTTCTTCCAGCCAGAGAAAAGCTGCCTCCGCACCACATCATCCATTTTGGGGCTCCACACATGATCAGACGCCCAGAGCTGACGCAGGGAATCTGTGCTTTGCCAATAACCGACAGCCAATCCAGCTGAATACGCCGCCCCGAGCGCAGTCGTTTCGGTAATTTGTGGACGAACTACCGGCACGTTGAGTAAATCGGATTGGAATTGCATCAACAAGTCGTTTTTTACCATCCCCCCGTCAACTTTCAGGGTGGTTAGCCTGACACCCGAATCGATTTCCATTGCATCCAGCACTTCACGGGTTTGGTAAGCGGTGGATTCCAGAGCTGCCCTGGCAATGTGCCCTCGATTGATATAACTGGTAAGTCCTACCATTACACCGCGGGCATCGCTGCGCCAGTAGGGTGCGAATAAACCCGAAAAGGCTGGAACGACATACATGCCCCCATTGTCATCGACGGATCGGGCGAGCGTTTCGATCTCGGAGGAGTGACCGATCAATTGAAGGTTATCCCTGAGCCATTGGACCAGCGCGCCGGCAACTGCGATGGATCCTTCAAGGCAATATACAGCAGGGTCTTCCCCAAGTTTATAACCGACCGTGGTGAGCAGACCGCTTTTGCTGGGCACAATTACCGAGCCGGTATTGAGAAGCATGAAGCATCCGGTTCCATAGGTGTTTTTTGCCTCACCGGGTGCATAGCAAGCCTGACCGAATAGAGCGGCTTGTTGGTCGCCTAAATCTCCGGCCAGGGGTACGCCGCCAAGCAAAGGGATGCTGCCATAAACCTCTGAAGACGAAGCGATTTTGGGCAGCATGGAGTATGGAATTTGCAGAGCGTCAAGGATCTCAACATCCCAATCGAGGGTGTGAATGTTCATCAGCATCGTTCGCGAGGCATTGGTCACGTCGGTGACATGCACACCGTTATCTGGACCCCCGGTGAGATTCCAGATCAACCAGCTGTCGATATTGCCAAAAATAGCTTTTCCGCGGTCAGTATCTTCTAAAACGCCAGGAACATTTTCCAGTATCCAACGGATTTTGGGCCCTGAAAAGTAGGTGGCAAGAGGTAAACCGGTTTTAGCGCGAAACCTGTCAATGCCGCCTTTTTTTGCCAGCTGGTCGCACAAAGCTGCCGTACGGGTATCCTGCCAGACAATCGCATTGTAGTAGGGCTTTCCAGTATTACGGTTCCAGACAACCGTTGTTTCGCGCTGGTTGGTGATTCCGACGGCTGCCAAATTTGACGGTGAATAACTGGACAATTTGAGGGCGTTATCCAGCACCTCCTCAACG
>JAJZTR010000128.1 GCA_021848775.1 Chloroflexota bacterium | reverse complement strand
CGGTGGAATGTGAACCACATCGGTGAGGAATATGGCGAAGTAGGCACCGATAATGGTTGCGGTCAGGCTAAAGCCTGTATCGCCAAAGCCGTACATGATTTTTTGCAGAAGGGTAAGCCGCTTGGTAAACCTTGATCCGCTCCACCTGGTCATCCTTAGATGGCCAAATTTAATTTTTACTCAAAACCATGGAATATCGATAAATATATCCCAAACCTGCCATGGAAGTTATAGAAACGAATTGGAAATTTAGAGAAGTTCCTTCCATATAAAATAAACAAGCGTTGTATAATTACGGAAATTAATTATTTTTTACATTACCAGATCAGTTCCCTCCTTAATAAGTTTGGATAAATAGGCAGGTTACTTGCCCGGTGAAAACGATCGGGCTGCTGGTTATTTTAATATTTTTCCACCAGGAGTTAGTATGCCCAACCCAGGATTAATAAATAAAATTGGAATTTATGTAGATGTCGCCTATATATACAACAATGGCGGACAAAAAATGCAATACGACGCACTGCGAGAATTTGCGTGCCGCGATTATTCTGAACCGGTGCGTATGAATGCGTATGTCAGTTACGACCGCGATCGGGCAGACTGGGATGAAAACTACCGCAAAGGAACACAAAACTTTTATTCCGCACTGCGCGACATGGGGTATAAAGTTATCGTAAAAGAGATCCAGTGGTTCCAGGATGAAAGCGGGAACCGCTACGGTAAAGCCAATGCCGACCTGGACCTGGCAGTGGATGTGCTGCTGCAATCGGCAAATTTGGACCGCATTTTGTTGGCGAGCGGAGATGGTGATTTCGTCCAGGTGGTTCGGGCATTACAGGACAAGGGATTACGGGTCGAAGTATTGGCTCTCGATAATGTCTCGAGCAAACTGCGCCATGAAGCCGATTTTTTCATCTCGGGATACCTGGTGCCCAATCTTATTCCTACCGCCAACCACAAAACTGAGGGACCATTTTGGGGGGAACTCGGTTCACGGGTGCGCGGGTGGTGCTACTGGCATTCCGAGCAGGGGTACGGATTTATCCGTTATATCAAAGGCATCAGCCCGGGGTTGTGGTTGACCGATACCCGGCACCCCGAATCGCCATACGCCACCGCCTTTTTCCACGACTCAAACCTGCCGGATGCGGTGCGGCCGAACAATCTGCCTAGCCGCAATTATGTTTTGGAAATGGAGTTAGCGAAATCCGAGCGCGGCGGCGGAGTCCAGGCAATCAATATGGAATTGGTGAGCAAGTTTTAACCCTTCCAATTTAAATTAAAAGATGTAACCAAAAATGGCGGACTCACAGATCCGCCACTACAATTATTCGATTTCCACACGTTAGGAAAAAACTATCCCCGGCGCTGCTTGAGCTTTGGTCCTTCGGGTGTGTCCATTAATTCCCACCCGGCAGCCGTGATTCGTTCACGGATGGCATCGGCATCCTGCCAACGCTTGTCAGCGCGGGCTTGCTGCCGCTGTGACAACAAATCGAGCACTTCGGCAGGTGCCTCTTCCACCTGCGGTTTCCAATTGGACAGGTTCAGCCCCAACACGGTATCGAATTTCAAGAGGGTTGCTTTCCGCACATCCGGGGGCAAATCGGATCGAACCAGTTCCCAGGTCAGGGCGATAGCACGCGCCATGTTGAGATCGTCGTTGATCATCTCAGTGAAACGTGCAAGATAGTCCTCGTCCACAGTGCCCGGGTCGCCAAGTTCATAGGTAATTGCGCGCAGCCGGTCAAGGGATTTGGCAGCCGCGTCCAGGCCATCCCAGGAGAAATTAAGCTTTTGACGGTAGCTGGCATTCAAACAGAACATGCGGTAAGCCAGAGGGTCATATCCCATTTCAACCAGGGTCTCCACCCGCAGGAAATCGCCGCTGGATTTGGACATGCGCACCGAGTCATCCAACTGCAGAAAATACGCATGGAGCCAGAAGTTGGCCAGGCGGGTACCATAGCACGCTTCAGTCTGAGCGATCTCGTTGGTGTGATGCACCGTGATGTGATCTTCACCGCCGCAATGGATGTCAAAGTATGGGCCTAAGTATTTGGCCGACATGGCTGAGCATTCGATGTGCCAGCCCGGAAAGCCGACTCCCCACGGGCTTGACCATTCCATTTGCCTTTTTTCACCCGCAGGGCTGAATTTCCACAAAGCAAAGTCGGTGGGGTTGTGCTTTTCACCCATATCGATCCGCGCCCCGGCTTGCAGTCCCTCGATGTCCAACCGCCCAAGGTAACCGTAAGACGGCAGCTTATTGGTATCGAAGTAAATGCCATCCGAGGTGCGGTAGGTGAAACCTTTCTCTTCGATGCAGCGGATAAAATCGATTTGCTCGGTGATGTGGTCTGTCGCACGGCACCAGATGGTCGGCTCGAAGATCAGCAACCGCGCCAAATCTTTACGAAACTCAGCCGTGTAGAATTCCGCAATCTCCCAGGCAGTTTTTCCAGTGCGCCTGGACCCCTTCTCCATTTTATCTTCACCGGTGTCCGCATCCGATACCAGATGCCCAACATCGGTGATGTTCATCACGTGTTCAACTTCGTAACCATTGAATTCGAACATCCGGCGCAGAAGATCTTCGAAAATATAGGTGCGCATATTCCCGAGATGGGCGAAATTGTAGACGGTCGGACCGCAGGTGTATAAACCCACTTTGCCCGGTTTCAGGGATTGAAATTCGCGCACCTCGCGGGTATAGGTATCGAATAATTGTATTTTCGCCATAAAAAAGATCCGCCTTCGAGTGTTTGCTAAATTTGATTATACCGCCTCAAAATCCCGAACAAATTGATTTGCCTGCGAGATTATTATTGGCTGGAAAGCACCTCAACCAATGGTCAACAGGATAATCCCGCCAATAGTCAGCGCCATCCCAAGCCCCACTTTCAACGTGATCGGTTCACCACCGAATGCCAGGCCCATCAGCGCGCCAAACAATGGCGAGGTAAAGGCGATGGGCATGACCCGGTTGAGCGGCGCACCTTTTATGGCGGTGTAAAAACACAACATCCCCACCGCCCCTGCGACCACTCCTCCGCCGATGACCATATACAGCAAGGCCTTCGACCCGGCCTGAGGCAGGGTTTTCCATTGCGGGTAACTGGCAGCAGCCAGAATGATCAATGCCACACCTGTGCGGATTGTGATCCCCATGGTTGGGCTGAGGTTGCCAAGGGTTAGGCCTTTCTTTTCGAAATAACCGCCGACCCCCCAACAAATCGCCGTAATGAGCGCGAAAATTTGCGGTTTCATAGAATCCTGACCTCCGTCAATTGGGCCTTATTTGAAGGTGAAGAACCGGTCGAATTCAATGCTCCAACCTTCGGGGATAAATTCACCGGTGGATTTGTTTTGCAGGTATTTTCCATGGTAACTTCCAGACCGGATTTTTTCCAAGGCGTAGATCAAGCGGTCAATATCCAAAAAATTGTTGTAGAGTCCGAAAGAAACCCGAACCATGCCTGGCATGTTGCCGCGGTCGCCGTGGATAATGTCAGATCGAACCTTCTGGGCTGCTTCCTCTTTTACACCTAAGAGATGCAATAAGTACGGGTGGGCGCAGAAACACCCGTTGCGCACCCCAATGCCAAATTCATGGCCCAATATGGCCGCCACCAGAAAATGGGATACACCTTCCAAATTAAAGGGGATAACCCCCAGTCGCTGGCGGGCATTGTGCGCATCTTTATCGCCGAAGAAATGAAGGCCGTCAATGTCCGACATCCTCGTCATGGCGTAAGTTGTCAACTCGGCTTCGTGGTCCGCGACTGTGTCCATGCCAACTTCAAGCAATTTCGCGGCAGCGGCAGCCATAGCGACCGCTCCGGCAACATTTGGACTACCAGCCTCATCGCGCTCCGGCGGATCCGACCAGATGACACTGTCCAGTGTGACTATTTCGACCTGCCCGCCGCCGCGCATCCCGGGTTCACCTTGCTCGAACACATCCCGCCTGCCGATCAAAGCTCCCGTGCCATAGGGAGCATACATTTTATGCGCCGACAGAGTCACAAAGTCCAGGTGACCGGGATCAGCCAGCGGACGCATATCCACCCGGCGATGCGGTGCCAGTTGAGCGCAATCAGCCAGGAAGTATGCCCCGGCTGCGTGCGCCTTTTCCGCCAGCCGGTGAACCGGGTTGAGGTACCCGGTTACATTGCTTGCACCGGTCACAGCGACCATGGCGATCTGCCCCGAATATTTTGACAATAAGGCGTCATAGTCAGCTTCATCCAACATGCCGTCAGGCAGCAATCCGATATGGATCACCTGAGCTTTCGCCCGCCAGGGCAGGTCATTTGAATGATGCTCCATGGTACTCACCAGCACAATGTTTTTCTTCTCAGAAAAATTGACCCGGGCTGCCAGCGCATTGACAGCTTCAGTGGTGTTTTTACCAAAGATGCAAACATGCTCCGCTGGATCTGCCTGGACATAGTGAAGAATCTGCTCCCGCGCTGCTTCATAAAAATGCGTGGAAATCTGGCTCTTGAAACCGGTTCCGCGATGAACACTCGAATAATAGTTCATAAAATCATCAACTTTATCCAGCACATGCTGCAGCGGTGGTGTGGAAGCAGCATTGTCCAGGTTGACATAGGTAACCTCGCGACCATCCAATAAGGGAACCTGGGTATCAAGACCTACAAAAAGGGGGCGAAAATTGTGGTTAGTTGGGCTCATATTCTCCTTTTGGGGATGAAACTATACGAATAGTCTTAAAATATTGCAATATCACTTGATATTTGTGGAGAAATCCTGTAAAATGTGGAGGAAAGTGGAGATAAGTGGGAGAAAGTGGTAGGAACGCCGGCTTCACCGGCGTTCCGCCATTAATGGAGAATTAGAACTTATGTTCCTTGGGCAATACGAGCACACTATCGACGAAAAAGGACGCATGACTATCCCATCCCCTTACCGGGAACTGTTGGACGGTAGCGCTTTCGTAACACGCGGGTTTGACCAAAACCTGCTGGTGCTGCCGCCCGATAAGTTCCACCAGTTGGCTGAAAGTATCTCCGACTCCAGCATGACCGGTTCCGATGGTCGAGATTTCCGGCGCTGGATTTTCTCCTCAGCAGGCCGGGTCGAAGTCGACCGGGCCGGGCGCATTCTCATCCCGCAGTTTCTGCGGACTTATGCCGGGTTGGAAAGTGATGCTATGGTTGTTGGCAACGGGACATATTTCGAAATTTGGTCTCCCGAACTATGGCGCCAACATGAAGCAGAGCAGAACCAACCAGAAAAGACAACCGACCGGTTCTCAGCCATCAATATTCGGTTGTAAACCAGAGGCAGGCATAACCACGTGCAGCAGCAGCCTCCCCACCTCCCCGTACTTTACCATGAAATTATACATGCATTAAACCCACAAAGCCCAGGCAAATACATCGATGCTACCGTCGGGGCGGGTGGACACGCCGGGGGAATTCTCGAAAAAAGTGTACCCGATGGGCAACTATTGGCACTGGATCGAGACCCACAGGCGCTGGCGTTAGCAAGTCAGCGCCTTTCTATATACAAAGACCGGGTTAAGTTTGTCCACGCTTCCTATGTGCACCTGCTTGACGAAATGGACAAAATAGGCTGGCAATCGGTGAATGGGATTGTATTTGACCTTGGTCTCTCTTCAATGCAGTTGGACACACCGCAGCGTGGGTTTTCATTCCAGGAATCAGGACCTCTCGATATGCGTTTCGACCCTACCCAGCCATTGAATGCCGCACAACTCGTCAACCATCTGCCCGAAATGGACCTCGCGGATTTGATCTGGCGTTATGGTGAGGAACGTGGTTCCCGGCGTATCGCGGCGGCAATTGCACAGTCCAGGCCTATCCAGAGCACCACCGAATTAGCGGACGTAATCCGCAAGGCGATGGGCGGGCAGCGCGGGAGAATTCACCCGGCCACGCGTACCTTTCAGGCTTTGCGTATCGCGGTCAATCAGGAACTGCAAGCGGTGGAAACCGTTTTACCCCTGGCTGTAAAAGCGCTGGCTCCTGGAGGCCGATTGGCAATCATCTCCTTCCATTCCATGGAAGACCGATTGGTAAAGCAATATTTCAAACGCGAAAGCCGCGATTGCATTTGCCCGCCCGAGCAGCCGGTGTGCGTCTGCGAACATAAAGCCACCATCAGGATAATCACCCCTCACCCCATTCAACCCGGCGAAGAAGAAATCGTTAACAATCCCCGTGCGCGCAGCGCCCGTCTCCGGGTAGCTGAAAAACTCGAACTGGCATGACAGTTGCATAAAACCGGATACCAGAACCGCCTTAATACCACTCAAGGAGCAATCCCCCGTGTTGAACCAGCGAATAATCCAAGCCTATAAACAAGCCCCCTGGCGCGTACAGCTCCAGTGGATTGGCGCGCTATTGCTGGTGTTGGTGGTTGGCATGCTGATTTCCGGTGTGTATCTGTACTTGAGTGCCGAAGCCACCGAGGCAGGGACCATCATCCGCGGTCTCGAATTGGAACGAGAAGAGCGCCAAATTCGCATTGCCGATCTTAACACCAAGCTGGCATACCTGCGATCCGCAGCTTTTATGGAACAACGAGCCGAATCTCTTGGCTATAGAAGTGCCACCATTGACGATATTGTCTATGTAGAAGTACCCGGGTACAGTGGGCGGCAAGTGGTTCTCCTGGCCCCGCCACCGGGAAATGAGCCGGTTAACGCATCCATTATCAAACCCGCTTACCGGCAATCCTTATGGGAGTGGCTATATCAGGGGACATTCAGCTTGCTTGAAGACCGGGGGATTCAACCATGAACCCCAATAGCAACACGCGTATCCGTGTGGTGGGGATATTATTTGTCATTCTTGGTCTGGCAATTGTCTTCCAAATGGTTCGGGTACAAAACAACCCTCAGGCCAAAGAGCTCATTTCGTACCTGGAAAAAACTTATAACCAGGAAGTACGCATCATCAAACCCGAACGAGGGAACATTTACGATCGCTGGGGCAACCTGCTTGCCGGCAATATGGAAGTCTATGAGGTTGGAATCGCCCCGCCGCAGGTGACCAATTCAGAAACCGTGGCACAGGATTTGTCGAGCATCCTCGGTCTGGATTACACCAATATCAAAAAGATCGCCCGCTCCTATGTTGAGGAAGGGAACGAGAGATATATGGTCGTCGCTGATTTTGTTTCGGCCGATAAAGTTCAAAAGTTGGAAGAAAAACTGGCTGAATACGAGACCGCAGAAACACCAAAGAAAGGTTCCCGCCCCTCGTTGAACGGGGTCCACTGGGTGGCGCATCTTAAGCGTAGCTACCCTGAATACACTCTGGCTGCAAACGTCCTCGGTTTTTACAATTTTTACGACCGGATGGACGGCCGCGGTATCCTGGGTTTGGAAGAACAGTATAATAACCTGCTGTCTGGCACAGACACCAAAGTCGTGCTTCCCATGAACCCGACCGAGATCCAGGAAATCCCATCGGTTCCACCGGGTTCCAGCCTGATCCTTACAATTGACCGCAGTATCCAGGCGGCGATGGAGCGTATCGCTCAAAAAGCCCTGGAAGACACCGGGGCCGAGTCCGCGACAATATTGGTAATGGACCCCGAAAGCGGCGAAATATTGGGGATGGCTACCACGCCTTCATTCGATCCCAATCAATATCAGCAATATGGCGAGGTCTTCCCCCAGGGAAGCCATTATAACCGCGCGATCAGCCAGTTGTATGAGCCTGGATCGGTATTCAAGGTCTTGACCATGGCCGCGGCGCTCGACTCGGGCTCTGTTACTCCCGAGACGACATTTGTTGACACCGGAGCCATCGAAGTCGGCGGATTGTACATCTATAACTGGGACCGC
>JAJZTR010000002.1:23695-37109 GCA_021848775.1 Chloroflexota bacterium | reverse complement strand
TTGATTTGATTAATCTGCTATTCGGGATTCAAGGCGGGGGGCCAGTTTTCCCGGAGGACCAGCTTCTATGTTGATGAGAGCACGGGAGGACAGGCTGAACAGCGCAATCAGGAAGCAGGCAGCACCACCTATGATATACCAGGTCTGCAACCCAAACCGGTCTGCCACCGGCCCGGCGATCATTAGTGAGACCGGCATCATGGCTGTGGCTGCGCTTCCGATCAGGGTCACAACGCGTCCCTGCATTTCTGGACTGACCGTTCCCTGAATGACGGCAAATATCGGGCCGTTTGTGATCGGCAGGGCAAATCCGGTGAGTGCGTAGACCCCAATGGCCAAGCCAAACATCGTCGGGGGAATTAGACCGATGCAAGCCATCGTGGCGCCGATTAGCAGGATACCGCTAAGCGAGGTGATAATTTTGCGCTTGAACCCTCCCCAGACTCCCAGAATCAATCCGCCAACCACGACGCCAATGCCAAATGCGGCCTCGATCCATCCCAGCTGCAAAGCCCCCAACCCAAAATGCTTGTTGACCAGCAGCGGCAGCAGGGTGAAAGCCGGTGAAAGGACGAAGTTGATGCCGGTTGCTACCAAAAATAAAACCATCAATCCCTTCCAGGAGCGGACATATCGAAAACTGTCCATCATGTCATTCCATACGCCTTTGATTCCACGCTTGCCTGCGCTGTTTGTTTGAGGAGGCTGGGGAATGGTAATAAATAAGAGCGGAACAATCGCGATTAAGGCGGTGCCAACATCGATGAATAAAACTCCCTGCACCTGGAGCGCCTCGAGCAGCAGCGCGCCCAATGGGGCAGCGATAATGTTGATCCCGCCGGCGAGCATCTGGTTGACTCCCTGAATGCGGGTAAGGTGTTCCTTGGGTATCATCAACGACGTTGAGGCTGCCATCGCCGGGTAATGGAAGGAGCCTCCCAGCGAGCGGATGAAAAGGACCGTAAAGATGTGCCAGGGTTGAATCAATCCGGCAGCAAACAAACCAGCCAATGCCAGTGTGGCAGCCGCTATGCTGGCATCTGCGGCGATCATGATTTTTCGCCGGCTGCCACGGTCGACAATGGCGCCGGCAAACGGTCCGAGAAAAACCTGCGGAAGCAGCGCTATCAGAGATGCGGTAGCTAAAACTGTCGCGGATTGTGTGGTCCTGGTCAGATACCAGACCAGGGCAAATTGAACCAACTGGCTGCCAAGGATTGAGAAGGTCTGACCGCCCCAAATTGTAAAAAAATCCCGTTTCCATGGACGTTCTTCAGGCGGAATGAAAGATGTTTCCATCCGTTCGTTACCTTTACCTTATACTCAGTAGAAACTCGATATCCGGATATCGTCAGTTTGCCTTATGATTTGCTCAAGCGAGTCGATTATAATCTCGATCGTTAATTCTCCTTCCATCACGTAACGGATGTTGCACGGATGGGGTGTAAGGGTAGATAAAAACCAGGGCATTCTTACTTACGATGTCAACACCTTCCAGATTCCCAACAAATACCCATGCTTACCCCCGGCCCGGCAAACGGATTGTCGTGGTCGGCAGCAGCGGCAGCGGTAAAACGACCACGGCAGCAAGTATTGGCGGGAAGTTGGGCTTGCCGCATGTGGAATTGGATGCGCTGCACTGGCTGCCTGGTTGGACTGAAGCCGAACTGACTGTATTTCGCGAAAAAGTGGCACAGGCGCTGGCTGGTCCAACCTGGGTCGTGGATGGCAATTATTCCAGTGTGCGCGACATCACCTGGTCGCGTGCCGATACGCTGGTGTGGCTGGATTTGCCCTTGCCCCTGGTGCTGATACGGCTGTTTAATCGCACCATGCACCGCTGGATTACCCGTGAAGAATTATGGAGCGGCAATCGCGAGAATCTCAGAGAAGCCTTCTTCTCGAAGGACAGCCTGTTCTTATGGATGCTTAAATCCCGCAAGAAACACCGGCGCGATTATCCACGCCTGGTCTCTGAACCCGAGTACGCCCATCTGAGTGTCATCCATCTCACCAGTGTGGCGCAGGTCGATGCCTGGCTGAAAAGCCTCACTGATGGCTAATTGCTGCCTGAGAAGGCGCTGCCGGTAGCCCGCCGGAAAATGGGCACCTTGGGTCGCTGGCTGCTTTTTCCTTTGACGATTTCCAGAAAAACGCGGGTAATTTCAGGTTCGAAGTGTTTGTTGGATTGGTAATGGATATAATCCAGCACCTGATGCTGAGGCCAGGCTGTACGATACGGTCGGTTCGAACTTAATGCATCCCACACATCCACGATCGAAAACAAGCGGGCGGTCAAGGGAATTTCAGTGCCGCGCAGCCGCCGCGGGTAACCGGAGCCATCCCATTTTTCGTGATGGCAATAAGGGATATCCACAATTTGATTGAATTTTGGAATCGGCCGCAACAGCTCGTAAGCGTAAACCGGATGTTTTCGCATGACCCGCCATTCCGCTTCATCCAGCGGTCCGGGTTTGAGCAAAATGGAATCAGGAATGCCCATTTTGCCAATGTCGTGCAGTTGGGCGCCGTGCTTCATTCTCAACAAATCGGTATCATCCAATCCCATGCGTTTTCCCAGTTCCATGGCCATGGAAACCACCCGCTGCGTATGACGCTCGGTGGAGAAGTCGCGCAATTCCAGAGCCCGCGACCAGCCGTCGATGCTGGCGTCATAGGTCTGGTTCAGATCCTGGCTGGTGCGTTCCAAATTGCTCGCCAGCTGGGTGGTTTGAATAGTTCCGGCGGCCGAGTTCCCGATCAGACTGAGGAGGGCGGCTTCATTTTCATGAAAGCGGCCCGCCTTATAACTATGCGCTTCGATTGTCCCGATCACTTCACAACCGGCCATCATGGGAACACAAATGCCAGATTGGACCATTTTTCCCGGCGTGAAAATGTTCATCCGGGAAGCGGTACTGATCAGCCGATTGTTGAGCTGATCGACAAAGACGGGTTGGTGGGTACGAATGGCTTCGCTTTGAAAGTCACAGCCGGATAGGTTAAGGCGCAGTTCAGGCAGCTGGTCAGTGTGGATTCTCTCACCATCGTGCTGACCATACACAAGCGTGATGCGCTGCGCATTGGCATCATAAAGCGAAATGAATAGTGTGCTGATATCCGGCAGCAGCTGGAAGGCTGATTCAGCCAGCCGTTTGACGATCTCATCCCGGCTGCACGATTCCGCCAATTCGCGGCTGATTTCGGTGGCTGCCAGCAAGCGATCCTCCTGCAAGCTGCCAGAGGATTGTGACGATGAATTTCGGGCCGTGTTAAAGGTAATCAACACTGCTTCGCGCCTGTCAAATTCAACAAGTTCTGCCCGGACAACGGATCTCACTAATTTTCCAGTGAAATCATAGATGAAAAGGTCCTGGTTCTTCACGGTCCTTTCGACCTCCAGGCGGGCGAGAATCTTGTGGATGTTGTTTGCGCCAAGATTGGCGGGCAGGTCGGAATCGCGCTGTTGCAGGATAGTTTCTCGCTTTAGGCCAAGCAGTTCGGCATAAGCCTGATTTCCGTCCAGATAAACTCCGCTGAGGCGGTCGAGAATACAAATTGGAACTGGCAGCGTGTGGATGAAATGTCTCAACGTCTGCCGTTGATGGTGGATCGGTTTTGTGTGCTGCAAGGTGTTCTTTTTCGAGGTGTAGATGTTTCGGTTCATGGTCAGTTCAACCCACCTTATGAAGGTTTATGAAAACAACGATTTTAGATTCGAAATGAATGATTCCTGAGAGACTTCACTGCTTACCCGGTCCGGCAGCCATGCCGCCTTTGACTTCTTATAGTGCAAGTCTGGTGCCAAACACGGTCGAATCAATCGCATAGGGCGGAAAATATGCGGATTACCGGACACAACCCCGTCCGAGTGAGCTGATTATTTATGAGTAGAACGATTGGAGGCGATTAAAGCCAACATCCCCGATGTTTACCGGCTGGTCCTGACCCTGTTCCAGACGCCCTGGTCGGTTATTCAGGCTGGCGGTGAATATTAACGTATGATTTCCCGCAGGATCTTTACGTATTAAGTTGTGTCACGCGTCGATGAATTCAACCTCGCCGCTGCGGGTGGTTTCATAGCCGCCCATAGAGGAAATGGCTGCTTTGACCTCCGGAGAGGCAAGCCATTCCAACAGGTCTTTCACCACGGGGCGTTCCAATTGAGGCAGGGGAATCACCAGGTGGTATTCTTCGCGGGTTAAGAATTGAAAGTCCAGCTTATACGCCAGTGCCGATGTCTCCAGACCAAATCCGCAATTGGCCAGATTTTCAGCAACCGCCTGTGCCACCGCCGAGTGGCTTTGCACTTCCAGCCGGTAACCGTTGATATTGTTCGGGTCGATTCCGCGGCGGTGGAGTTGGGCATCCAGCCACACCCGCGTACCGGAACCCGGCTGGCGATTGATGAACTTTATTTTTGGCTGGGTCAAATCGACCAGGTCGTGAATGTGCAGCGGGTTGCCCGCAGCCAGAATCAAGCCCAGGCGGCGGTACGCCAGATGCACCAGAGCAACCTTTTGACCGGGCAGCAGACGCCGCACGAATGGAGCATTGTAGGTATCGCTTTCCCCATCCCACAAATGGCAGCCGGCAATATCGCTTTTACCTTCCGCCAGGCTTATCAGCCCTCCAAGGCTGCCGCAGAATTGCGGCTGCAACTGGTAGGCCGGATCGGCTTCCATGAAGTGCCCGGCCAGCCAGGCTACTGCTGGATCGTGGCTTCCCGAGAAATGAATGGTGTTAATTGGAGAGACCACTGCCGAACCAGGTCGGACGACCCGCCAGCGGTCGAGCGCAATGAATAACGCCTGTTCGATCTCCTCTGGTGTGTGCCCGGCAGTAAGCGCCTCCAACAGAAAGGCTTCTGCGCGGTGGACTAATCCAGCCTGGCGCAGGGGCGCTGCCTGGTCCAGGATTGGACCACCCACCACAAAGGAACCTTTGCCGGGGCGGGATTCAATCAACCCACTGTCAGCCAGGTCGCGTAAGGCGCGTTGTATCGTTCCGGGCGAGCAATTCCACTTCAGCGTCAGTTCACGCACCGATGGCAGCCGCTCGCCGGGTCGGATTGTGCCATCCATAATTTGCTGCCGGATGGTCTCCGATATACGGTCGTAGAGATGGGCTTCATCCATTTTTGCCAACCTCCTCAGGGGATAACCGGAATCAGCCAGTAACTATCCGCGTCCCCCTCGGCAGTCCACCCCTCGAGACCGGATGTGTTGGAGCGGACCTTCCACCATACCCAATTATTGGCGCAGCGCGGTCCTTCAAGAATGAGCGACTTTTCACCGGGCTCGATTGACCCAATCACCTCCGATCCAAGTCCCGCATCCCGGCGCACGCGGTTGGCAAGCGGCGGGTCGTTGCTGACCTCGGCTGTATCGCCAACATGCAGCTGAGACAGATAGGCTGCATCCGCGCAAGCTTGCCAGGGACCGATATCGGGGGTGGTCTCCACCGCCGGCGTAGGGGTCATGACATTTTCAATGGGTGCTGGAACCGGTGTTGATGAAGATAACGCCTGCGAAGGCAGGATGATGACCAGCGTGGGAGTGGAAGGCAACTGGCTGCGATTGCTGATAACCGACAGTATCACGAATGCGGACAGGCACAGGATTGCCCCGATAACGGCCGCACCCACGATAATCCACATCTTGCTGATATTGAGTTTGTTTAATAACGAAGTTGTGACTGGGGTTGTATCACCCAGATCGATGGGCAGGCCATTGATCGGGCAATAAGTGGTTCCGGCAGGATGCTGCTGCCCACAATGCGGGCAGTGGATGGTATCTTTCTTGAACATTTTACAGACTCCTCCCCTAAACCACTTTGTTGAATCCCTGGACAGGCACAGTATTAAAAATTATATCAGAGGGTGTGATGGTTAACTTTTGAATCATAAATGAATACTGGAGGGGTGGGATACCTTTTTTTTTCAATCTGTGAAACAGGCTGATTTTTTCACTCATTGGGGAGAGCACTGCACTCCCGGATTTCAATGCAGGGACGTCAAAATCCAAGGTTAAGATATATGAATTTTCTAAACCTTACAGGGTAATATAACCTCAAAATATTGGTTTTCTTTAGAAATTTCCAATTGTATAATCAATTATCCGCTTTTCCATTATCGATCGGTGAATCCAAGGTATATGCAGGACCTGCCAGAACCGGGATTGTCAGGAGCCAATGGTTTTTACCGGATGGTTACCCCCCGGTAGGGCATCTCGCCAGGTTGTTCGTGTCAAACAGCATAGGGGAAAGGCACAAACATGTCTTACGCCGCAGGGGTTTCTGCGGGTGGCAGCAACTCCGTGACTGAAACACAGAAGCGGATGGCAGGCTGATTGTTTGAAGGTCCATGTCTGGACCGGAAGGCGGTGATAAGATGGCGAAAAAAAACAAGAATGACCATAAAAGTAAATCCAAGGAGCTGTCCGAGCAGAAGAATGCAGACCTAAAACCTGCGCCAGCGCAGGAAGTGCAGACTTATGCTCAGATGCGGATCACTTCGAAGTCCTATGGCGAAGAACTGAGCCGGCTGCAGATCGAACTGGTCAAGCTGCAGGAGTGGGTACGCTTCAAAGGCATGAAGGTTGTCGTTCTGTTCGAGGGTCGCGACGCTGCCGGAAAGGGCGGGGTAATCAAAAGGATTACCGAAAGCTTGAATCCGCGCGTCTGCCGGGTGGTAGCCCTGCCAACCCCCACCGAACGCGAAAAAACACAGTGGTACTTTCAGCGCTATGTAGCTCATCTGCCGGCAGCCGGCGAAATGGTGCTGTTCGACCGCAGTTGGTACAACCGCGCCGGGGTGGAACGCGTCATGGGGTTCTGCACCGAAGATGAATACAGCGAATTTCTGCGCTCGGTTCCGGAATTCGAACGTATGCTGGTGCGCTCGGGGATCATTTTGATTAAATACTGGTTCTCGGTGAGCGATAAGGAACAGGAAAAGCGTTTTCAGTCGCGCATCAACGACCCGACCAAACGCTGGAAACTCAGCCCCATGGACTTGCAGTCGCGTTCGCGTTGGGTGGAATACTCCAAAGCCAAGGACAATATGTTCGCTTTCACCGATATCAAACAGGCGCCGTGGTACGTGGTCAATGCGGACATTAAATTTTGCGCCCGTCTGAACTGCATGCGCCATCTGCTCAGCATGATTCCATATGAAGATCTGACACCGGAACCTATTGTTTTGCCTCCGCGCCAGGATGAAAAAGGGTACGTCCGTCCGCCCAAAAGCGACCAGACCTTTGTGCCCGAGTACTATGTTTATGCCGGCAAAGATGAGGATTGATCGGGCAGAATGGAGACTGCCTGGAGACTTGTATCAATGTGCGATCACACGCTTCTATGGTGTTGACTACGCCTGCAACCTGCATACCGGGGTGGATAAGCGATGCCGCGGTCGAAAACTTGGGCAGGCGGTAAAGGTGCAAGCTTTGCGCTTTGCGCGTGATGTGCTAAAGGTCAATTCGGTTCGCACGTTTCACAGCACCAAGTACCGATCCTTGCCATCGACCGCAAACTCGGTTACGTGCCAGCACCGGAGTACTTCTCAATGGAGAAGAAAATCGCTTAGGCAGGTTGTGCGTCGAGTTTTGAAATAACGTTGGATTATATCCGATTCGCAGAGGCGGCTCGTCCTTAGTTAATAATAGCGGATAACACCTGTCGTATGACCTCCTGCCAAAACCGCAAGGTCAGTCTACAGGTGCTCTCGCGTAGTAGTTGTAATTATTGACAAAATTAGTATATAATTCACAAAACCACACATAACGATCCACGGAAAGGAATCGGCATGGAAGAAAAAAAAGACCGCCCCACCACGGTCGATGAGTACATAGCACGGTTTCCAAAAGATGTGCAGGAAATATTGAGCAAGATCAGAGCGGTGGTGAAAGAATCCGCTCCAGATGCGGTCGAAAAAATTGGCTACCAGATGCCAGGTTATTATTTGAACGGTGGTCTGCTTTGGTTCGGCGCTTATAAGAACCATATTGGTCTTTATCCCTCCCCGACCGGAATTGAAGCATTTAAAGACGAGCTCTCGGTTTATAAACAATCCAAGGGCGCGATACAATTTCCATTGGAAAAACCCATTCCTTATGACTTAATTCGCAAAATAGCCAAACAAAGGGTCGCTGATAACTTGAAGAAGTAAGGCGTCGCCAGGAATTTTCAGATCGGTAATATTGGTGTTTATAGCCACAAACGATTGAAGCAAAATCAAACGAACATCGTCTCCGCTCGAACCGGGTGGAGACGTTGTTTAGGTCAAATAAAGAAATTTGAAATACCTGTCTCTTATAAAATGAGTGTTCCTCAAGGTCTTTCAAGCCTGCCAGGAAAGACAAATTGTAGTGGCTTGTCTCCCTTGAAACCCGCTTCCAGCCCGGTGTACAGCTCGCCTTCAATGTTGATGACGATGTTCAAGTGGTTGGGAAAATGGGTCATGTCGTAGCCGGCCAGGGTGCCGATTAACTTCCCGTTGATCATCACCTTATCTCCCACCCATAGCACGCCGTTCGTGAGCACCTCGAAATATCCCAGGTAGGCTGGATGGTTGACCACCTCTCCCGGGGCTGCGGTCGGTTCAGCGGTCAAGATGATCTCATGGATTTCGTGCTTTACCACCGCGCGGGATGGGTACTGCATCAATTCCAGGCCGCGGTTCTGCGCCCGCGCATCCAGAATCACGCGCAGTTCGCCGTTCACGTCGCTTTTGGCGGCGCATGAGTAGCGGGTATCGAGTTTATTGTCAGCATAGGGGGTCCGGGCACATCTTAACCTCCACATGCTTTGGGCAGCAAACCGCACAGCGCCAGCAGGTCGGGGTGAGGCGGCTGCAGGATATCAATGACCGGGGTAGTCGTTATTCGGCTGCGGGCTGTTTCCAGCAATTCCTGCTTGTCAACATAAGCCGGTATATACTCCCCGCTTTGTTGCAGAAATTTCGGGTAAAAGGGATTAACCGTGATGAAATGCAGTGGAACGGGGGTAATAAAAGAAATCCTGGTTCCCTGATTGTGCAGCTGCATGAACCCGGATAACCATGCTTTCGGGCTTCCGGCTGCCAGCAAATGCAGCGCGCTGGTGAAAACCAGCTCTTTATTTTCCAACCTCCGAGGATGAAGCTCCACCACTTTTTTTTGAACAGTTCGGGGTGGATGACCCCCGGGATGGTTATTGTTCCCTGTTCTTGCGGGCCGAGCCAGCCAACGACCTCCTGCAGTGCGGCTTCACCTAATGTTGTGTCTATCCCAGTCGGCCGGATCGGGTCGTATTTCGCTGTGCCCAGTTCCAACGGGCTGGCAGTGGTGGCGATGGTCATTCCCTGCCTGGCATACGAGCGCGGTTTAGCCAAACCGGTCACGGGATCGCTGTTCTCACCGTCGTACCTGCCGCTGGTCAGGCCGGTCGGGATGCCGGTCTGACATACCAGTTCCAGTATACGCAGGGCAGTGGTGGTCTTGCCAGTGGTTTTTACGGTGCCAACAATTACACGAATAACGACCTCTGTGATCTTTTTCATTGAACGAATTATTAAAATATATGATTTTATTGCCAGGGCTAGAAAATCGTGTGGAATTGGCATTCCCATCTGTGATACAATTATTTCCAGCAGGCGAGCAGGTGTATCGATAATTCAGGTGGCGTCAGGTCACAAAAGCCTGTGCGAAAGAATAATTCAGATTCAGGTTCGTTGTAATCTACTGTGAAAAACCGTTAATTCTCACCACAATAAATCTTGTTTGCTTGATTTTGAAATAAGCCATTAAACCGCTGGTCTTCGTTTCGAGAAACAGCTTTATCCAGGAAAGTGAATTAGCTACAGGGCAATGCAGCTTTGGCTAGGATTGTTTATTCGGTTCATATCCAGAGGATTATCGGAGGTCTTATGGCAAAGAAAATAGCGGTCAAACTGCAAAATATCGATCATGCGGATATCTGGTACTGCGAAGCTGGCAACAAGCATATGTATATCGGTCTGGTGAAGCATGGCGATTCTCAGGCTATCGTGAGGGTGCTGGCTGAAAACATCGATGAAGCCTGGGGGAAAATGTCCGAATCCGGCGATGTGCTTATCGCCGAATCGATGCATGACATCATCAGCGAGTTTGTGGTCAACCCCTACGGGAGCGGGTTGTAGCGTGTATGATCAGTTTCATCAAGCCTGCCAGCTGGCAGGCTTTTTTTATTTCTTGTGTGATGATGATTTATTTCGGATAATTCTCATCGCCCCTTTGAATAATTTTCCATTGGCAATATCCACCAGGCCGCGAGCTATTTCGGGAGGAAAAACGCCCTTGCTCATAACGACCATGTTTTTAAGCGGCTTGTTCTTAAAACCTTCCACTACCATTCTGAAGTTGGGGTCATTGGGCTCAGTACTGCCGTAGTTTTCCACGAGAATTTTCATGTAATATCGCATCACCATCCGAATAACAAGACTCTCGCGCATTTCTTGAAAAGTGGAGGACAGGGAATATTCTCCCGCACGAGGGGATTTGACAGGTTCTATTGGCCTTCCTAAAATGGATTCAAAATCGGTGCTGGAAACTTTGCCTGTAAGCTGGCGATACCACGCCGGAATGGAAGCATCAGCGAGGTCTCTTATTGCTCCGCGAACGGTGACCCTATCCTGCAGGCGGATATCGCGGCTGGAGGAGCCGACGGAAATTTGATACACCCCTTCCGGAACCATCCAGGCGCGGCTGTCCGGATCGTAAAAGGAGAATACCCGCGAATCCAGGGTAAATTCCACCTGTTTTTCTTCTCCGGTGTTCAGGAAAATCTTGCTGAAATCGCGCAGTTCTTTTTCCGGGCGAAAGATACCGGGGGTTAGATCGCCGATATAAAGCTGGACAATTTCCGCTCCATCCCGTTCGCCCGTGTTTTTTACGGTGACCGCAACTTTTAATGCACCGGCTGCCTGCATCTCGCTGCTGGAAAGGCTCAAGTCGCGATATTCAAAAGTGGTGTAGGAAAGACCATGTCCAAACGGAAAGAGCACCTCCTTCCCGGCTTTGTCATAATAGCGGTAGCCCACATAGATGCTTTCGCGGTATTGCGCCAGGCGACCGCCTTCTTCATAGAATCCAGCCGAAGGCACTTCCGCATACCGGATGGGGTAAGTGGCTGCCAGTTTCCCGCTGGGATTGACTTTGCCAGTCAGGATGTCGGCAGCAGCCAGCCCGCCGGCCTGACCAGAGAGCAGCATGTTAAGGACGGCTTTCACCTGCGGCAGCCAGGGCATTTCCACCGGCGCTCCACCGGCCAGGACCACCACCGTGTTAGGCTGGGCGGCAGCTACCCGGCGAATCAGTTCATTCTGGCTTTCGGGCATGGAAAGCGTGTTGCGGTCAAAACCCTCGGATTCATATTCGCCGGTAAGACCGGCAAAGATAATGGCAATATCTGATTTATTCGCCCCAACCACCGCTTCATCCACCAGAGTCTGGCTTCCAACCCCTTTCAACAAATAACCGGGGTAGTAGCTGATTTCAAAGCCCAACGCTTTGAAGCCGTCCAAGGCGCTGGATAATTTCGTCGGGTTGACAATCGAACTGCCGGCTCCCTGGTAGCGCGGAAATTTTGCCAGAGCGCCGATCACCGCAATTTTCTGGTAAGACTGGATGGGTAAGATCCCGTCCTGGTTTTTCAGCAATACCGCTGAATGTGCCGCAATTTTTCTGGCCAATTGATGGTGCGACTCGACATCATAGGTAAAATTGATTTTTTTGTTCTTGTCCGCTGCATCAACCATTTCCAGCAGGCGGTCGACGCATTCGTCAATTCGTTCCTCAGCCAGTCCGCCTTTTTCTACCGCAGCCAGAACATCTGCGTCAAACAGGCCCACAACTCCCGGCATTTCCAGATCGAGGCCAGCCTCGAAGGCTTTCACGCGGTCGCCCATCCCTCCCCAGTCGCTGATGACCACACCCTCAAATCCCCACTCACCCCGCAGGATCTCCCGCAGCAAATAAGCATGATCGCTGCAATAGGTCCCGTTGAGTTTGTTGTAGGCGCACATGACGGTAATAGGCCTGGCGGTCTTGACCGCTTTTTCGAAGGCGGGCAAATAGATTTCGCGCAGTGCCCGCTCGTCGATCAGGCTGTCAGAGGTCATGCGCAGATGTTCCTGGTTGTTCCCGGCAAAATGCTTCAGCGAAACGCCGATGCCCTTGCTCTGCACGCCCCGAATCCAGGCTGTCCCCATCTCGCCTGCCAGATATGGGTCTTCTGAAAAGTATTCGAAATTGCGGCCGCACAACGGATTGCGTTGAATGTTGACACCCGGCCCCAGGATGACCGAGACCTGTTCTTTCAAGGCCTCATCAGCCAGAGCCTGCCCCATTTCCTGCAATAAGGCGCGGTCCCAGGAACATGCGGTCGCGCTGGCTGTCGGAAAGCAGGTGGCGTTGTGGCTTACCTCATCGCCGAGCGCGTCTTCTGACGTAAGCACTTTACGCAATCCATGCGGGCCGTCGGTCATTAGAATGGAAGGGATGCTGTACATTTGGAATCCCTTCGTTTTCCACTGACTCGCACCGGAACAAAAGGCAATCTTGTCCGTCAGGTTCATGGTCGCGATGATTTCTTGGTGTTTCATGGTTTGGTCCTCTTGGCACAAAGCTGCTTGTGTCAATTATAGAATCAACATGGGCAAATAGCCTTTAACCCGGGCAATGAACCATTTGTGGGGTTTTCGCTGCCCGGCAGAAGGGTTTTGGAATGAACTAAAAGAGTATCTTAATCAACCTTAAAAAAGCGTGACTTCATCATCAAAGTTTTCCCGGAAACATTACATTTATCCAATTGACCTTTGGGAAGGCAAACGCTATTCTGATATACACACGTGCATTTTGAATCCATTGTGCATTTTTAGGATTACCGCGTGATCTAAAAATGGAGAAACGTCGAATAATCATAGCGATGATGCAATTCAAACGCGTTCCGGCTGCCGAAAGGAAAATATAACATGGGGTACATCACCGTTATTGGCAGTCTGAATATGGACCTGGTCGTCCGCACGCCAGGAATTCCGCAAGCGGGGGAAACCCTGGCAGGATCTGATTTTCACCTGATTCCGGGCGGCAAAGGTGCCAACCAGTCGGTGGCTTCAGCGCGGGCCGGGGCGTCTACCCGAATGATAGGCTGCGTTGGCAAGGACGCTTTTGGGCTGGTTCTGGTCGAATCGCTGATTTCAACCGGCGTGGATGCTTCCGGGGTGATCCGGCTGGATGGAGTCTCCACCGGCACCGCCACGATCCTGGTTGAGGACAGCGGCGAGAACCGGATCATCATCGTCGCGGGCGCCAATGGCATGGTCACGCCGGAACTCATCCATCAGCAATGGCCCGCGGTTCAGGGGTCCGACCTGATATTATTGCAGCATGAAATC
>JAJZTR010000002.1:0-23685 GCA_021848775.1 Chloroflexota bacterium | reverse complement strand
TCCGATCTAAATCCCACTGCCGACCATCCACGCGATCATTGAGCGTGCCTGGGCTGAGGGCATTCGAGTCATCTTAAATCCGGCGCCGTTCTATGTCATTCCTTCGGACATTCTTTCAAAGGTCGATACCCTGATCTTGAATGAGGTGGAGGCTGCCGCACTGACTGGCCTGCCTGTGACCGGTCTGGCATCAGCGCATACCGCAGCTCATTCCATGCTTGATCAGGGAGTGAATAATGTTATCATTACGCTTGGATCCAACGGGGCCGTCCTGCATAATGCACAGGATCAATTATTCCAGCCCGGATTTAAGGTTAAGGTTGTGGATACAACAGCGGCCGGTGACACTTTCACCGGTGGATATGCAGCATCCATTTTGAACGGTCAAAACCCCTATGAAGCTTTATTGTATGCCACCGCGGCGTCTGCGCTGGCGGTCACCCGTCTGGGCGCCCAGACATCCATCCCGGGCAGAGATGAGGTCGAAGCGTTCATTAATGCCAGAGCAAAAAATAACATTTGATTCCCATTGTTCATTAACCACGGAGGTGACCAGGAGAGAGGATTTTCTGTTTCGAAGTTGGTTTTGAATAATAAGCATAGAGGAGAGAAATATGAAAAAGCTCGTTATGTTTTTAACCGTCTTAACTATCATCGCTGTTGCGGTTGCCGGGTGTTCACCCAAAGCGGCTGAACCCACGACCACCAAAGTTGTGTATCTGATCAACGGATCGTTGGGAGACAATGCTTTCTACGACTCCGGTCAAAAGGGCATGGATCAACTCAAAGCGGATTATGGGGTGGAAATCCGCACCATCGAATGCGGCTACGATCCTGCACAGTTCGAACCCTCTATCGAGGCGGCTGTAGGCTACTCGGATGTCATTTTTGTCATTTCCTACGGCTTCGAGGACCTGGTCATGGAATATGCCGATAAGTATCCGGAGAAGATCTTCGTCAACCTGGATACAGTCGTTCAGAATGAAAAGGGCACCGTTACCTCTGTCGATTACATCGAAGAGGAAAGCGCGTTCCTGTCGGGTGTCGTAGCCGGTATGCTGACGCTCGACACCAGTATCCCGAATGTCAATGAACAGAAGCTCATCGGCGCAGTCGGCGGCGACCAGGATCCCGTCATCGATGCCTTCATGTTCGCCTACGAAAACGGCGCCAAGTACGTCGACCCCGAGATCGTCATGGAAAGAAAATACCTCGGCGATTGGGTGGATACCGCCAAGGGCAAGCAGGCCACGCTGCAGCTGTATGATATGGGCGCGGACATTGTCTTCCAGATCGCTGCCGCTGCCGGGATGGGCGTGCTGCAGGCTTCCGGCGAACGCGACCTGTACTCGATCGGTGTGGACACCAACCAGAACGCCCTGGTTCCGGGGCATGTGGTTGCCTCCGACATCAAGGATATCGGCCTGGCTATTACCAATATCTACGCCACCATCAAGGACGGCACTTACGAACCGGGTCAGGTTTTGAACTACGGCCTGGCTACCAAGGGTGTGGATGTGACCTTTGAAGACAATGGGGACATCCTTCCGCAGTCCATTGTCGACAAGGTAAATGATTTGCGCCAGCAGATCATCGACGGCACCCTCAAAGTTGAAATTTACGTTCCCTAAAAAGTAATCCCAGAAACCCGTATTTTTCCGGGGGTGCCGGCCAGTCCTGCATCCCCGGAATATATGGTTATGAAAGGATTTTTCCGGTGACCGATATTATCGAGATGAATCGGATCGTGAAGATCTTTCCGCCCTCGCTGGTGGCGCTGGATGAGGTCAGCGTAACCTTCCGCAAAGGGGAGATCCACGCCATCGTGGGAGAAAATGGGGCTGGAAAATCCACCCTGATGAAGATCCTGTATGGCATGCAGCCTGCCGATTCGGGTGAAATTGTTCACGACGGAAAGAAGGTAAAGTTTTTAGACCCCGGTGAAGCTATTCTGGCCGGGATTGGCATGGTTCATCAGGAGATCATGCTGGTTTCGCAGTACACCGTCTGGGAAAATGTGGTTTTGGGTTCCGAACCGGTCAAATTTCTTGATCACCTGGATGCCAAAAAAGCCCGGGAATTGGTTAGACAGAAAATCGAGGAATTTAACTTTAATTTAGACCCGGATGCGAAAGTTGAAGATATTTCCGTCGCTGCGCGGCAAAAAGTTGAAATTTTGAAGTTATTATTCCGCAATGTTTCCATTTTGATTATGGATGAGCCAACATCGGTGTTAACCCCGCAGGAGATTCCGCAGTTATTTGGCGAATTAAAACGACTGCGCGACAACGGGCAAACGATTTTATTTATCAGCCATCATCTCGAAGAAGTGCTGGAGCTTTCAGACCGCATCACTGTCCTGCGAAGGGGAAAGAAAGTTGGCACTATCGAGGCCAGGGATGCCACAAAAGCCGGCCTGGCGCAGATGATGGTTGGACGCGAGGTCATCTTCGAAGCGATTCGCAAGCCGCAGCCGGCGGGCGAGGTATTTTTCGAGGCCATCGGTTTGAATTACACCGATCCAGACAAGCGCCCGCGCTTGATCGATATCAATCTTCAGGTGCGCGCCGGCGAAGTCGTTGGCATTGCCGGAGTCGAAGGGAATGGGCAGTTGGAGCTGGTCAATGTGATCATGGGGCTGCTCGAACCGACAAAAGGGATCATCAAAGCCGTGGGGAAAGACATCACCCAAATATCCATCCTGGAGAAACGCAAGCATGTGGCTTTTGTGCCCCAGGATCGCGGGAATATGGGGGCCAGCGTCCTGGCAAACATCACTGAAAATATCATCATGACTCATTACCGGCTGAACAAAAACTTTACGCGGTGGGCCGGCCGGGTGCTGGATTTTAAGCATTCTGCCGCCTTCACGGATGAAGTTCAGCAGAAGTTCGATGTCCAGATGTCTTCGGGTGAGGCGTTATTTAAATCGCTCTCCGGCGGCAACCAGCAGAAGGTGATTCTCGGGCGCGAGCTATTGCTGGAGGCGCCTTTCATTTTATTGGATCAGCCTACCCGCGGACTGGATGTCGGTTCGATCGAGTATGTACACCAGCAGATCATGGATATGCGGGCGCAAAACCGCGGGATTCTTTTGATCTCTGCCGATCTGGAAGAGCTTTTCCGGCTTTCCGATCGGATTGCAGTGATGCATAAGGGTAAAGTGGTTGCTGACCTGGTCACTGAACAGACCAATGTGACGGAAGTGGGTTATCTGATGCTCGAAGGAGCAGCTTATGACGCGTAAACTGCTTGTCAACCTGGCGGGTGTTTTGGTGGCATTTCTGCTGGGCGCGCTGGTAATGCTGGTCCAGGGATATAACCCGTTGGACACCTATTACAACCTGTTCGCTTATTCTCTGGCGCCGGCTAAGATCACCTACACCTTAAGCAAATCCGTCCCGCTGGTGTTGACGGGCATGTCAGCTTCACTGGCTTTCGCAGCAGGAACGGTCAACCTGGGGCAGCCCGGTCAGTTATTGATGGGCGCGTTATTTGCCACCATCGGCGGTCTGTATATCGATCTGCCGCCGCTGCTGATGGTGCCCTTGCTGCTCCTGCTGGCGATGCTGGGTGGGGCATTGTGGTCAGGTGTGGCAGCGATGCTCAAGCATTGGTTTAACATGAGCGAGTTCATCACCACCCTCATGCTGAATATGATCGCTGATTTCTTCACCTACTGGGCGATTACATATCCATTCTTCGAAAAGAACGCCAACCATCCCCAGACGCCGCTCATCGCCAGAAGCGGCTGGATGCCGGAATGGGGAAGTTTCAACTCCAGCATCCTGGTCATGGTCCTGGCTTTTGTGATCATCTGGTTCATTGTCAACCGTTCAACAGCCGGGTATGAATGGCGCTTATCCGGGCAAAACAGCCTGTTCAGCCGCCTGGGCGGGGTGAACATCAGTAAAAACTATATCGTCGTCATGCTGCTGACTGGCGCGTTGGCCGGATTGGCTGGCGGGCTGGTCGTCATGGCGGGGCCGCACCGCTTCATTAAAGATATCGGCGGTAATTATGCCTGGGATGGGGTGATGATCGCCATGGTAGCCAATTCCGGGATATTCCTGACCCTGCTCTTTGGGTTCTTTTTCAGCGTGCTGCAAACCGGTTCCCTCGGCATGGAATTGATCACGGCCGTTCCAAGAGAGTTGATCCAGGTTTTGCAGGCCGTCATTGTGCTGATCGTGGTCGCCGGGCGCGGCACCTTTGAAACATTCTTTGCAAAAATTGAGGCCAGGCGAAAGATGAGGGAGAGAGCCGTATGAACATTTTCCTTGGACTGATCAATGGCATGATCACGTCGGCAACCCCCATACTGCTGGCTGCTCTGGGCGGATCGCTGACTTACTATGCCGGAATCTTCAACATCGCCATGGAAGGCATGATGCTCAGCGGTGCGTTCTTTGGGATGCTGGGGTCGTATTACTTCCATTCGTGGGAAATCGGGATTCTCTTCGCTATCCTGGGTGCCATTTTCATGGCGTTGATCTTCATCCTGTTTGCGGTGGTGCTGAAGATGGATGAATTCATAACCGGCATCGGATTGAATCTGTTTTCTGCAGGCGTGACCACTTATATGCTGCGTCAAATCTTTAAGGTGAAAGGCGCATTTTCGAGCCCGGAGATCATCCCTATCCCTAAAATCGATATACCACTGATCGAAGATATCCCCTATTTGGGAGACATCATCAGCGGGCAAAATTTGATCGTGTATATTGCCCTGATCGCGACCATTCTGGTCAGCTACCTGGTGTTCAAAACCCGTTTCGGGCTGCGCTTGCGGGCTGCCGGTTACAACCGCACCTGTCTGGATACCAGCGGCGTTTCCGCTAACCGCATCCGGATCTGGTCGTTGATTCTATGCGGCGTCCTGTGCGGGCTTGC
Source organism: Chloroflexota bacterium (assembly GCA_021848775.1). Classification (GTDB taxonomy): domain Bacteria; phylum Chloroflexota; class Anaerolineae; order Anaerolineales; family Anaerolineaceae; genus Bellilinea. Next base: position 18,795 of record JAJZTR010000002.1, on the reverse strand, counting down.
CGGTGCATTCCTCTCGCTGGGTTATGTAACCCTGTTCTCGGAAGGGATGTCTGCGGGCCGCGGCTGGATTTCACTGGCGGCAGTGATCCTGGTCTCGGGCAATCCCACCGGGATTGCGCTTATTTCACTGCTGTTCGGGTTCACCGATGGTCTGGGGCTGTTCCTGCAGCGCTCGATCCCGTCGCAATTCACCTCCATGGTGCCCTATCTGGCGACCCTGGTGGCTCTGTTCGTGTACTCGATGCGTTTGAAGAAAAAGCAAACTGTCTGAGAAGTGGAGTGAAAAGATGAAAAAACAAGCCTGGCAGCTTGAACGCGAAATGCGCACCAACGCTGTGCCGGTGGACCGGCGCAAGGAGGCTTCGCATTGGATCAAGTCGGATATGGAATTTCCGCACGGCGACGAATTACTGCGCTGGTTCTGGAATGTTAAAGTACCGGGATCCTCAGCGCCGGATGTGTTCTTTCAGGGCATGGCGCAGGACTGGGCCAACCAGGGGTATGATGTCAGCGCGGCGGAGGCATTGATCCCCGAAGGCCGGGCGCTGGAAGCCGGCAACAATTTGACCGATTTGCGGGTGGTGAGCGCCCGCATCATGAAAGCGCTGCGCGAAGCCCCTAAAATCGAAGGACATCCGTATCACCAGTATGAGCATCCGGCTGAATGGGAAGAAATCAAAGCCGCCATGCCAGCCGCGCAAGGGGATAACCCCCCCTCAGGGTGGAAAGATTCCTATGCCGCGCGCATTTTGCAGGGCTGGATCGGTCAGCTGGCGGGCGGTTCCTTCGGCACAGCTATCGAGGGTTACACAGGCGCGCAGATCGCCGCAGTGTATGGTGAGATCCGCGGCTATATCACCCAGCCTGAAACCATGAATGATGATGTGGTTTACGAACTGCTGCTGCTGGATGTATATGAAAAAATGGGCGGGTCCATCACCTCAGACGCGCTGGCCGATGAATGGGTCAGGCAGCTGCCTTACGGCGTTTCAGCCGAAGGGGTAGCCCTGCGCAACCTGAATCTTGGCATTTACCCGCCGGAATCCGGCAGCTTTCTCAACCCATACTGCGACTGGATTGGGGCGCAGATGCGCGGCATGGTCTGCGGCATGCTGGCGCCGGCCGACCCGCTGGAAGCCGCCCGCCTGGCGCACATCGACGCGGTGATCTCGCACGCCCGCAACGGCGTGTATGGCGAAATCTATGCCGCGGTGCTCACTTCATTAGCCTTCGAGATGGATGATCCGCGCGCTCTGTTGCAGGAAGCCGCCCGCTTCATCCCGGCTAAAAGCGAGTACGCCGCCAAACTGGAATTCTGTTTCAGCGTGCTCCAGGCTGAAACGGATCCAACGGCAGCCTGGCTGAAGCTGGACAAGCATTTCGAGCGCTATAACTGGATTCACGCCTACCCCAACCTGGCAGCTGATATGTTCGCCCTGTGGTATGGGGGCGGCGATTTCAGCGAAACCATGTCACTGCTGGCCAAAGCCGGTTATGACGTTGACTGCAACGGCGGGCTGGTGGGGAATGTGCTGGGCGTGATGCGCGATGTGCCGCCGGCCTGGGCGGATCCCATCGGCGACCTGCTGGAGACCTACATCAAGGGCAAGGAGCGGCTGTCGATCAAGGCATTGGCAGAAAAGACTGCCAGGCTGGCGAAGAAAAATCGATAGGGCTTTCGACACGAAACAGGGGCTGTCTCTCGGATTAACTGAGAAAGTACAAAATTTTTTTTGATCCTTCGAGGCTGCAACGTGAAAGGTGCCCGGTCAACAATTACCCGGTCGCTGCTGAATACGGCGGAGTCCGATTGTGCCCGCTAAATCCGGGGGATACAACGCCACCTGGTCATGATCACCAGCCAAACCCAAGATTACCCTCTCGACAAAAAACCTGGCGATCTGCTGCCCAGGAAAGGTGAATTGCGGATGTCTCGTTCTGCAGCAAAGGTTGCTGTTTGTCGATCCAGGATTGACATCGCATATTAATGACCGAAGAATTGTTGCCACATATTCAAGAATCACCTATAATTTTTGCCATAAAGCACCTGATTTGTAGCAAAACTTTTTACGGGGCAAATCAGACTCGTGGAATGATATGAACGGACGCATTAGCAACAAACCTATTCCGGCTGGCGAAAGGATGCAGGTAATAACATGAAGAGCGATCTTACCCAGGAAATCTTAGAATTGGTCCGTATGACTTCAACGGATCTTCCGGCACCGGTGGAAAAACGGCTGCGGGCTGCATTGGAACGCGAAGAACCGGGTTCCGCCGCGCGCAGTGCGATGGAGACCATCATCAAAAATGTGGAAATGACCCGGAAGAATTCCACCCCGATCTGCCAGGACACTGGAACCCCGATATTCTTTGTGCAGTATCCTTCCACATATGACGCGGGGGCATTAACCGAACAAATACGCGCAGCGGTAGCATTGGCAACGCAAAAAACGTACCTGCGCCCCAACGCGGTGGACTCGCTGAGCGGAAAAAACACCGGCAACAACCTGGGTGACGAATATTTTCCGACCATTCACCTTACCCAGGTGGAGGGCGATACTTTGACGGTGGATCTGATTTTAAAAGGCGGTGGCTGCGAGAATGTTGGCGCCCAATACTCCCTGCCAGATAACCGCGTAAAGGCTGGCCGGGACCTGGAAGGGGTGCGCAAGGTGGTGCTGGATGCCGTGCATCGGGCGCAGGGCGAGGGCTGCGCGCCTGGTTTTCTTGGCGTCGCCATTGGCGGCGACCGGGGCACTTCGTATGCCGCCTCCAAGGAAGTCCTGCTGGAGGATGTGGATGGCGCCAATCCGGATGAAGCATTGCAGGAGCTTGAGAAGAGGATCACCAGGGAAGCGAATGAACTGGGGATTGGCCCGATGGGCTTTGGCGGTAAAGCGACCGTGCTGGGAACGAAAATCAAATCCACCTACCGCCTGCCCGCCTCCTACTTTGTCTCCGTTTCATACATGTGCTGGGCTTACCGTCGGCGCAAGATGACCCTGACCGGCGATACTGTTTCTTACGAATAGGCGGAGGAATGATGGTTACCAAATTAAGCACACCAATTTCTGCTGACGAGATCAGGAATCTTAAAGTAGGGGAGACGGTAGAGCTGTCCGGGGTGATGATCACCGGACGGGACGCGGTTCACAAATGGATCGCAGACAATTTCATTCACCCGACTGCCGCGGTCAGCCCGGAAGACCAGGCTGTGTTCGAAGCCATCAAGCCAATCCTGGACGGCGGTATTATCTACCACTGCGGTCCGGTAGTGGGAGGTCTGGCGACCAAGGAATACCGCTTTGTAGCTGCCGGTCCCACAACCAGCATTCGCGAAGAACCCTATCAAGGCGATGTCATGCGGCTATTCAATATGAAAGGCGTGATTGGCAAGGGCGGGATGGGTGCCAAGACGCTGCAAGCCTGCCAGGAAGTGCCGGCGGTTTATTTCCATGCCATCGGCGGCGCCGCTTCCTATATTGCCGAATCGGTTAAGGAAGTCCTGGGCGTGTACAAGCTGGATTTTGGGGTGCCCGAAGCGATCTGGGTGATAAGGGTTCAAAATTTCCCGGTCGTAGTGACCATGGATGCCCACGGCAACAGCCTGCATGACACGGTCAGGGAGATTTCACAAAAAAACCTCGAAGTCCTGATGCGTTAAGCTCAACATCAATAAAAAACAAGAGCCTCCACTTACACTGCCTGTCGCAAGAGTTTTTCCAGCGTCAGTTTAATATGTCATTCTGAACCGAGGTGCAGCACAGGACCAGGCTGCTCTTAAAATACCTGGGTCGCGATTCTGCTACAATAAGCGTATGCTCAATCCAACGCCCACTCGCCCGGGAAGACTGGCCCAGGCAGGGTACGTACTGCAAAATTACCTCCTCACGCGGCGCAAACCGTTTCTGGCTTCCTTCAAGCTGACATACAACTGTAACCTGCGCTGCCAGCAGTGCCCATTCTTCGCGTTGGAATCCCCAGGCCCGAGTTTTGAACAAGCCTGCCGCATCCTCGATTCGCTGTACGAACGGGGTAACCGTATGGTAATCTTCGAAGGGGGCGAGCCCCTTCTTTGGCGGGATGGATCGCGCCGCCCCCACGACCTGGTCGGTTACGCCCGCCAGCGTTTCTTCAGCGTTGGCATGACCACCAACGGCACCTTGCCGCTGGATGTTCCCACGGATGTGCTGTGGGTGAGTATCGACGGTTTGCGCGAAACCCACAATGCGCTGCGCGGGGCGAATATTTTTGATCAAGTGATCGCCAATGTGCACGCCAGCGCCCACCCGCGCTTGTTTGCGCATGTGACGGTCAACGCGGTCAATGCCCGCGAAATCCCCGACCTGTTAACCTACTTAAATACAATGTTCCGCGGCATCACCCTGCAGTTTTATTACCCCTTCAACCACAAAGATGACCTATTCCTGGATTTTGAGCGGCGCGAAAAGCTGCTGGATGAAGTCATCCAGCTCAAACAATCCGGGGTACGTGTATTAAACTCCAACGCCGCACTGCAAGCGCTCAAACGCAACAGCTGGACCTGCCGCGATACGCTGATCGATAATGCCAACCCGGATGGCAGCCTGCAGCAAGGCTGTTACCTGAAAGGCCGGGCAGATATCGATTGCCCGCGCTGCGGTTTTTCACCGCATACCGAAGTATCGCTGGCCTGCCAGGGAAATCTGCAGGCAATTCAGGCCGGCCTGCGCATTTTTATGTGAGCAGGTTCACTGCCCCTGAACTGACTCCACCTCGGCGATCGTGGCATCGAGCTGTTCCAGGATGAGGGGAATATCCTCTACTGTCGTGGAACTTTGCATCGCGTACCAGAAAGCGTCTTGAAGAACAAAGCGGGCGATGCGCCAGCTGGCTGCCGTAGGCGTGGATTTCATGGACGGAATCCAGGCTATCGATTCAGCCCAGGCCGGTGGGCTATCCATCTGTTGTTCGGCCAATTCGGCTGTAAGATTGTTTACCGGCAGCCCGCCGCCAGCCAGCAGCAGTTGTACATTGTTTTCCGGCTGGCTCATCCAGCGGACGAACAGCCAGGAGGCCAGCTCCTGCTGCGGTGTGCCAACCATTACCCCAAACGATAAACCACTGGTCACAGACACCGTCCGGTCCCCATCCGGGTAGGGCAGAATCGTCCAAACATCCGTTGATTCCAAACGTTCCTGAGTCTTCGCCTGTAATGAGAGGTCAGTCAGGCTGCCTGAAACCATCAATGCCTGACGGCTGGCAAAATACTCGTTGGACGCTGTGCTGCGGGCAAACCAGGCACATCCTTCATCAACCATGGAGCGCAGAAAGGTAAAGGCTTGTTCCGTGGCTGGCTGATTAAAATTGAAGGCGAATGGATCACCCGCCAGCGCATTTTCCAGGCCGAAGGTCATGAGCCACGAATAAACAACCTGCCCATCCGTATTGACGATCCAGCCGCCAGTGCCGTCATTGGCGGCGAACCGGTCGTGACTGTTAATATCGGCTGCCGCACAGGCCTGTTCTTTGAAGGCGTCGATTGTCGCGGGAGGGGTGTTAAATCCTAACTCAGAGGCCCAGGTTTGGTTGTAGAAAATCACCGGTGTATCGCGCTGCGCTGGAATGCCGACCTGCATACCGCCCAGCTGATCCTGCTGCCAAAATACCAGCGGAAAATTAACCCGCGCCTGTTCGGATAACCCTAAAACCGGATCGGCGATGAAGTCATTTAACGGCCGAATGCGGTTTTCTCGGTCCAGCCAGGTCAGCAGATGTTCCGAAGGTGCCAGCACTACCTGGGGCATTAATTCGCCGTCAGAACCGTTTTCGACAGTTTCCGCCAATGCCATGCTCGAACCGGAAGACACCGCGGTCACCTGAATGCCCCATTCATTGACCTGATTGAATTCCGCGACCAATTTTTCAACCGCCATGGAAAGATCGCCGGTCCATGGATGAAAGAAATTTATAGGCAAACCCTTCAACTGGTCTTCAGGGACCAGATAGATGGGTGTAACGGTAGGGGTCGGCGGAACCGGGGTAGGCTCTTGAACGGTAGTCACCGATGGCGCTGGAAGATTCGCAGTGGAGGTTAAAGTAGGATCACCCGTGGATTGGCAGCCGCTGACCATTACAACGATGGCAGCTATGCTGATAAAAACGTTAATTCTACGGGTAAAAAAGGATTGTAACGGCATCGTCAAATTAATCGAACTCGGTAGGCAGCTGCGGGTTGCGGTGATGTTCAAACATGCGCTGGATTTGTTCCATCGACACGCGCATGACTGAAAGCGGCGGAATTTCATCTTCTGCGTAAAACGCAGCTCCGGCGGTTTCGATGCTGTCCGCGGGTTTCCCGCCGATCAAATCGCAGAGAATAAACAGTTTATAGGTGTGGAATATAAAGGGCGGATGCCCGTGACGCGGTTCTGAACGGTCATCCAATGCCAGCAGCTTGAGGGCCTTTACCACAAAGCCTGACTCTTCCAACACTTCACGCTCCACCGCCCGGGAAGGTGATTCCCCAATATCCACCCAGCCGCCGGGCAAGGTCCAGCCGCCATCCACCAGTTCCTTTACCAGGAGCAGGTTGTCACCGTTAAACACGACCCCGCGGCAGTCAAGTTTGGGAGTGGCATATCCTGCCTGGTGGGTAAATAATCCGTCCACTTTTTCAAATTCAATGGAAGAATATTGCGCCATGATCTTCGCAGCGACGTTTTGCAGCGCCCGGTAGCGGTCGAGATCGAACGGATTTTGTGTATAAGCCAGCCCGTCCTGGGCTAACGCCTGCACCTGCTGAACCCATGCCAACCATTTTGGATCAGTCATAACTTGCCTTCCGTCGACGGTGTGTGTAAAGCCTAATTGTAACCCGGAATAATCAATCCCCGCTGAGGATCAGGTGGATGCAAAAACAGCAACCAGATTAATTAAGGCGTTTACCGTCTGCAGGATATGTTCAGGCTCGCCGATGACCGGCGTCGTGGAGGCGGTATTGGGAAGACGTTGCGCGATTCGCAAGTGAGCATTCAAATCGAGTTGAACGAGACGCGTAAGCATAGAGTTCAGGTGTGGAACCCCGGCGTGTAGTGCTTTTAGACTCTTTCGTACCAGCCTTGCGTCAGGTAACCGTGACGGTATGGGACGGTGCCCGCGTCGCACATCAATTCAGCGTATTTTTCAGGCTGCCCGGTCGATTCGTAATTCTCGAAGGCGGCTTTTGCAGACCACATGGATACGATTCGCCAGCGGGATGGTTCATCCTCGCTTTGTATCAGGCAGGATTTCATCAGCCCGGCCGGTGGTTTCTTGGTGACAATTCTTTCGAATAAACGAGCCAGCGGTATCCAATTTTCCTGCGCAACGCGTCCGGTCAAAATCGTAACGTACATTGCAGCCTCCTTTCTTTTTGAATCGAAGGTTTTGTCTTAATTACATTATACAGAGTCTGATAAGGTAATTAAAGTGTCACACGCCGCAGCCGGGTACCTGACCCATAGCAATAGGGCGGCCGGCAGCCGCCCTATTGAATGGATCATGCTTTTTCTGGAAAGTTATTTAATGTTATTCAATTTTCCCACTGATCAAGACGCGTTTTACTTCCGCAATGGCCTGGGTAACCTTGATCTCCCTCGGGCAGGCTTCGGTGCAGTTGAAGGCTGTGCGGCAGCGCCACACCCCAAAGTGTTCATTAAGCTTTTCGAGACGCTGTTCGGCGGCTGCGTCGCGGCTGTCAAAAATGAAGCGGTGAGCGTTGACGATGGCAGCCGGGCCGACATACTGCTCGTGCGACCAGAATGATGGGCAGGATGTGGTGCAGGCTGCGCATAAAATACATTTGGTCGTGTCATCATAGCGCTCGCGTTGATCTGGAGACTGCCTGAATTCCTTGCCATCCTCTGGAACATCATCGTTGATAAAATACGGCAGAACAGACTTGAAATGATCAAAGAACGGATCCATATCCACGATCAGATCCTTGATCACCCGCAAGCCAAGCAGGGGCTCGACCGTGATCTCACTGGTCCCGAGGTCCTTAACCAAAACTTTGCAGGCCAACAGATTGCGCCCATTGATCCGCATGGCATCCGAGCCGCACACGCCGTGCGCACATGAGCGGCGGAAGCTCAACGACCCATCAACATCACCGCGGACATACTCGAGCAGGTCGAGGATCCGTTCATTCGGGTCAGTCTCGATGGTGTAGACATCATACCGCGGGCGTTGATCCTTTTCAGGTTGGAAGCGAAATACTCGTAAGCGAATTTCCATGACTGCCTCCTAATTAGTAAACCCGTTCTTTGGGCGCATACTTGGTAATGACGACCGGTTTATAATCCAGGCGAACCTTATCGCCATCCATCCATGCCAGGCTGTGCTTGAGCCAGTTCTGGTCATCGCGGCTCGGGAAGTCATCGCGGGCGTGAGCACCGCGCGACTCTTTGCGATCCAGCGCGGTAATCGAAGTTACCAGCGCCAGGTCGAGCATGTTGCCCAATTCCCAGGTATTCAGCAATTCAGTGTTGAATATTTTACTGGTGTCGCCGACCTTGACCTGTTTGAAGCGTTCCCGTAATTCCTGAACCTTTTCCACCGCCTGAGCCAAACCTTCCTCGGTACGGAACACCCCCACATTGTCCATCATCACCTGGCGCATTTCACGTCCGAGGTTGGCGGCCTTTTCCCTGCCGCTGCCGTTCATCAACTGATCGATCTGCTGCCGGGAGAAATCCGTCGGGTCGTTCGGCAGCGATGGCAGGCTGCTCCCATTGGCATAGGCAGCCGCCAGTAAGCCAGAGTGTTTGCCAAACACGATCAGGTCAACCAAAGAATTGGTGCCAAGGCGGTTGGCACCGTGGACAGAAACGCAGGCGCATTCTCCGGCGGCAAAAAGTCCGGGAAATACTGTGTTTTTATCGTCAATCACCACCTGACCGAATTTGTCGGTCGGGATGCCGCCCATGGCATAGTGCGCAGTGGGTTGAATGGGCATGGGATCTTTGACGGGATCCACTCCAAGGTAGGTGCGGCAGAAATCGGCGATATCCGGGATTTTTGCCAGAATTTCCTCAGCGGTGACACGGTAAGGGGTGCCGTCAGGGTTGGTGCGGCCGTCTTTCTCGGCATATAAATTAACCGTCTCCGGGCGAATATCCAGGTAAACGTAGTTTTTGCCCTTAATACCGCGGCCCTCCTTGACCTCCAGGTAAATAGCCCGGCTGGTCACGTCACGCGATGCCAGATCTTTGATGGTTGGCGCATAGCGTTCCATGAAGCGCTCGCCCAGGCCGTTGAAAAGTACACCGCCTTCTCCGCGCACAGCCTCGGTGATCAAGATGCCCAATTTGTAAATGCCGGTAGGGTGGAATTGGAAAAATTCCATGTCCTCGGCTGGAATGCCGCGCCGCAGTGTAACCGCCACGCCATCTCCCGTGTAGGCATAGGCATTGGAGGTGATATCCCAGATACGGCCATGACCGCCGGTGGCAAAAATCACCGACTTGGCGTGGAAAACATGCAGCTCGCCGGTGGCGAGTTCCACCGCGACCACCCCGGCGGTCACCCCGCCCTGCACCAACAGGTCCAGCACCTGGAACTCATCGTAGAAATTGATGCCATTGCGCAGGCATTGCTGGTAGAGCGTCTGTAAAATCATATGCCCGGTCCGGTCAGCAGCGTAACAGGCGCGGCGCACCGGCTTTTTGGTCTCGTTATTGGTATGCCCGCCAAAAGGCCGCTGTGCGATCCGCCCGTCGGGCGTGCGGGAAAACGGCAGCCCAAAATGCTCCAGGTCGTAGACCGCCTGGATGGCTTCCTCGCACATAAAGTCGATAGCGTCCTGGTCTCCCAGATAATCGCTGCCTTTGACGGTATCGAAGGCATGCCATTCCCAGCGATCCTCCTCCAAATTTCCCAGAGCCGCACCAACACCGCCCTGCGCAGCCCCGGTATGCGATCGCGTGGGATACAGTTTGCTTAGCACCGCCGTTTTGGCTGTGCGCGAGGCGTTCAGAGCAGCCATCAAACCAGCCCCGCCGCCGCCAACAATGATCACATCAAAAACATGAGTTTGGGTCATGAATGCAGCCTCTCCTGAATTAATTCAACGGGAAATCTTGCCGGACCCCGCCGATCAGCGCTATGGCGCCAAACGCGGTAATCGCTAACCAAAAGATGAAAAGCCCCCAGCTGACAATTTTCCGAGTGCGTTCTCCTTGGATAAAGTCATTCAATACCTGCCGCAAACCATTGATGCCATGTGCCATTGTAAAACCGAGCAGCAGCGCATCAAATGCCCGCCAGAAAATATTTGCCCACCGTTCGGCAACATAGTTCAAGTCCATGGAATGCACCCCAACGATCACATCCTGCAGGACGATATGAATCCCCACCAGCGGGATCAAAAGCATCGCGGAGTAGCGCATCCACTTCCAGGCGATATGGTCATAATTCCTGCTGACTTTTACGCGGCGTACAGATTCAGTCACTGTTGTCATTTCTGCCTCCTACCCGCCGAACATGCCATAGTTGTGGATGAGAATATTCCGCACCATGATGAAGGTCGCTGGCAGCCAGAGAACCAGCGTGGCGATCAATGTAAACCGGGTGGTCTTACGCGCGCTTTCGATGGACCAGCTTTTAGGCAAGAACATATCTGAGACCGCAATGCGCAAGCCGTTAATCCCGTGAAAGAACACGCAGAATACCAGCGCGATCTCTCCGATGCCAAAAATGGTGCTTTGGTAAACGGACAAGGCATCTAAAAAGCCCGCGGGATAAAAATACACCAGAGCGATGTCGATGACATGGATGACCAGGAACAGAACGGTCCCCAGCCCGGTGATCCGGTGCAGGAGAAACGCGTAATGCCCTTCGCGCCCGCGATAACCGACATAACCGGTCGCCGTCGTCTTAAGGGTTGACATATTTACCTCCGAGGAATTGTTGGGACGATTAAGATTTTAGCATGACTTTGTTGATTATGTGCAGAAATTTGACCCTAATTTTTATATTACCAATGTGATGAAAAAATTAAGCGAAAGTCCTTAAGGATTCAATGGCGAGAGTGCTGTTCTCTACAATAGTATAGATTAATTTGCTGTGACCTTGGTTGAATTGCGGAGTTTCGCGTCAAAATCGGCCCTCAGATCGGTGAGAAATGGTTGCGGTTTGCCGCCTGAAAGGTATAATCAGGGTGAAAATCCTCAAAAAATCCTTACAGTTCAAAGGAATCCTCATGTTCAAAAAGACACTACCCCTCGCCTTTGTTTTGGTCATGCTTTCCAGCCTGGTATTGGCTGCCTGCGGCCCGGTCACTCCCGCCTCCCCGACCAATATCCGGGTTGCTCTACTGCCTGTGCTGGACGTGCTGCCCATGATTGTGGCACAGGAAGAAGGCCTGTATGAAAAGCACGGTCTGACCGTTGAAATTATCCCCGTTAGTTCAGCGCCGGAACGCGATCAGTTGATCGCTGCCGGGCAGACCGACGCCATCATGAACGAATTAACCTCGGTGATGTTCCTCAACCAGGAAAAGATCCAGGTGCAAGCCGTACGCTACGCCCGTACAGCCACAGCTGACCAGGCGCTTTTCTCGATCATGGCTGGCAAAGACAGCGGTGTTAGTGATGTCCAGAGCCTGAAAGGCCAATCCATTGGTATTTCACAGGGGACAGTCATCGAATACCTGACCGACCGCCTGCTGGAAGCCGAAGGGTTCACGACCGCTGACATCAATTATGTGGCCGTTCCCAAGATCCCCGACCGTATGTCGCTGCTATCCAGCGGCGAATTGAAAGCCGCCACGCTGCCAGAGCCGTTCGTCACCCTGTCCAGGCAGGAAGGCGCATACACCGCGTTGGATGATACCGCGCACCCGCAATACAGTTTCAGCATCATCACCTTCACCAAACCTTTTATCGACCAGAATCCTGAGGCTGTCAAAGCCTTCCTGGCTGCTGTCGAAGAAGCGGTTGAATTGATCAACCAGGATCCGCAAAAATATGCGTCGTTGATGGTCGAACAAAAAATGGTGCCGGCTCCCCTGGCTGACAGCTTCAAAGTTCCCACCTACCCGACCAAAGGCGTGCCGACCGAAGCTCAATTCCTGGATGTGCTGGACTGGGTGAAAACCAAAGGTTATTTATCCGTCGATCTCAAATTCAGCGACAACGTCAACGGGAGCCTGTTACCCTAAAGCATGATCTCAATCGAGGGTCTGACCTTCGCCTACGAGCCAAACGCGCCGATCTTCCAGGACTTCAACTGGAGTGTGGCACGCCGCGAAGCCTGGGCTGTGTTAGGGCCTTCAGGCTGCGGTAAAAGCACCCTGCTCAACCTGCTGTCGGGTCTGGTGTTGCCGCAAATCGGTCATGTCCACGTGGATGGGAAAATATTATCCCGGCCGCGGCCGCAAACCGGGCTGATCATTCAGGATTACGGATTGCTGCCCTGGGCAACCGTGCGTGAAAACGCGCGCCTGGGTCTGCGGGTGCGGAATTCCTACGGCCCTGACGGCGTCCACGCGCCCGCGGATTATACGCGCACGCTGGAGGTTGAACCCTGGCTGGAGCGTCTCGGACTGCTGCCGTTTGCCGGTCAATACCCGGGGCAGCTTTCCGGCGGTCAGCGCCAACGGACCGCGATCGCCCGCACCCTGGCTCTGCAGCCTGATTTGCTGCTGATGGACGAACCCTTCTCCTCGCTGGACGCACCCACCCGCGAAAGTTTGCAGCGGCTGGTGCTGGAATTGTGGCATGAGACCGGATTGACCCTGGTCACCGTTACCCATGCCATCGAGGAAGCCGCAGTGCTCGGTCACCGCATCTTGCTGCTCGGGCGCCCGCCAAACACGCAGCCGGTCATCATCGAAAATCCCAATATGCTGCAGCCGGATTTCCGTGAGTCGGATGAATACACAGCGTTATGCCGCGACCTGCGTGTTCGTCTGGAGGTTGCGTGAAACGCAAAGACCTGCTGCTGGCGACGCTGGCGCTGTTGGCCATCTGGCAGGTCGCCGCCATGCTGGTCAACCAGCCCATTTTGCCGTCGCCGCTGGAGGTGACGGTCGTATTCGTCAAGGAATTGAGCAATGGATTGACGGGTCACTTCCTGGCCAGCCTTTATCGGGTGGTCGTCAGCACCGTGCTGGCAATCTTGCTGGCAGCGCCAGCCGGGTTAGCGCTCGGAATGTCAAAAAAGGCCGATGCATTCTTCGCCCCCCTGATTTACATCCTTTACCCCATCCCCAAGGTGGTGTTTGTGCCCATTGTGCTTCTCTTCCTGGGCATCGGCGACCTGGCCAAAATCGTGATTATCTTCCTGATCCTGTTCTTCCAAATTTTGGTGCTGGTACGCGATCAGGCATCCAGCCTGCGGCCGGAATTAATACAAAGCGTGCGCAGCCTGGGTGCCGGACGAATGGCTTTATTCCGCTTCGTGTACATCCCGGCCAGCATTCCCGGGGTTTTGACGGCGCTCCGCCAATCGGTGGGGACAGCCGTGGCGGTGTTGTATATCGCCGAGCTTTTCGCCACTCAAAAGGGTCTGGGATATTACATCTATTTAAACGGAAACACGCTCTTCAACTACCCGGCTATGTATGCTGGGGTGGTTGCCATGAGTTTGCTCGGTCTGGGACTATATTTCACCGTGGACTGGCTGGAGCGGCGTCTGTGCCCCTGGCTGCATGTGACCTAGGCAGTCAGACGGCTGATGACCAGCCCGAGGCTGTAGAGCAGTGAAAAAATCAATACCAGCCGACCAGTGGCTGCCAGCAGCGCATTCAGTGCCCGCCCGCGGGTGACTGCCACCTGACCCCGGATTTTCACAGCTATTGGGATGGACAAAAAGGCCAGCAGCGCCAAGGGGGTAACATAACCCCTCAAAACCGCAAAACCCAGCAAGCCGTAGGCCAGAATCAATACCAGCGTATATTCTCGCACCGTTCCACGTTCACCCCGCCGGACGGCCTGGGTGCGTTTGCCAGATGCCCGGTCAGTCTCGATATCCCGCAAGTTGTTGACCACCAGAATCGCCACGATCAGCAGCCCGATGGAAATCGCCGCAAACAGGGCTGCGCCGCTGACCGTCCCGGCTTGCACATAATAGGTACCGCAGGTAGCGACCAGTCCGAAGAAAAGGAAGACAAACACCTCGCCCAGGCCGTTGTACCCCAGCGGGTAGGGACCGCCGGTGTAGGCCAGCGCCGACACAATGGCCAGCCCGCCCATCACCGCTACCGCCCAGCCGGCCGCAGCAATCAGATATATACCAATCAGTGCAGCCAGGCCAAAAACGACGATCATCCCGGCAACCACCTGCCGCGGGGTGAGTAATCCAGACTGGGTCACGCGCAGCGGACCCAACCGGGCGGCGGTATCGGCACCCTTTTTGAAATCGAAGTAATCGTTGGAAATATTGGCACCAATTTGCAGCAGCAGCGCCCCGATCAGCGCAGCCAAAGCCGGACCCGGCTGGAAGGTGCCGTCAGCAAAGGCCACCGCTGACCCCAGAATCACAGGCGCGGCGGCTGCCGGCAGTGTCTTCGGCCGCGAAGCAATCACCCATGCTTGCCAGAAGCCGGGATGTTTTGCGGGCATTTGTTCGAGTGTCATGGATTGTTTTCCTCGGAGGTATTATACGCATTTGCGGTAGTTTGCGGGGGATTGGATTTCGCGAATTTGCTGCTGATCCAATCGACCTGGAACACATCCCTGCGGGATGCTTCGCGATCGTTCCGCGGGCGATACAGATTCCCGAAGGTTGCGGTAAAATAGAGCAATATTCTTCAGTTTTATGATAAGAATTCAAGGAAAAACCCATGCAGCGTGCATTTAGATTACTGGTAATCGCTTTATCTCTGGCGCTCGTGACCGTCGTTTTTAGCTTTACAGCCGTTAACGCGCAAAACAGCAGGCCCTATCAGGGCAAACCGCTTTGCCTGCCAGACTCATACCTGTATGACCCCATTGACTGCCTGCCGCTCGGCCCCTCGGCGAAGCTGACCGAGTTGGCGCGCATGGGTCTGTCGGTGCCGCTGCGGCCGCTGCCGGCGGTCAAGCCCGACCCGGCACTGACGGTATCACCGGTTTCCATCGCGCGCATCAACCTGGAAAAGACAGAAAAAGCGCCGCTGTACGCCAGCTTCGATGACGCTACCCAGGGCACCAACCCGAGCCGCTACATCGATCCCGGTGAAATGCGCTATGTCTCGTACATCAATGTGGCGTACTACAACGATAATCCATACGTCCAGTTAGGCAGCGGTGAATGGATGCGCGCATCGCCGGTGGGCTATTCTGATTTTCAGGGGCTGGCATTCACCCGCACCCCGCGCAACGCTTTCGGTTGGATCACCGACACCGCTGAGGTGCGGACCGCTCCAACCTACGCCGCACCCTTGGTCAATAAAACCCTTTACCGCGAAGATGTGGTGCAGATTTATACCATGCAAAATGCTGATAAAACCGACTGGTACATGATCGGTCCCGGCGAGTGGGTCGAAAGGCGGTATATCCGCCAGGTGCGCATCAACACCACCCCGCCAGAAGGAGTGACCAACGGGCGCTGGATCGAGGTCAACCTGTACGACCAGACTGTGTCTGTGTACGAAAACCACCAGCTGGTGTTCGCCACCATGGTAGCCACCGGGGTCAAACCCTTCTACACTCAGCCCGGCCTGTTCCAAATCTATTCCAAAAAGCCAACCGAGACCATGTCCGGCGCTTTTGAAGCCGACCGCTCGGATTACTATTACCTGCAGGATGTGCCCTGGACCATGTATTTTGACCAGGCCCGCGCACTGCATGGGGCATATTGGCGCGCGTGGTTCGGTTATGAGGGAACGCACGGCTGCGTTAACTTCTCGCTTGGAGACGCTCAGTGGTTGTTCAACTGGGCAAACGAGGGAGACTGGGTGTATGTCTGGGATCCCTCCGGCGAAACACCCACCGACCCCGGCTATTACGGTGCAGGCGGCGCTTAATACGAAGGATGTTCGCGGTTGGCGCGCCGGTAAAGCAGCCAGATGACCCAGGCAGTTGCCAGCACTAAAAGGCAGCCGATGACCACCGGTACCACCACCGCAAGAATGGATATCACGGTTGAGACCAGATCTTCCGCCATGCTGACCGGCACATTGCCCGCGCCAGCCGTCGTGGCGGTGACCGCCGGACGTACCGCCAGGGTTTTGACGGCGTTGACGCTGCCGGATACCAGCAGCCCCAATCCCAGAGAGAGCACCGGATGCACATCGGTGATTACATCGGCGCTGGCAGCGAAGACAATGGCGCCAGCCGCGGGCCGCACAAAGGACTGAATAATATCATTGACGTGGTTGACCGCCGGAAATTTATCAGCAAAGAATTCAATCGTAGATAAAACAACCAGAATTCCGATGATCCACCATGAGGTCAACGCGTTCCACGGCGATTGCAGCTTCAGCACGTCGGTAAAACGTGCCAGCAGCGCCACAACCAGCAGTGGAATATAAGCATTCAGACCAGCACTCGCTGAAAGCCCAAAAGCCGATAAAACACTAAATAACTCCAACATCTCATTTCCTCCGGGGTGTTGCCCCCTATAATTGAAACCCTGCCCAGGTGCCGGTAAAATGATAGCGCAGCAGGTCGACCAGCCCAATTTGCAGCATGGCGGTGGTAAATCCCGCCAGCAGCGGCACCCAGGCTTGTTTTAGGCCGGCATACGTGTTCTCCTTATGGAATATCATAACCCAAACCAGCGCGTAACAAATGCCTAGAATGATGGGGACCGTCCAGGCGCTCAAGACCGCCAGCGGGTATAGCAGCCAGGAAATTTCAGAATAAACTGCCAGCGAGGTTAAACCCACCAGCCCTAACAACGGAGCCGCCTGTGACCATCGCTCCAAAGCCGGGCGTTCCGAGCGCTCAGTCCACATGATTTGATGAAAGACCGGAACCAGGAAAACCGGCACCATCATACCCAACCCTGTTCCGGTAATCAGCCGGAGAAGATTGGTCGGCTGGTAGAGGGCCGGGGCATTGGGAAAAAACTGAATATAAGAATTCAAGCCATCCACGCCAAAGGCGACAAAGAACAGGCTCAAAGGCAAAGTAATTTTTAAAGGTGGAAACTCCGTGCGGCGGCCGTATCGCAGGAGGTAAATCAGGCTGACGAGCATCCCCAGGTACATGCCTGAGCAGCGAGCGCACAGCGGGGTTTGACGGTCGCCAATAAAAAAGGAGCGCGCCTCGATTCGATGACACACGGAATACCCGATAGCGTCCGATTTACCCAGCAGCCCGTCCGGGGTCAAAATCAACCAGGCTCCGAATAGCGCGACCGCCGTCAGAATAAGCAGCCCCCTGGAAGAATTTTTTAGCGTCAAACGCTTTTTTGGCTGAGTTTCCATTGTCGGAAACATTATACTCTTATGCAAAGGTCCTCAAACGCTTTTCCTGATGCAGTTCTTTCAAACAACACTCAAAATACTTGGGCCGGGGGGCAAGGGACCCCGTGCCGGTCTGCATGACCTATGGCTCTGTATCGATCCAGTTCTCTTCCGGTGATTCATCAAACGAGGTGCGCGACCCAGGCGCAGGCTGATCTGCGCTACCCAACGTATAATTATCAGAGAAAAATGGCAGCCATCCCTCAACAATGATCTGTTCACCTTTGTATTAAATACGGATTCATCGCCGCTCAGTTGCAAAAAGACAAACTTGGCATTATCATCCATGGAATATTCAGCTTTGCAGCAGTAGGGAGAGGATATGAAACGAACGAGCTTAACCGTGCTGGTTATTCTATCCAGCATCATTCTGACATCATGCGATTCCATTGGACTGGCAAAACCTACGCGAACGCCCACCCCGAGATCAGCGACGGCGACCGCCACAGCATTCCTACCGAATGACACCCCCACCCCGCAGCCCAGCGCCACCTCGACGGCAACGGCAACCCCTACTCCAGCCTACCCGGATGAAGGCTACGGACCGACCGGTTTCCCCGACAACATCAATCCGCTTACCGGATTGGCGGTGGCGGATCCGACAATCTTAGAGAGACGCCCGATCCTCATTAAAGTGCAGAACCTGCCACGGAGCGGCCGCCCGCAGTTCGGTTTATCGAATGCCGACATCGTGTTCGAGTATTACAGTGAGCAGGGCACAACCCGTTTTGCCGCTTTGTATTACGGGCAGGATGCCGAGAAGGTGCGCCCTATCCGCTCCGGCCGTTTGATCGATATCAATTTCATGCGCGCGTATAAACCGGTGTTGATCTTTGGCAGCGCCAGTTACCAGGTCTATGACAGATTAATCAACAGCGAGTTTGGTTACCGCCTGGTCATGGAAGGCACCGACACCTGTCCGGCAATCTGCCGCGAACAAAACAGTCCGGCCGGGTATCTTATCAGTGACACCAGGGCAGTGGCTGACCTGCTGACAAAGCGCGGCATTGACAACGAGCGCCAGAACCTGGATGGGATGCTGTTCAAATTAGAACCGCCTGAAAATGGTGTAGCCGTCGAACAATTCACCGTTCGTTTCTCCGGCGCCATCTATAACCGCTGGGATTATGATGCCACGACTGGAAAATATCTGCGTTTTTCGGATGCCGCCAACGACCTGACCGATACCAATCCGGTTTATGAACAGCTGGTGGATGCCGGGAACAAACAGCCGATTGCTGTGAATAACGTGTTAATGATCCTGACACGCCACAACGATGTGGACCCCCGCCCCGAAGTGGAAATCCTTGAGGTCAACATTCAGGGAACCGGCACCGCTTATCTGGCACGTGACGGGAAGCTATATCAGGTTAAATGGC
>JAJZTR010000127.1 GCA_021848775.1 Chloroflexota bacterium | reverse complement strand
AAAGCCATTCCCAGCGAATCCTGCGTGGTGAAGGTGGCTGGCTTCCACTGCGTCATAACCGGGAAAGTGAAGGCGTCAATTTCAGCCACCGGCATGGACTTGGGCTGCACAATAATCGAGGCAATCGTGTCGCTGCCGATTGGGTCATCGCTCAGGTTCGGATCGGATTTCTCAAAACCCTGAATCCTGCCTTTGCCCGAGATCACCGGGTAAGAACTGGTATTGTAGGTCATAGCCGCATCAGAGGTGATAGCCCGTACGTTGGCTCCCACCTGAATGGAGGCGATGTCCGTTATTCCAACCGGGCTGAAGCTGCTGCCGGAATAAACACTTGAACTGCTGACACTTAATTTTTTACACACTCCGAGGTAGTTCGGTTCAGAATAGACGGTAATTTGATCCGCGGTTGGCGTGCAGGCTGCCGGAGGCGGCGGCGCGCAGTTAAAACTTTTAACAATGGAGCGCACGCCCTGCGGCACAGAAATATTGCCCTCATAATCGAAGACGCGCACCGCCAGGTCCATCAACCCATTGGTTAAATTGCCTGTACACACATTGATATCCGCAGCATACGATGAGCCTGTTAGAGCCGGCTCGCCCATGACCACCCAGTCACCGCCCATATTGCGGCCTATCACCTGGACTTTGACCACACCGCGATCGTCCGCGGTGGTGCCGGTCACCTTGACTGTTGAAGTGGTAATGACCGTGGCATTTGCCGGCGCAGTGATGGTGGCTGTCCCCGGGTTGGTGCCCACATTGTTCGAAATGTACGAATTGGCACATTCAGTCCCGTACCCGGGCCAACTTGAAGCCTCATAGCAGGTACGCGGTTCACCATCGTTGATCGGAACATCATCAAAACTGATATCGACCGAATTGCCCCAGTACCAGGTCGAGTTGGTGTGAACGTGGAAATGCAGATGGTGACCGGAGGAATAGCCGGTGTCATCCACATTGCCGATATACTGACCCTGCATCACACTGGCACCCTTGACGCGCAGTTCGGTTGGAATGCTTTCAAAAGCCATGTGCAGGTAAAGCTGGTAGGTGGTGGGGGTGGTGGACTGGTCGCGGATGACCAGGTAGTTGCTGCAGTAGGTGGCAAAGTTGGGGCAGTCCCATTTGGCCATCCACACATCGCCGCCCTTGGCGGCTAAAAGCGGGAACATGGTGCCGTCGGCAAAATCATAAGCATAGCGGCAGCTGGTCTCAGAGCAGGATTTATAAATAAGGAAGTGCCCAATCGACCCGCTCAACCGCTTGCTGACATTCGCTGCCCAGGGCAGCTTATAACCGCGGTAGACCGTCCCAGCCAGGGTGGAATCGAGGGCGGATTCTGCTACATCTTTTGGGCCGTACAAAAAGTTCTGCATGTCCTCGGGCAGTACTTCGCGGGGGAAACGCGCCAGTTCCTCGCCCCACTGCGGGTCGGACTGCAGGATAATCTGCCAGCCGAGAGCTTTGGAATCATCTTTTATGCCGATGGCCAGGGCGGGCTCGGTGGCGATAATCTCATCTGTGGCCTTGTCGACCGGTGCCAGCCAGAGCAGCGCAGAAAGCCCGTCTGCGCTGGGAATCTGATTATCAATCGTAAAGCCGATTTCATCGGCGCCGGTCAATTTGCTCTGGTAGCCCGTGAGTTTCTCTTGCAGCGATTGTTCCAGAGCTGGATCGACCTCGACACCACCCTGAGGCGGAGCAGGCGCTGCTGAAGATAACTGCGGCGTAATCACGATCAGCCAGGCGATTACCGCTATTAATATGGCCCCCGTGATCAAATTTATGTTTTTCATGACATCCTCCAGGCGCCCCGCAACCTTTGCAGAGCCTGATTCAGGCGATAACGTACGGTATTCAGGTTACAACTTTCGTGCCAGAATCTGGAGGGGATAAATTAGCAGGTGATAACGAGTAGATCAGAAAATGATTTGTGTTAGGCTGATCAAATTGGATGCAGGATGTTTGCCAAAGCCAGATGGTTGGGTTACGGAGCGGCAAGAATAATCCGCGAACAAGCGGCGGTCACCGCCCCATTTCGACGATAAAAGTCTGCAGACCCACCTCAAGGTCCAGCAGCCCGGTTTTATTCTGCCGGTCGATTTCCAATAAGCGGTGATAGATACGGTTCAGGCTGTCGAAGCTGTACCGTTTGCTCTGATTCATGGCCTTGCCGGCTGGAAGGGTATGGATGCCCAGCACCTGGCTGATCCCATCGACGCTGGTCACACCGCTCTCGTAGGCTTCCTTGGCCATCAGGATCAAACGATATTGCCGTACGACCATGCCAAACAGGCTGATGGCTTCCTGCTCCTCGAGCAGGCGGCTCAGATGGCGCAGCGCCTGGCGTGAGTCCCCCATAGCCAGAGCGTCGACCATCACGAACACATCCGCCTGCCCGCCGGGGGCGGTCAATTCATTCACATCCTCGGGCTCGATCGGGCGTTTGAAATCGACATAGGTGAGAAGCTTGTCGATCTCCTGCCGCCCCTGCCCGGTATCCGATCCGATGATGGCAGCCAAAGTCGTGGCTGCCTGCGGGCTGATTCGTCCGCCCTGGCGTTTGACCTCAGCAGCGATCCATCCCGGCATGGCGCTCAACGCTGGCACCTTGCAGATTTCAATTTTTACCTTGCTGCCAGCCAACCGCGCCCACTCCAACAGCGGGTTGATTTTCTTTTTGTCCTTTTCGGTGTACTCATACATCAATTTCCAGCCGCGCTGATTACCGCTCGACTGCCAGGTGTCATCCTGCACGAGTACCAGGGCGGTGGTTTCCGGTAAATTGGAAAGCATCTGAATAAATTTCTGTTTCGCGGCGTCCGACTTCATCACCAGCACCGGGTTGACAAGGATCACCATACGGCGAGCGGTCAAAAATGGCAGCGTATAGGCTGCCGTGCGGACGTCGTCTTCATTGGCGCCCGGGGCCGCCCCATCCAGCCGGTTGATGTTCATATCAGCCATGGACGGGTCGCCCATTCGACCAACCAGCGCCTCGACGCGGTCGCGCAGCGTCTGATAGTCGTCGCCGTAAAGCAAAGTCACCTGCGGCAGGGATTCGGAGGCGGCGGTCGAATCGGTCATGCTTTAACCTTGCGGAAGGTCGCGGGTCGAGACAAAGTGCGCCGGCATCCCGCTGCGCACGTAAGTTCTAATCTGCACCACATGCAGATCCCGCAAATCGGCGTCGGTGGTAAATCTTTCCTGCGCTTTAGGACCCAGCGGGGCGGACAACATTAACGTCAGGGTAACCAGGGTGACCAGCAGCGGCAAGCGGTCCAATTTGCTGCGGCGGCTGCCGTTCCCCAGCATGACCAGCCAGGCGGTTACCCCGCCGACCAGCCCTGAGACGGCGAAATTTGTGCCGCAATGCGGGTGGACGGCCAATTTCCGCTCGCCAGCGCGCAGACGCCGCTGGGCTTCTTCAACAGCATCCTGCAGCGCTTCGATTTCAAGATTGCCAAGCAGCCAGAAACCCTGCGGGGTGGAATAACCTGCCATGCGCAGGCCGGGGTACTTTGAGCTGAGGATCTGCATGGTCGCGTGTTCCAGCGCGTGATTGCGCCGCGTTACAGACAATTGTGTTCCGATCATCGCTGCGCTCCAATCGACTCTGAATAGGTTAAGGAATTATAGGTCAAAATCTGACCTGCGTAAGCTGAGGAAGGATACTTTCAATTATGTCGCCTCGTTCATTAACGCAGCCCGCTCGGCTGCGCTGAATTCGGCGTCATAGGCGCGGAATTGACGGGTGTCGATGCGGCGCAGTAAAAAGAGCGATACGATCAGCAGCGCGGCTTCGACGAAGAAGACCACCACATAGCCGACCAAAGCGTTGGCGCTGATCTGCGTGACCACATCGCGCAGGACGCCGCCCAGCACCGTGCCCAACAGCCGCGCCAGCGCATTCGACACGCCCCAGGCGCCGATAAACAACCCGACCTGATCGGTGGTCATATCCAGCATCAAGGACAGGTTGGAAACCGTAGCCAGACCGGTGCCCAACCCGAGCAGGACCACCCCGGAGAAGAAACCGGCTTTTACCGCAAGCAGCCCGCTTAAGGCGATCAGGACAAAACCGGCCACGGCGATAACCGCCCCCAGCTGCGCCACCCGCTTTTTACCGATCTTCTTTTCCAACGGGTTGGCAAGCGCCAGGGTCAACAGCACACAGGTCCCCCAGATGGAAGTAATACGGGTGGTCTCCTCGACCCGTAAGCCGAAGGCTTCCCCGGCAAAGGGCTCGAGCAGGACATCCTGCCCCAGGATGGCTGCCAGCATCAAAATCAGATAGAAGAAAAAGTTGCGGGCACTGGGGTAACTCATCACTTCGCGAATCAGCTGCCCCCAGGGACGGCGATTTTCAGCCACCGGCCCGGTGGCATCATTGTGCTTGTAGCGCGGTTCCAGCCCGATCAGGCCAATCGCGCCCAAAGCCAGCGCAATCATGGCTATGATGGTGAACGAATTTTCCAGCCGCTCGGGTGAATAAGGTTCCAGCAGACGGCTCAACCCGATTGACGTGAGGATGATGCCAAGGATCATGACGAACCACATGATGGCAATTGTGCGCGAGCGGCCTTTTTCACCTGAAAGTTCCGAGGCCAGCGACAGGTAGGAGACGCTGGCGAAGTTGTAGCCCATCCCCCACGCGCCAAAGGTGAGCAGGCTGAACAGGATGCCCAAAGTTCTGTTCTCGGGCATCAGGAATACTGCCCGGGGCGCCAGAATCACCCCGGTGACACACAGCGCCAGACCAATGGCAATATAAACCGTGCGCCGCCGGCCGAATAACGGATGCCGGTCAGCATACGACCCGATCATCACCTGGGTTGGAGAAAACAGGTATGGCAGAGAAGCCAGGATCGCAACCAGGGTTGCCGAAAGCGCCAGTTCCTTGATCATCACCCGGTTGAGGGTGCTGTTGATGGGAACCAGGGTCATTGCTACTGCGGCATGAATGAGCGCTAATTGAAGACTTTTACGTAACATAAATCCTTCCAAGTTCGAAACTGGCTATCGCCCAGGGTTCAAAGGGGTTACCGGTCTGAAAATTCCTTTACCCGGCTGTTTCCAGTAAAGCTAATTTTAGCGCTTCACGCAATGAACGCGCCTGAAGCACTTCGATTCCTTCCGGCCAGGGTTCGCTTCGACGCGTAACACGAGGTACAATGGCCGCCCGAAAACCGAGCTTGGCCGCTTCACGCAGCCGGGCAGACATTTGACCCACCCAGCGCAGCTCGCCGGAAAGCCCGATTTCACCGATCAACACGGCATCGGCGCGCACCGGAAGATCGCGCATGGACGAGGCAATCGCCGCGGCAACGGCCAGGTCGGCAGCCGGTTCATCGATGGTCAACCCGCCAACCACGTTCACAAAAATATCCTGGTCGCCCAGGTGCATTCCCAGGCGGCGGGTCAGCACGGCGGTAATCAGCAGCAGGCGATTGAAATCGACACCGTTGGGTGTGCGGCGCGGATTGCCCAGGCTGGATGAAGTGGTCAGGCCTTGCAGTTCGACCAGCAGCGGGCGGGTGCCTTCCATGGTTACCGCTATTGCCGAGCCAGGCGCGTTGACCATGCGCTCCGCCAGAAAAACTTCAGAGGGGTTGGGCACTTCCACCATACCGCGTTCGCGCATTTCGAAGACGCCCACCTCGGATGTGGCGCCGAAGCGGTTTTTGACCGAGCGCAACAGTCTGAAGGTTTGAAAGCGGTCGCCTTCCAGGTAGAGCACGGTATCGACGATATGCTCGAGCACGCGCGGACCAGCGATCACGCCTTCCTTGGTTACATGCCCGATCACGAACACCGCCATGCCGGTCGATTTAGCCAGCTCGCGCAGCCGCGACGCGCATTCGCGCACCTGGCTGACCGACCCGGCGCTGGAGCTCAATTCGGGCAGATAAACCGTCTGGATCGAGTCAATGATCAGCAGGCCAGGTTTGATTTGCTGCACATGCTCGAAGATGGTATCCATGTTGGTCTCGGTGACCAGCAGTAAATTGTCGGGCGGGTTGAATTTGCCGCCGTTGCCCGCTCCTGAATCCATCAAGCGCACGGCGCGCATCTTGATTTGCCGCTCCGATTCCTCGCCCGAGACGTATAATACGGCGCTGGATGGGTAGCCGGTGCGGGAAAACTCGGCAGCCATTTCAATGGTCATTTGCAGCACCAGCGTCGATTTCCCGATACCCGGATCGCCGCCCACCAGCACGATGGAGCCCGGTACCACGCCGCCGCCCAGCACGCGGGCAAATTCGTTGATGGGCAGTGCCAGCCGTTCCTCACCCTGGGAGGAGATATCGGTCAATTTACGCGGCTGTGAGCGTCCGGTCAATCCTCGGACAGAAGCACCGGCATAGGCCGGTTCTTCCTGGATGATTTCTTCCACCATGGTGCCGTACTCGCCGCAGGAAGGGCAGCGCCCCAATTGACGGGGCACGCTGCGCCCGCAGTTTTGACATACAAAGCGCGTCTGGGTTTTAACCATGGGGTTATTATAACTAAAAGGCGGCATAAATACCTAAGAGAGGGGTGAGAGTTGATCTGGTCCTTGCCCGGG
This sequence comes from Chloroflexota bacterium, assembly GCA_021848775.1. GTDB lineage: Bacteria > Chloroflexota > Anaerolineae > Anaerolineales > Anaerolineaceae > Bellilinea. The sequence continues at coordinate 1,408 of JAJZTR010000127.1, read as the reverse complement.
GTGGAAGGTGCCCGCGAACCGCTTGGTCCCGCGGAAAAGCAGGGATACGGGGATTACGGATTGAATTTTATGCTATTAAAACACGAACACCTGCGCGGTGAAATCGCTGATCCTTTCCTTAAGATGCTGATATAATTCATTCATCCATTTTTTCATTCTCGGAGGGCGGCTATGAAGGTTACAGTTCAACAACAACATTTGGCGCATGGCCTGGGCATGGTTTCCCGTGCCGTTTCTCCGCGCAGCACCCTGCCCGTTCTGGCAAACATCCTGGTCACCACAGACGAGGGCCGCCTGCGCCTGTCAGCGACCAACCTGGAACTGGGTATCTCATGCTGGATTCCCACACAAATCGAGGAAGAAGGCTCCATTACCGTTCCGGCACGGACCTTTGTCGATCTGATTTCCGCCCTGCCCAGTGACACCGTCAATCTATCGCTCAACACCCGCACCCAGACTTTAACCGTGGTGTGCGGTTCGAATGTCACGGACATTAAAGGGATCGATGCCCAGGAATTCCCGCCCATGCCGGTACCCGACCTGTCCGAAGGCGTCAGTTTGAATGTCTCGGACTTCAAAGAGATGATCCAGCAGGTGGTTTTCGCTGCCTCCACCGACGATGCGAGGCCGGTACTGCAAGGTGTGCTGATGACCATGGCCGATAACGAGGTGACTCTGGCGGCAACCGACGGTTTCCGCATTTCCGTGCGCAAGACCCTGCTTGCCAACCCCATCGGACAGTCCGTTTCGGCGATCATCCCGGGGCGCGCGTTAAGTGAACTGGCGCGCATCACCTCCGACGGCGACCAGACTCTGACCATGAACATTCCCTCGGGGCGCGGCCAGGTTGTGTTCCGGCTCAAGGATGCCGAGCTGGTGTCACAACTGATCGACGGCAACTTCCCCGACTACAAGGCGATTATTCCGCGCGCCGCTAAAACCCACACGATTGTGTCCACGCCCGGGTTCCTAAAAGCCTGTAAACAGGCTGAGATCATCGCGCGCGAAGGCAATAATGTGATTCGGATGAACATCATGCCGCAGGGTGATGAGCCTGGCGTGGTGGAAATTTCGGCTCAATCCGAAGAAACCGGCACCAGCGATGTGAAGGTGGACGCCAACATCGACGGGCCGGCGCTGCTGATTGCTTTCAATGTAAAATATTTGCGCGAAGTGCTGGATGTGATCAAGACGCCGTCCGTGGCGTTGGAGACCAACCAGAATAACACCCCTGCCACGCTACGCCCGATCGGCGATGACGATTTCGTGCATGTGATCATGCCCATGCATTTGGGGTAAGATTTCTGTTTTTAGCCTGATTACCGCCCCACCAAGGGGCGGTTTTTATTTATCTTTCCCGCCAGAGACGCAAGGCATGGGGTTTTCGATTTACCCGGGTCTTGAGCAG
>JAJZTR010000126.1 GCA_021848775.1 Chloroflexota bacterium | reverse complement strand
CCGATTGCTGTGAATAACGTGTTAATGATCCTGACACGCCACAACGATGTGGACCCCCGCCCCGAAGTGGAAATCCTTGAGGTCAACATTCAGGGAACCGGCACCGCTTATCTGGCACGTGACGGGCAGCTATATCAGGTTAAATGGCAGCGCCTGGCGGAAAGCGATGTGATCACATTGGTGGATGACGCGGGTAACCTGGTGCCATTCAAGCCTGGTCAAACCTGGGTCGAGGTGCTGACCGCCAATACCGTGTATGAGCAGGATGGAGATAACCACAAATTCACCCTTATCTCGGACTGGAAATAACCGGTATTCCATTCACCCAAAAGGAATCATCAAGTTACACCTGGATCAAACTTTGAAATCCAGGTATCATTCTTAACGGGCACAGCATTATACTTGGATAAAAAATCGAAACAATAGTAGCCTCCTCCTTAAATATTTCCGGAAATTTAGCCTGGGGTGTCAGATGGCTATTACTCAACGTCTAAGTCAAAATAGAATTTTATGGATAATGATCTTGATGGCCGCGGCGGCTTTTACAATTTACATTTTTCCCAACGCAACCGCTTCGGATAACCTGGCCATGGTGCAGATGTTCGAGCCGGATGAAGCGGCTCCTCTGCCAACAATTTTTCGGATGATTGCGCCTGCCGACACCATCGATAGAGCCCTGCGCAATTTTGTTTTCTACGAATATTACTTCTATGGTTTCCCCTATTTTGCACTTTCTGCACTACTGGTGCTGCCTTTGCAATGGTTGGGGTTATCCACAGATTTACCGATTGTCATGCCGGTTCTGCGGCAGTTCGCCAGCGTGCTTCCGTCCATCCTGGCACTCATGTTACTGGTATTTATGCAGGACCGATTTCGGACATACCGGTCAATTGCCCTGTTCGCTTTTCTGCTTACACTTCCAGCGGTTTTACACAACAACTTTTGGTGGCATCCCGACGGAATCACTTTCCTATTTGTAACCCTTGTACTTTTTCTGTTATGGCGTGACAATCTGACCTTTGGTAAACACTATCTGGCAGCAGCTGTACTGTGTGGCATTCTGACAGCGACAAAACTTGTGGGAGTTTATTTTTTCCTGGCTGTCGGTCTGACATTGTTTTTAGGTCTCTACCGGAGAAAAATTACCTGGCGAAGATTCCTTGGGATGGCCGCTGCTTTCATGGGAGTCATGATCGTTTCGTTTGTGGCAGCCAACCCGTTCCTGTTATCCTATTGGGGTCGAAAAGGTTACTGGCAGACCTTAAATTTGCAGACCTCTCTTCTGTCAGAAGGGTACGGAATCGTCTATCAAAAGGGGCTCTCAGCTGCCTGGCCGATAATCAATCAGTATTATGGTTCAGCAATTTTTATACTCGTCGCGATGGGAACAGCAGTGTGGGGGGCAATTCGCGGTCCGCAGCGATTGCTGCACGCGCTGATACTGGCCTGGTGGTTACCGCTCACGATCTCACTCCTAACATTTTCTCATTTAAAATATCAGTACTGGCTGCCAGCCGCGCTGCCGCTCTTCTCGTGTCTCATTCTTCTGCTCCCTGAAAAAATTGAATGGCGGAATTTTCACCAGGGGTACTCCTGGGTACCAATATTGTCCATCATAGTGGTCCTTGGTCAAATGGTTTCCTTCGTGTTCTATGATGTGAACACCTATACTGAGCGGCTGCACCGTGCAGAAAACAATCCCCGGATAATTTTTTACGATCAGGCAGTTTCTTCATTGAAGCCTGTTTCCGAACGCCCCCTGTTGGTATATTTTGATTATCGGCTGTATGTTCCTGAAACGATGAATTGGACCCCTCAAACGACTTATGATCTTTTGGATTATGGGTTTATCGAGGAGAACCAGTTCGATGTGCTGCTCCTGCTCGAGCAGCGTATTCGTGACTACCTTAATCCGAACGCTATTGGGATTGACACGGCAGAATTCGAACAAAATCAAATATTTTACCGGGATGCGAGGGATGGCATCATAACCGGTTACCATCTGATTTACCAGGATACGGTTGGCTTGATCTACGTACGCGATGACCTTTACACGGAAAATTTTGACAATCCGAAACAATGACAACCTGATCAAATGAACCAACCATTATAAAATCAAAGTGAAATTTCCCTTTTCTAACCTTTTTTGATAAGATACCATCCTGGCAATTTTGCTTGACATGCGATTTCTTTTGTGACATACTTGCCTTAAGCTGACCTAAAGGTCGGCATCTCTTCTTCGCCATCCTAATGGAAGAGGAGGTGGTGCTAGAATGACAGATTGTAGTTCGCGTCTGGCTGCGGCATCCCTCCTCGGTATCCGATAAGGTTGCCGCAGCCTCAAATACAGGAGCCGCCTCAAAAGGGCGGCTCACTGGTTTAATACCTCCAGCAAAATTACAGGGTGGGTTTCAGCCCACAATTTTTAAATCAAAATGCACCGGCGAGAATGATGTCTACTACAAAATATTGCTTAATTCAATTTCTGGCACGCTTCGACCGCCAGCCAGAACAACAACGCGCGATCGCTGGTGCGGCGGTGCCACGCACGCCCGTCCCAGCCTTCCGGCACCACCAGGTCGCCGCCGTAAACCACCTGCCCCAGCTCCACGCCGCGGAACTGCGCCACCGCAAACAGCGCCGCAGCTTCCATTTCCACAATCGAACAGCCCTCTGCAACGCGCCGGTCCCGCCGCTGGCGTGTTTCACGATAAATCCCATCGGTGGTCCAGGTTTTCCCCAGGCGGTATTCCAACCCGCGTTCCTGCAAGACGGCTTCCAGTGCCGCCACAGCCTGCGGGCTTGCTGTCACCTCGCGGGCAGGCGGCAGGTAATGATAGGAGGTCCCCTCATCACGCACCGCGCTGGTGATCACCACCGGGTGCCCGGCCGCGATGCCCTTATCGAGCACGCCGCAGCCGCCGCAAACGATATATCGCCGGACGCCCAGGGCAATTATTTCTTCCAAAAACCCAGCGGCCAGCGGCGCGCCCACCCCGGGATGAACCACCATGATACGGGTGCCGTTTTGTTCGAGAACAAAAATCGGGTTGGGGCCGATTTCAGATTTCAACTCCCCAATCTGGCGCAGCAGATCCTGGTCAACCAGTTGATCGATGACCTCCTGGAAAAAGCACAGCACGCAGCGATCGGGCGGCGATTCAAGAACCGGAGGCCGCGGCTCAAGGATGGATGTCTTTTCAGGGTCAAATTCGAGGATGGGGCTGTCGTGGGTCAATGTTTGCGTTTCTCCTGGGGTTTCGTATTAATTCGTGCAGTGCGCCAGCCGGGATTAAGCTCACGAATCGGCACTCAATCGGCAGACGGTAAGGGGTTTGGGTTGCCAGGCTGGATTAAGCAACCCACTCGATGTCAGGCGCATTTTTAAAGCGGTCGCGCATCACATCCATCGACTGCGGATTATCATCGATCAATATAAAGTTGCGGCCCAACTCAAGGCAGGCTGCGCCGGTGGTGCCGCTGCCGGCAAAGAAATCCAGCACGGTTCCGCCGGTATTGGAAGAGGCACGGATGATCCGGCGTAAAATTCCCAGCGGCTTTTGCGTCGGGTAACCGGTTTTCTCCCTGCTGTTGGTCGGCACAATGGTGTGCCACCAGGTATCGGTGGGCAGCTTGCCGCGCGCCGCTTTTTCCGGCCCCACCAATCCCGGCGCCATGTAGGGAATGCGGTCGATGTCATCAATGTTATAGATGTAATCAGCCGGATTTTTGGCATACCACAGGATGTTGTCGTGTTTCGGTGGCCATTTTTTCCGCGTGCGCGCTCCGTAATCATAAGCCCAGATGATCTCGTTCAGGAACGATTCACGGCCAAAGATGCCGTCCAGCAGCACTTTACAATAGTGCACCTCGCGGTAATCGATATGGAAGTACATGCTGCCGTTGGGTGTCAACAGGCGGCGGGCTTCCACCAGGCGCGGCTCGAGGAATGCCAGGTAATTATCGAACAAATCAGCATAGGAATGGCTGCCGATTTTAACCGTGTCGTAGCGCTGACCGCCAAAGCCGGTACGGTTGCCATTTTCATTGCGCCCGGTTTTGATTTGAGTGCGTGCCTGTGTTTTACCGGTGTTGAACGGCGGGTCGATATAAATCAATTCAACCGATTCAGAGGGTAAAGAACGCAGGATGGTCAGGTTTTCGCCAAAGTAAATGCGGTGGGCGGACATAGTTCCATTTTAATCGAAGCCGCCCAACTGGAGGTCGGGCAGCAAGGCTCAATTTTAATTTCGACAGGATTAGCTGAAGTTATACCGGCGTCACCCATTCGCCGCCGCGGATCAACGGCTCCACTTTACCATCCGCCATTACCCCATCAATGTCCATTTTCTCGGAGCCAACCATGAAGTCAACATGCGCCAGGCTGTTGTTGCCGCCTTCGGCTGCGAACTGCTCCTCGGTCATGGCATCACCGCCTTGCATGGTGAACGGGTAAGCCTTGCCGAAAGCCAGATGGCTGGAGGCGTTCTCGTCGAAAAGGGTGTTGAAGAACATCATTTTGGCCTGCGCCACCGGTGAACTTTGCGGCACCAGCGCCACCTCGCCCAATCTGCGGGCGCCTTCATCGGTATCGAGCAAACTCTGCAAAACCTCCTGCCCTTTTTCAGCCTTGAAATCGACGACTTTGCCTTCTTTGAAGGTCAGGCTGAAGTTTTCGATCAACGTCCCGCCGTAGCTGAGCGGCAGCGTAGCCCGGATTACACCATCCACACGGTCTTTGTGCGGCATGGTAAAAACCTCTTCGGTTGGCATATTTGCCACAAAAGTGATCCCGTTGGCAGCAAGCTCCTGCCCGCCGGCCCACAAATGCTTTTCCGGCAGCCCGATGGTGAGGTCGGTGCCGGGGGCACGGTATTTCAGCGCGGCATAATGCTTCTCATTGAGCAGGGTGGAGCGGGCGGTTAGCTGCCTGAGATGTTCCTTCCAAAGGGCCACCGGGTCGCCCTGCCCGATCCGGGTGACCTTGAAGATGGCCTCCCACAATTTTTGCATCTGCTCGTCTGCGCTCAAACCCGGGAACACTTTGGCCGCCCAGGATGGAATCGGCATGGCGACCACCAGCCAGTTGTTCCTATTTGTGGTGATGTAATCCAGATACTCCCGGGCATGAGTCATGGCTGTTTTTTGGGCGATAGCGATCAACGCCGGATCCTGATCTTTGAGCAGATCGGGGTCCTCCCCAACGATCGCGAGCATCGCTTCGCCCTGTCCGGCATATTCCGCCAGTGCTTTGGAGCGGTAGGCAGGGAACTCGGCAAAGGAATCCCGCGGGGCATTTTCATACCGTATCAGGGTAAGATGTTCATCCGAATACAGCACATCCACCAGACAGGCGCCGGCACGATAGGCGCTGGCTGCGACCAAACGAGCCAGCGGCGCCCCCTCAATAGGAACGCGGATAATCAACTTTTGCCCGGCGCGCAGGTTAAGCCCCACGCGTACGATCAGTTCTGCATACTGTTCCAGATTTTTTTCGAATTGCTCTGACATAAATCCCTCCTGGATGATATCGATTTTTTCTACGACGATTATATACCTGCCTGTCTTAAAAGTCTTCAACCCCAGCTGAAAAATGGTTAAGAACGGGTCCTAAGCATTGAATCCCGCAGTCAAAAAGGGTATAAATAATATATCAAGTAGAAAGGGCTTGCACTCATGAAGAAAAAATTTGGGGTTTTACGTTTGATTTCCTGGGTATTAAGGGTTTTAGGTGCACTGGCATTGATTGCGGCTTTGATCGCTGCTGTCGCCAGCTTAGTCGGAGGATTCACGCGTGGTCCCGGCGCCATGGGTCAATTTTGGTCCGGCGGGATGATGAGTTACTGGGGCGGGCTTTATTACCTCCTGGTCGGCTTATTCAGCGGGATCTTGCTGTATGGCGCGGGAGAAGTCATCGAATTGCTGCTGGCAATCGAAGAAAACACCCGTGCAGTGCGCCAGCTGCCTGAATCCAGGCCAGAACCACCGCCCGAACAATAAGGCTAAGAAGATTAAGGTACAACAATGCAGGTCTTGAATCAAGTTCAAGACCTGCTCTTTAACATAAATAATTCGCCTCGATCATGGTTTTCGGCGCGGTTTTCGTTTCTTTTCGGCGAGTTTTTTAAAGATACAATCCTCCACTTCAGGTAAAATCATACTGTCCTTCAATTCTTCACGGAGTGTCGTTCACCGCCCCAATGAGCAAATCAACACAACCTTTGCGAGTAGCAGTATCTTCCGACCAGCCCATATTTTTGCGCGGGTTGACGGCCATTCTGCAATCGGTCAAGGATGTGCAGCTGGTTGGGGAAGCTCAAGACGGCAGGGATGCGATACAGCTGTGCCGGCTGACGCAGCCCGATTTGCTGCTGCTGGATCTCAAGGACCCCCTTGAAGCTCGCGACATTGGCATAACCATCCATGAGCAGTGTGTTAAAGTCCGTATTGTTTTGCTGCACAACTGCCAGGAGGATGACGACATGCTGGAGGACCTGGCCGCTCAGCGTTTATTCGTTTTCTCCCGGGATATGTCTGAGGAAGAGTTCAAAGCCGCGTTAGACCGCGTCCGGCATGAGCCAGTCTCCCTGCTTGAATCGGATACGCCCGCCCCTGCCGGAGTCATGCACCAGGCGGCGAGCAAGAACCCCGATGTCCCGACCCCCAAACCCGCCCCGGTACGAACCGGTGAACTCATGGCGCGCGAACTCTACATGGCTGGAAAAATACAGGCGGATATCCTGCCGGAAAAAGCTCCCCAGGTGCCAGGCTGGCAGATTTCGGCTGAATTGGAACCGGCGCGCGAGACTTCCGGGGATTTTTACGATTTCATCCAACTAACCCCGCAGAAGTTAGGCCTGGTCATCGCGGACGTTTCGGACAAGGGCATGGGGGCGGCATTGTTTATGGCTTTGTCCAGTTCACTCATGCGCACCTACGCAGCGCGGTTTCCGACCTTGCCATCCCTGACCATGAGCGCGGTCAATGAGCGCATCCTGACCGATACGCGCGGCTCTATGTTTGTCACATCCTTTTTCGGCATTCTGGAACCCAACACCGGGCGGTTGATCTACACCAATGCCGGACACCCCCCCGGCTTCATTCTCAGCAACCCCCAAGGCCGCGATCCCATCAGGCATCTTCGACCGACCGGTATGGCGTTAGGCGCCAGCGAACAAGCCCGTTGGACACAGAAAATTGTCAAGCTGGCCCCCGGTGATTTACTCGTGCTGTATACCGACGGCATTACCGAAGCCGCCAACCCGAAAGATCAAATGTTTGGCGAAGAACGGCTGTTGGACGCCTTGCTTGCCAATGTCCACCGCTCCCTTCCTGAAATCAAGCACCGGCTGTTGGAAGAAGTTCACGACTTTGTCGGCGGAACTCCCCGTCAAGACGACATCGCTTTGATTATCATCCGCCGCGATGGTTAACCTCCCGTAAGACCAGATTCTCTCCCAGACTTTCTATAAATTTAATAGGATGCCTTCATGCCTGAACCTGCAGGATGGATTCTCGATTTTTACGCTCCAGGAATATCCTCGGCCGAATGGACAGCACTGGCTGGCGGTAAAGGCGCAAATCTGGCACGTCTGGCACAAGCCGGGTTACCCGTTCCAAAGGGATTTATCCTTTGCATTAACGCCTACAACGAATTTGTTGCTGCAAATCAGTTGGAGGAGAAAATCCTGAGCGCAAATTGCTGTGCATTCGCGAGAGCCCCAAGTTTTTTGCCGTTCGTGTTTTTGGAATGCTGCGCCATGAACTGCTTCGGTGCGGTCAGGATTTAATCGCCGCTGGCGAGCTGGAAAATGCGGAGGATTTATTCTTCCTCAGCTATAAGGAATTGGAGGATTTCATCAGCGCGGCTGATTCGCAGCGCTGGCGTGAAATCATCGCCGGCCGCCGCCGCGCTTACGATTTGGAGCAGCACCGCCGCCAGATACCGCGGCTGCTGCTCAGCGACGGGCGGGCTTTTTACGAGGG
>JAJZTR010000125.1 GCA_021848775.1 Chloroflexota bacterium | reverse complement strand
GTTTTTGGGATTGGGACGGCGGCTACTGCGATTCGAAGTACAGTCTGCTCATCATGAACGATCCAAAATTTGTCTATCTGCCGTTAATTGTCCGGTAAGACGACTGGAGCGGTTTACATTTAGCTTAAGGCAATTAACAAAACAACGCGGGGGGTTAACTTCCCGCGTTGTTCGGCTATAACCATAACGATTAATTTACCAATCGGTCGGCAGCTTTTTTGGGGGTGCGGTGCTGTTTGCGCGCCCGGCGCTGTTGTTTATCTGCGGCTTTGCGCTCGCGCCGGTCTTGCTTGGCAACGGCGCGCTGTTCACGGCGTTCGCGGGTGTAATTATCCTGCGCTGACAGTTCAATGCCGGTACGGGTGGCTTCAACGAAGAAGAATACCAGCAGCAGCAGCGCAACACCGGCGATGACGGCATCGTAATAAGTGTATTGATTCAGGGGAGCAGGCAGTTTGGGATTGTTGGCAAAATAAATGCCAATGTTTGCCAGAATCGCGATCATGCGGATTTCGGTTGGGCCAATCTTCCAGAGCGAGATCTTGAACACGCCTTTGGTGACCATGATCAGGTACACCAGGATGGAGATGTTCAAATAACATACCAGCCCGATCAGGGCGATTCTAAAATCGACATAAGGTGAAAGGCCCAAACCGACAAAGACCAAAATTTCGCTTAATGTGTCGGTGATATGGTCGATGAAAAAGCCGTAGCGCGGGCGCTCGATATGGCGGTAACGCGCCAGGCTGCCATCCAGGCTGTCACCCCACCAATTGAGCAGGATGCCAAAGCTCACCAACCACAGGAAATTCTTATCGTAGGTTGTCAACCAGAAGCTGACGCAGATCAGTATGCTGGCAAAAAAACCGATTCCCGTCAAAATGTCTGGCGTTACCCAGGCTGGCATTTTTCGTGCCATCCATGCCAGTGCGGGACGTTCGAGCGGTCCTAATAAAATATCATTTATCCGCTGGTGAGATCTTAATTTTTCCTCTTCCATAACCCTATTCCCTTTTCCCTATATACCCATTATAGTCGCTAGAAATGTGAATTGCCACCTCATATAACCCTGATTCCAATTCGACAACAATTAATCAACGGCTTCGATCAGGCCGGTACATCCTTTACGAGTTCGGGCCAGATCGGATAGAACATGCACCAGTCGCTGGTTCGCGGGCGGATAATGCCTTCGGCATGCTTCAAAACCACCTCAGCGTTGCCTACAAGTTCAGTATCCCGGTCAGAATTTGGCCGAACATCAATCGGGGGAGAGCAGATGAGCTGATATCGACCGTCTGGCAGGGACACACAGGCGACCACAAGGATGGGCGCGCCTGTCTGCAACGCCAGCTGCACATAAGCCACCGGCAATGGTGATGGCCGGCCAAAAAACTGAACCATATGCCGCGACTGTGCCAGCGGGCGGTCAACACCAGTCAGCACCGTGCCGCCGTTGCGCAGCCTTTCACGCGCCTTTTGGAAAGACTCGATCGACATGGGTGTCATTTCGATGCCGCTTTCCTGGCGGATTTTATTTTGAATCTGGTATCCGCCGGGCGGCTGCGGGTAAGATAAAATTTGGAATTCCAATCCACGCAGCGCCAGAGCGCGGCCGGCCAGTTCGAAATTGCTGGTATGCACCGTAACAAACAACCTCGGCTGTTGATCGGTTTTCGCCAGGTCGAATAGGGTTTGGAAATCCGGCGAAAAATCCACCAGCTGCAGCACTTTTTTTGGCCGGTTCAGGTGATGGTAGAAATCCCACAACGAACGGGTGTGTTTCCGCCATGTTTGTAAGACCAGCTGATCCAACTCCTGGCCGGTTAATTTATAATCATTCGCTACCCAAAGATTGGTACGCAATGCCCGTACCATTCCGCTGTTTTTTTGCCGGGCAATGATCTCTGAAGCCAGGCGCGCAAGTGGTCGTCCCAGCCAGAAAGGCAGTCCACGCCCAATTGCCAGGGCGGCCTTGGTGCCGAATGAACTGTTAGCCAGAGTTTGAAGGTTGATCTTTGACCTGGTCATCAAAAAAGCGGCGATCCTCTCCTAAAGAAATTTCCTGCACGGCCTCTTGCATGCGCGTCTGCAATGATTTACGGCTCGGGCGTTTTTTCCCCATCCCTTTTAGCGCTTCCAGGAAATGGCTGGTGAGCGTTTTTGTGAGCGTTTTAATTCTTTCCGCGGATAACTTTTCGCCGCGTTCGAACCAGATCACTGAGGCATAGCCCATCACTACTGTGGTGGACGAGGCAATGGCGGCGCCCAGCAGCCAGCCGGGTACGCCTCCAAACTTGCTTAATTCATAAAACAACGTTCGTCCTAAGAAACCCACTCCAAAGGTCACCACCAATTCCCGCGCCCGTTCGAAGGTGATGCGGTAATTGTAGATGCGGGCGATGCTCAATACCATGGCTGATTGGGTAATGGCCAGCGGCGCGAAATCAATAAACGGCAGGGGGGTAAGTGCAATCACTGCTGAAACCGAAGAGGCGTTGACAATCGAGCGCCAGGCTAACTGCCAGCGGTACTGCGGCAGCCCGCGTCCTAACGCTGCTACGATCTCGGGTTCGGTAGCGGCCACAGCTGCCAGGATATCCGAAATTCCTTCGCCGGTTTTGGCAACCAGCGGAATAACCTGATCGGGTGTCAAATCCAGGTTTTGTGCAGCCCGTGCAATCGCTGCCCGGGAGTCCTTTCGCACCAGATCGATTTTATTCAGGGTCACAATATAAGGTTTCCCCAGGTCGCGCAGCTGCAAAAACAGCTCTAATTCCGTCTGTTTAATCCCCTGAATGGCATCGAAAACAATGATTAAAAAATCCGCCTGATTGGCTGCGCTCAGCGCTTCAGCTTGCTCGCGGGCACCCACTTCGCCCACCGCATCCGCGCCGGGTGTATCGATAATGGCAAATAAACCGGCATCCGCCTGCTGATTGACGCGGGTAGTGCCCGGCAGCGGGCTTACCTGAGCGCGATCTGCCCTGTTGCTGATAAATTGGTTATAGAGGGTCGACTTTCCAACATTGGTTGGTCCCACAATGGCTACCTGGTGCTTGTCGCCAAACGCTATCCGCATTTGCTGGGTGGATAGACGCAGCAGCAGGCGAACCAGGTTGGTGTTGGAAGGCAGGCTGTTTAGCAGCGAAAGGAATCCCTTGCGGTCGGACGGAGTGAGTGAATCCCAAATGACACGCAGGATATCGCGCGATTCCGCAGGCAGCTTTTTTAGCAGGTCATCAAAGGTGGTCATCCTGGGATTCTCAATACCGGAAGAGGTTTATGTGTGAATTGTTGAGGGATGCACCTATATTAACATAGTTTCCTATTTAACCAAAATTTCCCTAAATGGGTTTGTTGTTTCTTCCCGGTTGGCTGGAGGGAATTACGTTCCCGGGGGTGTAATCCGATTAATGCAGGCCTGTTTTGGATCCAGTCACCCACCCGCCCGCAGCGAATGGGACAGCCGCAAGGTATATCGGCGCATTCGTTGGTATCATTCTTGCTCCATTGCCTATTCAAAATTGAGATTTTACTTTCGAATCTACCGAATTCCTATATAATGTGATTATCCGGTAAAATTTTAAAATACCTGATAGTTAGGTCAAATCCTCAGGGGCGGGAATGCCTGACCTTCAATTTCCATTAACGATCTACATTGCAATAGCGGTAGCCGGGCTTTCCTTTGTATTAAGTCTTATGGCCTGGAACCGACGACCCACCGCCGGGGCGGTGCCTTTGGCGGTTGTGTTGATGGGCTGCACAATCTGGTCATTGGGCTACGGCATCCAGCAGATGTTAGTCGATCAGACCCAGAAAATACTGGTGGGCAATTTCATTTATATCGGCATCATGTTGGTGCCCGCCGGATGGTTTTCATTTGGGATGCAATACACGGGGAGAGGATCCTGGTTTTCCACAAAAAAAGCGGCCTGGCTTGCACTCTTTCCGGTGTTGACTATTGTTGCACTGGTGACCAACCCGCAGCATCAAATGTTTTATACATCGGTTAATACCGTACAGATTAATGGCTTTTCGCAGCTGGCCTTAATTTACGGGCCGGCTTTCTGGTTGCACACGATATATTCCTATGTCCTGTTAATGATTGGCACCCTGGTTTTACTGAGTTTCAGCTTTCGTACGCCAGGGTTGTACCGCCGCCAGGCCTGGATATTAGTGATCAGTGCTTTGATACCCTGGATTCTGAATATACTGTATCTGATGCACATATTCCCGCTGCCCGGGGTGGATCCTACCCCCCTTGGATTTACCATCTCGGGGCTGGCTCTGATCCTGGGTGTTTATCGTTTCCATTTATTGGATTTGACGCCGCTGGCCCGCGACCGGATTGTGGAGGTCATGGAGGATGGGGTGGTCGTGCTGGATGAAAATAACCGGGTGGTTGACTGCAATCCCTCCGCCGGGCGGCTGTTGAAATCCAAACCAGCAGATTTAATTGGCCAGCCAGCCGCAAAAGTATTTGCCCCCTGGCGTGACCTGGTTGAACGATATAGCCTGGCCGACGAAGTAAAAGAGCCGATTATTCTGGAGGCCGATAAACAGATCAAATATTATGATTTGCGCATTTCCTCACTGTACGGAAACCAAAATCAATCTGTGGGCAGGCTGATATTGCTGCGCGAAACCACTGAGGCGCGAAAGGCTCAGGAAGCGCTGCAAGATTCTGAGACAAAATATCGCCTGCTGGTTGATACCTCTCCAGATGCAATTGTATTGACTGACATGGATGGGAATCTGGTCCTTTACAACCAGATTGCAGCTCAAATGCATGGTGTTGCCGATACCAACGGCCTCAACGGGGTTTCAGTCTATGACTTTGTTGTTTCAGAGGACCGTGAGCGGGCCAGACAACACAGTCGAGATGCTTTACAAACCGGCAGGTTGCAGCAATTCGAGTACACTGCGCTGGCGGATGACGGCCGCCAATTCCCCGCGGAAATCAGCCTGTCCACTTTTCGCGACCAGGCTGGCAATCCGAAAGGGTTCATTTGTGTAATGCGTGATGTCTCTTCCCGCCGCCTGTCAGAGGATGAAATCCGCCGTATGGCCAGGGTTGAACGCACCCAACGCGAAGTCGCTGACGCGTTGTTCGAAACCAGCAAAGCTTTAAGCGAGACTCTTGATTTTGAAACAGTATTGGACCGGTTGCTTGATCAGGTTGCCCGGGTGGTTCCTTATGATTCCGCCAGTGTGCTCCTGGTACAAGCCGATCACGCGGTATTTGCCCGAATGCGGGGTTACGAGCAATTTGGCAGTAATTTGGCTGAATCAGTTAAAACACTCTCCTTTGATCTCAATACAACGCTCAACCTGCGCTGGATGCTTGAAAATAAACAGCCATTAATTATTGCGGATACACACACCAATCCCGAATGGGTCTACTTTGAGGGAACCAGGTATATACGTTCCTGGATCGGTGCACCTATTATCACCCGCGGACAGGTAATCGGCTTTCTCTCCCTCGATAAAAGCCAGCCGGACTTTTACCATCCGGAACATGAACTTACCCTGGCGGCCTTTGCGGCCCAAGCCGGATTGGCCATGCAAAATGCAAACTTGTTTGCAGAAACCACCGAACTTTTACGGCGCGAACAGCAGCTGAATAACATCCTCCAGATTATTGGAAGTTCGCTCGATCTGTCGGTGGTCTTAAGCGATATCCTGCGCTTGAGTTGCGAATTGGTTGGGGCGGATGTGGGTATTTTGGGGATGTTGGATCGTCATGGCAAAACTATTACGGCTATCAATACTTACAACATTGCCCTCGAGGGTGTTCAAAGTACCCTGACACCTGGGGAAGGTCTCGCATGGGATGTGGTCAATCAGAAAAAAGCCTTGCTGGTCGGCGATTATTATTCTCATCCCCGGGCTTTACCATCGTTGTTGTCTAATCAAATTTCCTCAGCTTTGTGTGCGCCGGTAACCTCGGGAGATGAAGTGCTGGGTGTTCTGACGTTTTTTACGACCACACCGGGTAAGCAATTCCAGGGGCGTGATGTGCCGCTCGCCGAGGCCGTGGGGCGCGAAGCCGGCGTTTCCATTCAAAACTCCCGCCTGTTTGCAGCAGCCCGCCGCCGTGCTGAAGAAGCAGAAACAGTACGTGAAGCAGTCAGTGCGGTATCATCCGCCCTCGAACTGAACTGGGTGCTCGACCAAATTATTACCAACCTGGAAAAGGTAGTGCCGTTCGATTCCTGTTCTGTCTTCCTGCAAGAGGGGGATAAATTGCGCATTGTTGCGGCTCGGGGTTTTACCGATTTGACCCGTCTGATTGGGGAAACCTATATCCTTGACAACCCCTTGACGCTCCAGGCATTCCAGTCCGCCAAAGCGGTCATCTTGCCGGATGCCAGTCAGGATCCTCGTTTCGAGGGCTGGGGAGATGCGGCTCATGTCAGGGGTTGGATGGGTGTGCCTTTGTTCGCCCGCGGCGCAATCACCGGTCTGCTCACTATCGACAGCCGATCGGTGGGAGCGTATGAGGAATCGGATGCCAGCCTGGCTCAAGCCTTCGCCAATCAGGCGGCTATCGCCATCGAAAATGCGCGCCTGTTCGAAAAAGTCCAGCACCTGGCAATCACTGACCCGCTCACCGAGTTGTACAACCGGCGATATTTCTTCGAACAAGCCCGCCGCGAGTTTTACCGGGCGCGCCGTTATGGAGCAAGTATGTCGCTGATGATGTTGGATGTGGATGACTTGAAGCTGGTGAACGACACCTATGGTCACCAGATCGGCGACCAGCTTGTGGAGTTTATTGGTGCTCAATGCCGTTCGCAGCTGCGCCAGGTGGATATTCCCGCCCGATACGCCGGTGATGAATTCATTATTGCCCTGCCCGAAACCGGCCTGGAAGGTGCGGTTCGGGTCGCAATCTGGATCCGCGAGCGGATAACCAGCGGTTTCTACGCCGACGGCAAAAACTTGATCCCCACCTCGGTAACCATCGGGGTATCTGAGATGGATGCAGATTGTTTCTCGCTCGAAACCTTAATCAACCGGGCTGATCAAGCGCTTTATGCTGCCAAACAAGCGGGGAAAAACCGGGTGTGCGCCTGGCAGGAAGGCCGGTTTGATGTATATAACAATGTTCCCTCGGATTTAAGCGAAAACGATCGCGTCGAAGACGTGTAATCCCGCCTTAATTTGCAGGCAGCCCGCGCATGAGAAGAAGTGACGGTATTGCGTAATTCGTCAGAATTCCGTGATGGTTGTATCGCGCAGGGCTGAGAGAACTCCGACCAGGCTGGGGTAGTCGTCGCGCAGCAAGGTGATCAATTCCTGCGTGGCGTCGCGCACCCAGGCGGCGTGACCGGCTCCGGCATGGGCGCGGCTGGCCTGTTCCAGGTGGGCT
Source organism: Chloroflexota bacterium (assembly GCA_021848775.1). Classification (GTDB taxonomy): domain Bacteria; phylum Chloroflexota; class Anaerolineae; order Anaerolineales; family Anaerolineaceae; genus Bellilinea. Next base: position 671 of record JAJZTR010000125.1, on the reverse strand, counting down.
GCCAGCAGCTCACCCAGGGGGACATCGTCGGCGCGTAGAATGTGACGAAAATAGCCGAACTGACCTGCGCCTGTAAAACGAACGATCTCCTCTGGGGAACAAACGTAGATGGCATCCAGAGAAAGAGGAGGGCGCGGCGGCAGCAGGTGGCTGATGCGGTCGTCCTGCTCGAACCCGCAAAATATGACGCTGATTTCAACCGGCACATTGCGATTGACGCGGTTATCCAGCAAGACATCCTGGCTGATATTCTCGCTGGTGACCAGCTGGCGTACCAGCCCGTCATCATCAATGTGAATATCGTGGATCAGGCCGTACACCTGGTACCCGGATTGAAGCGGGATGCGCACCAGACCGCCGAAGCTGGGCGTGTCCAGCTGTGAAACCCGGCAGCCGATCACGCAGCCGGTGGTGCCGGCGCGCAGAAGACGTCCAATTTCAATGGCACTCATCATTTATACCCCTTGCGGCCAGGTAAATCCTTGGCAGCCTGCTTGTACGATTTTTGACCGACCGCGATGCCCTTGCGCTGCAGTTCGACCGCGAGCATCCATTCCACTTGCTGCTTTTCCTGGAAACTGACCAGCGCCACTTCGTGCGCCCGGTGCAGCGCGTACGGGTAGGGACGCAAGCCAAGCTGCTTGCATTGCTGCAAAAGGGTGGCCTGCAGC
>JAJZTR010000124.1 GCA_021848775.1 Chloroflexota bacterium | reverse complement strand
GACAAGGGTGACATTGTTATTCATCTATTCGCGGATAAAGTGCCGAACACTGTAAATAATTTTGTTTTCCTGGCCAGGCAGGGGTATTATGACGGAACAATTTTCCATCGTGTCCTTGCCAATTTCATGGCACAGGGGGGTGATCCTACCGGGACCGGCCGGGGCGGCCCAGGGTACCAGTTCAAGGATGAATTCCACAAGGATTTACGCCACAATAAGCCCGGTATCCTTTCGATGGCAAACGCCGGACCGAACACCAACGGCTCGCAGTTCTTCATCACGCATGTGCCCACGCCGCACCTCGATAACCGCCATTCGGTTTTTGGCGAAGTCATCGAAGGGATGGATGTGCTGATGGCGATTCCACTGCGCGACCCGATGAAAGCCGGCAGCCCGGCTGGTAAACTGCTTAAAGTCGTCATCACTGAGAGCGAATAATGTCGCTGGAGGAAATCTATAAACCAGAATCCCCTCCCCATGGAGGGGATTCTATTGGTTTTGACCCTGCCCGGCAGTGGGCAGAATTAAATGAACGCATCGAAGCCTGCCGGTTGTGCCCGCGGCTGGTGAGCTGGCGGGAGGAAGTTGCCAGGGTCAAGAAACGCGCCTTCCGAGACTGGGATTATTGGGGCAAGCCGGTGCCCGGATTTGGCGATCCGGATGCCCGGTTGCTGGTGGTCGGACTGGCTCCAGGTGCCCATGGCTCCAACCGAACAGGGCGTATGTTCACTGGCGATTCGTCCGGGGACTTCCTGTATGCTGCGCTGTACCGGGTTGGGATGGCCAATCAACCCATGACAACTCACTGCGATGACGGTTTAGCCTTGAAAGATGTGTTCATAACTGCCATCTGCCGCTGCGTGCCGCCAGATAACAAACCAACCCCCCAGGAGATTCGCAATTGCCAGCCATTTCTCGAAGCTGAAATGAAATTGCTGACAAGATATCAGGGTATCGTCGCTCTGGGGAGTCTGGCATTCCAGCAGGTTCAATCGATGTTCAGGGGCAACGGCCATACTCTGGAGCGGTTGGAATTCAAACACAATGCGCTGTTTACACCTGGGGGTGGTTTGCCCTGGATAATTACTTCCTATCATCCCAGCCGGCAAAACACCCAGACAGGCAGACTGACCTCTGAAATGTTCGATGCTGTCTGGCAAAGGGCCAAACGCTTGCTTGATGGTTTGGGTAATTAACTTAACCAGGTAGATAGAGGAACTGTATGAAACCCCTGCGATTTTTCGGCTTTGTCATCATCCTGGTCTTGTTGGTGATCCTGGTTGGACCGCTGGTCATCCCCATTCCACCACTGCCTGACCCGGTTCCGGTGCAGGATTTGACAGACAGTGACAGCCGTTTCATCGAAGTGAATTCGCTCCAGGTGCATTACAAAACCTATGGTTCTGGTGAACCGGTGATGGTCCTTTTGCACGGTTTTGCTTCCTCCACCTACACATGGAATGATGTGATACCCGCGCTGTCGGAGGTTGGCACAGTGATAGCCTACGATCGGCCGGCCTTTGGCCTAACCGAGCGTCCGCTGCCTGGAGAATGGACCGGGGATAGTCCCTACTCCAACGAGTCGCAGGTGGCAATGGCGGTCGGCTTGATGGACGCACTGGGGGTGGATAAGGCTGTGCTGATTGGACATTCAGCCGGAGCCGCAATTGCCCTGCAGACTGCATTGGAGTATCCGGAGCGGGTCCGCGGGCTGGTGCTGGTCGACCCAGCAGTGTCTTCTCGCAGTGGAATACCGGGGTGGGCCGAACCCCTGATCAATACGCCCCATTTTCAAAGGCTTGGACCATACTTGTCGCGGTCGCTGGCCGGCAAAGAGGGGGATGCTTTTCTCGAGGCAGCCTGGTATGACACTTCCAAATTCACTGAAGAAGACAAAGCGGCTTACCGGGAACCGCTGCAGGTGGAAAACTGGGATGCGGCGTTGTGGGAATATACCTTATCCAATCGAGGAACCGATCTGGAATTACGGCTGGGAGAGGTCAATCAACCGGTCCTGGTTCTCAGCGGTGATCATGATCGGATTGTACCGCCTGAAATCAGCGAAAAAATTGCTGCTGAGCTGCCGAATGCCAGATATGGTACGATGACTGCCTGCGGACATGTACCGCAAGAAGAATGCCCGGAAGAATTTCTTCCGCCGGTGCTCGAGTTTATTTCACGGTTATTCCCCTGATTCATTCGGTAAGGTTACCCTCACAGCGTTACTTGTTGCGCATAGCCGAAATGAGGAAAGATCATAAAGGCGGGCAGAAAAGCCCGCCTCGCATTTAACTTATTTCAGATGACTATTCGCCGCGGCGGATGGCATTCCAGCCGGCGTAAGCTGCAGTATCGCCTAATTCTGCTTCGATGCGGAGCAACTGATTGTATTTTGCCACGCGGTCGGAACGGGCGGGTGCACCGGTCTTGATTTGCCCGGTGTTGAGCGCAACTGCCAGGTCGGCGATGGTCGAATCTTCCGTCTCGCCGGAGCGGTGAGAGGTCACTGCCCGCCAGCCCGCGCGGTGACAGGCTTCGACGGCTTCGATGGTCTCGGTCAGCGAGCCAATTTGGTTGACCTTTACCAGCAGGGCATTGCAGGCTTTTTCACGGATGGCGCGGTGCACACGGGCCGGGTTGGTGACCAGCAGGTCGTCGCCCACTATTTGTATTTTGTCGCCAACCTGCGCCGTCATATTCTTCCAGCCTTCCCAGTCGTCCTCGGCCAGACCATCTTCGATTGACACGATAGGGTACTGCCTGGTCCAATCAATCCAGAAGTCAACCATTTCATCGCTGGAAAGTTTGCGCCCTTCTTTGCGCAGGTTATAGGTCCTGGTCTCAGCTTCATAAAACTCAGAGGCAGCCGGATCGAGCGCGATGGCAACCTGTTCGCCGGCTTTGTACCCTGCTTTTTCGATAGCCTCGAGGATGACTTCCACTGCTTCTGAATTGGCCTTCAACGGAGGTGCGTAACCCCCCTCATCTCCAACCAGGGTGGGATAACCGCGCGATTTAAGGACAATCTTCAGCGCATGATAGATTTCTGTTCCCCAGCGTAACCCCTCAGCAAAAGTGGGTGCGCCTAATGGCATGACCATGAATTCCTGGGCATCCGTCGATTGCCAGGCTGTGTGAGCACCGCCGTTAAGGATGTTCATCATCGGAACTGGCAGCACGTGTGCATAGACACCACCAATATAACGGTAGAGCGGTAGGCTGAGTGAATTTGCAGCTGCCTTGGCAACCGCCAGGCTGGTGCCGAGAATAGCATTCGCGCCAAGTTTCGATTTATTTTGGGTTCCGTCCAATTGCAACAGCGCCATATCAAGCGCTTTTTGTTCGACCGCGTCCCAACCAATCAATGCATCGGCAATCTCTTTATTGACGTTTTCAACAGCTTTGAGCACGCCTTTTCCGTTGTAACGCGATTTATCCCCATCTCGCATTTCCAGCGCTTCGTGTGTGCCTGTGGACGCCCCAGAGGGCACAGCTGCGCGGCCCCAGCTTCCATCCCCTAAAACAACCTCAACTTCCACCGTCGGGTTTCCGCGTGAATCGAGGACCTCTTGTCCGAAAATTGATTCAATAGTGGTATCCATACAATCCTCTTTAATTGAATATTTCTGGCTGAATTAACACCAGTTAATTGGAAATTGAAATGTTTCCCAAGTATAACCGGTTTTACCGGGGTTTGGGGCTCTTTTGTGACAACCGGTACAAACGTTTAATTTTTGTCTTTTACCGGCACCTGGTTGGCAGTGAGTGGATGGGTTTCGATTTTTGCCCGGTCGCAGGCAGCCTGCAGAAAGGCTTTGAACAACGGGTGCGGCCGGTTTGGCCGTGAGAGGAATTCAGGGTGAAATTGAGTTCCAACCATGAATGGATGATCAGCAAGCTCGACGATTTCGACCAGTCTGCCATCGGGAGAAAGTCCAGCGATTCTCAAACCAGCCTCTGCCAGTTTCTCGCGGTAAGCGTTGTTGAACTCGAAACGGTGGCGATGGCGTTCCTCAACCTGCTCCTGCTGGTAGGCAGCCTGTGTCAAAGTTCCCGGAACCAGTTTACAGGTGTAGAGGCCTAGGCGCATCGTGCCGCCCATATCTGTGATTTCGTGCTGATCAGGCATCAGATCAATCACCGGATGCGTTGTTGTGCGGTCAAATTCAGTTGAGTTAGCGCTTTCGTCATTAAGCGCGAACCGGGTTAACTCAACCACCATCAGCTGCATGCCAAGGCATAACCCGAAGTAGGGGATCTTACCGGTGCGGGCAATGCCTGCGGCTTGAATTTTACCCTCGATCCCCCGGCTGCCAAACCCGCCGGGTACCAGGATACCATCAGCAGCGGAAACGATATCCAGCGATTTACCTTTCTCCAGATCGGCTGAGTGAATCCAATCGATTTGCACATCCACCCCCAAGTGCAGCGCAGCATGTTTCAGGGCTTCACGCACACTCATGTACGCATCGTGGAGTTCGACGTATTTTCCCACCAAGGCTATGCGGACTGTAGGGCGAGTTTTTTCCACCTGGGCAGTCAGTCGTTTCCACTCCGTCCAATCAGGTTTTCTGCGGGCTTGCAGCCCCATTTTCTCCAGGATATATTCCGCGACCCCTTTTTCTTCCAATAAAAGCGGGACGGTGTAAAGATTTTGACTGGTGACCATGGGCACCACCGCCCGTTTGTCAACATCGCAAAACAGCGCGATCTTATCGATAATCGATTTGTCGACCGGGTAATCGGAGCGGGCGACCACCATGTCAGGGTTGATACCGATCGAGCGCAATTCCGCCACGGAATGTTGTGTTGGCTTGGTTTTAAGCTCTCCGGTGGCACCAATATACGGCAGCCAGGTCACATGGATATATAAGGTGTTTTCACGCCCAAGATCTCCGCGCAACTGGCGCAGCGACTCGAGAAATGGCAGGCTTTCGATGTCGCCGACCGTGCCGCCAACCTCGACCAGGACAATTTCAGCACCGGTTGCTTTAGCGACCGCGGTAATGCGTTTTTTGATTTCATTGGTAATGTGAGGAATCACCTGGATGGTGCCGCCAAGATAGTCACCACGGCGTTCTTTACCGATCACCTCGGCATATATCTGCCCGGTTGTCATGTTACAAACCCGGCTCAGGTGAACATCAATAAAACGTTCGTAGTGTCCAAGGTCAAGATCGGTCTCGGCCCCGTCGTCCAGCACATAAACCTCACCATGCTGGTAGGGGCTCATTGTCCCGGGGTCGACGTTGATATATGGATCCAGTTTTTGCACCGCGACCTGAAACCCACGCTCCTTGAGAAGGCGGCCGGTGGCTGCAGCTGTGACTCCTTTGCCAACGGAACTTACCACACCCCCGGTGTAGAAAATGTATTTAGTAGGCATTGATCCTCCGACGATAGCGATGGTTGTCCATTAAGCGGCGGAGGGAGGGTCGATGATCCGACGCCTCCCTCCGGGAATTGTGAAACAAAAAAAATCGGGGTGGAATACGTGGTTTCGTATGAATCCCTTTCAAAAGACCACCAGAAAGAATATCCAACAACATAAGTTTTGTTGGCGATGAATGAAATTAGTTTACCATAATCCTGCAAAAATCTTTGCCATGTCAAAAGGTTTAAATAAAAACTGCCTGGAGATTGAACCAGGCAGTTGATAACAATTTTTGATGTGTGCTGAAATCGCCGGAATAATTCTGATTGAATTAAACCGGTAGAACTTTGAACGGTTCTTGCAGTTACCGAATGGACGCCGGTTCTCTTATGAAAGTACGCGGTAAACGAAAAGGAAATAATGATATCGCCAAAAATAAGCAATAGTTAATGTGAATTATTGCTTTTCTTTTCGAGTGTTCGAGCCAGCAGATCTTCTTGCTCAGCCTGAAGACCAGTCGATTTAACCTTCTTTACCTTGGCATCGGTTTTGCGGGTCTGGGCTTTTTCCATCGCCTCACGAATGGCAAACTCCATGGCGGTTGGCTCTGCTTCCTGCTCGGAAGGGTTGCCGCTCAGGGCTGCGATTTCGCCGGATGATAAATAGCCTTCATCACCCCTTTTGCGCTTGGTGTCCTTCTTGCGGCGTTTATCCCGGCTTTTTTCAGGAGCTGGATGTTCTACTTCTTCTTTGACCGGTTCAGGTTGGAGGGCTTTCAAGCTCAGTTTGATCTGCTTTTTCTTTTTGTTGACATCGATGACCTGGGCTTCCAGTTCGTCACCTTCTTTGACCACATCACCCGGGGTGCGGACGTAACCATGCGCCAGTTCGCTGATGTGAATGAGACCGGGACGTTCTGCGCCTATTTCCAGGAATGCGCCAAAAGTTTCTACCCGGACGACATTGCCTTTCACGACCATATCTTTCTTAATTTCATGCCAATCCAGGTCAAGCGGTTTGATCATGGTCAATTCAATGCGGTCTTCTTTGATCTTACGAACCCAGACTTCGATTTCCTGACCAACCTGGAGTACATCATTAACGCTTTTGATTGTCTGACCTGCGGCTGTTACCAATTGTGATACATGAATCACAGCTGGTTTGCCGACGCCAATATCGACGACAGCCCCAGCCAGAGAGGTTCTAAGCACCTTGCCGACAAACTTCTTCTTCGGTTTAAGTTCGGTGGCGGTGCTTTCGGATACGACGGGATTTTCCATTAGCTTTACTCCCAAAGTTCAAATTTCAGCAAGGGCTGATTATAACCCCTGCCTTCATAACTGTCAATTAAGGGTGTAATTATGGCGAAATTAGGGACAGATGTCACATGAGGGTTTTGTCAATTAAATTGACGAACGATCACCCCGTGGATACATTTAAAGATTGGCGGCTTAGTATCCAGATCGATATTTCTTTTTTACCGGGATAGTTTGCCAGAAAGTAGTAGTTTGCTAAATGAAAATTTTATTCAAGCACGGCATTTGCTACCGCGACTCACTTAAAACCAACTGCACGCTGCTTTCACGATTGTCGCGTATGAAACGGACTTCGATCTCATCGCCAGGAGAAAAGCTAAACAAGGTGTTGTAGTACGGATGCATCTCGTCGATGGCGATATCCCCCAGTTGGGTAATGATATCGCCTTGCTGCAAGCCGGCAACCTCTGCCGGGCTGTTTGGGATTACACCAGAGATATAAACACCCCACTGCACGGGTAAATTGTAGCGTGAGGCAATATTCGGGTTGATGTATTGGTAGCGAATGCCAATGTACGGTCGAGCCACGTACCCTTTCTGAATAATTTGGGCACCGATCACTTTCACGTCTGTTGAAGGGATGGCAAACCCCATCCCTTCAACGTTTGCGCTGCTGTTACTGCCACGAATAATCATCGTGTTTACTCCGACAACCTCGCCAGAGAGGTTAACCAGCGGTCCGCCGGAATTTCCCTCGTTAATGGCTGCATCTGTCTGGAGCATTCCTTCGATCTGGTACCCGTCGCCGGTATCGATGCTGCGTCCGGTGGCACTTATGACCCCAACGGTGACCGAATTCTTGAAATCACCCAGGGGAGAACCGATGGCGATGGCAGTTTCACCCGGGCGGAGTGCATCAGAGTTGCCTAAAACCGCCACCGCTGGCATTTCACCTTCAACTTTTAAGATTGCCAGATCGGAGAATTTATCACTTCCAACCAGTTCTGCACTTCGTTCCTCCCCGCTCTGTAAAATGACGCGATAAGCTTCACCGCCCTCGACAACATGATTGTTCGTGACGATATATCCATCTTCGGAGATAATGAAACCGCTTCCTGTGGATTGCCCGCCGGAAATTGTGCCAAAAAAGCTTTGCTGGTCGGGGAGGTCGGTGGCGACAGTTACCACAGCAGGACTAACCGTTTCAACCGCTTTGGTGATCGCAGACTCATATTGAAGGGAATCCACTGTAACGACATTTGCCGGCGTCAGAGTTTCAATGACATCAGATGCAGACGATGCGCTATTCGAGGATGTGGAGGTTGGCTGGGTACGCAGGTAAGCGAAAACCGCGGCTCCTCCAGCGATTGCCCCAATCAACCCGGCGCAAAGCCCGATAATCAGCACAATAAGCACGATTACCGAATTTTTTTGTGTCATGGTAAACCGATTCGCGCCCTTATTTGCAGGTCTTTTATTTCAAGCCTATTAAGTCTCTGGAGGACCTAATATTCGCCCGAAAGCAACAATTCAACCGCCCTGTCAAGCTGCGGATCCAAATTAGCTTTGGCATCTTCCTCAGTAAGCTCAACAATATAATCAGGGGTCAAGCCAACGCCATGGATCTGGGTCTGATTGGGAGTGAGCCAGCGGGCAATCGTAATTTTCACCGCGCCCTGCTCATCGACCAGGGTTGACCAGGATTGGACCGTCCCTTTGCCAAAAGTCGTTGCG
>JAJZTR010000123.1 GCA_021848775.1 Chloroflexota bacterium | reverse complement strand
TCGCGCATGGTGTAGTTCAGGTTGTGCATGCTGGAGGAACCTTCGGGGGGCGCCAGCCACAGGTTCCACTCATCGAGCGCAACCTTGATCCCTTTACCGGGCACAATCTGCTGAATCAAATCGGCCATACGTTGAATGGCTTTTTCCGCCGATAACGGGGCCGCGCAGACGGTGTAATACAGACTTTCCTGGTCATACTGTGCCTGCCAGCCTTCCTGGCCGGGTTGGTATGTGTGGAAAGAAAGGGTATCAATAAGATCGCCTGCCTGACGGAGAACCGTTTCATTCCAGCGCCGGGCATCGGGATTTGCATCTGCACCCAGGGTATCACCGACGGCGACGATTTTGATGCCAGGATCGACTGCCCGCATCGCTTCGGCGATCGGGCGCAGCCGTTTGACGTAATTTTCGGCACTGGTGGTGCCTACCTGCCAGCGGCCCCAAACCTCGTTCCCGATTCCCCACAGTTTGACCCGGTACGGTTCCGGATGACCATTCGCCGCCCGCTGGCGGCCTTGATCGCCCTGGGCATCCTCATTGCAGTAGGCTACCCAGCGGGCAGCCTCTTCCGGGGTGCCAGTGGCGTCATTGACGCAGATATACGGTTCTGCCCCAACCCGTTCGCAAAATGCCATAAACTCATCGGTGCCAACCTGATTGGACTCCTCAGCTTTCCAGGCCGGGTCAAAGCGAGCCGGGCGTTGATGACGCGGTCCGATACCGTCCTCCCAGTGGTAAGCACTGGCAAAATTGCCCCCAGGGTAGCGTACGACGGTCGGTTTTAACGGCTGAATGAGCCGCAGCACATCATCCCGCAGCTTTTCGCCATTTTCCGTCCAGATGCCGCCGTAAATGCAGCGTTCCAGATGCTCGATGAAATGACCGTAAATATGCGGGTTGATCTCGCCAATCGTTTGATCGGCATCGAGGCGCAATATTGCCCGTTGGCGTCCTTTGAGGAAATCAAGCAGGCTTCGTTTAGGCAGCCACTTCTTTCCCGAGGTTTGCGATTCGACTGTCCTGAGGAGATCAAATGTAATCTTTCCTGCTTCGATCGTGTCAGCAGACACGCTTATTCTCTTATCAGCAAAAGCTATGCCGCGAACCTGCACATTCATCTTCTTTTTGGCGGTCAAAAGGAAGGGATTATCGACCGATACAGTCTCAGCAGTCCTTTCCGTACCCGCCTTCTCGCGCAGCTTGATCTGGTTCGGGGGAATGGGGTGTCCATCCGCTGCCAGCTGAAATGATGTGACGGTGGCTGGCGTAAAGGGATTGACCAGATCAAAGGAGAATTCGTCCGCAGAAACCTTTAAACTGCCTTGAACGAATATTCTTCGGGCAATAACTTCAGGAACGCTACCCATGATACCTTCTCCCAATGAATTGTTGGATCGGCTTTAAAGGTTAAGCCAGCGTGCCGCCAGGGCAGGTAAATCGCGTAACGAGCCGACCTGGACTTTGCAGTCTGGCAGTGAATCCAGGAAGGAACGACCGTAGCGTTTTGTCAAAACCCGCTTATCCAGCACAGCGACCACGCCGCGGTCGGACTGGGTGCGAATCAAGCGGCCAAACCCCTGGCGGAAGCGTAAAATCGCTTCAGGCAGGTGGTATTCATTGAAGGGATCGTCGAAAGTCTCCGAGCGGGCAGCGATAATCGGGTCGGAGGGTACATCGAAGGGTAGTTTGACGATTACCAGCACCGACAAAGCCTCGCCGGGGATGTCGACACCTTCCCAGAAGGCGCGCGTTCCCAGCAGGACAGCTTTCTCGGTTCCCCGGAAGGTTTCCAGCAGGGTGTTGGCTGAGGCGCCTTCGCCCTGTTCATAAACCTGGATATCCACTTCCGCCAGGGCATCGGAGATTGCTTGAGATGTTTTGCGCAGCTGGGCATAAGAGGTGAAAAGCACCAGCATCCGCCCGCTGCTGGCTTTTGCCAGCCGCACGATGGTCTGATCCACCGCCCGCTGGTAGCCATTGGCATCATTCGGCTCAGGGATATCATTGGGCAGATACAGGAGGGTTGAATTTTCATAATCGAACGGTGAACCAAGCACCAATTCATCGGCTTCATCCGCGTTCAGGCGGCTGCGCAAATATTCGAATTCGCCCTGGGTCGTCAATGTGGCAGAAGTGACCACGATGCTGCTTTTCTCATGCCAGAGGTACTGCTCCATTAGCGGTCCGATGTGCAGCGGAGCAATTTGCAGCGCCAGACGATTGGTGTTGGGTTGAATTTCAGCCCAGTAGATGAAGTTCGAATCCGGCTGCGACACCAGCGCGGTAAGGTAGGTTTGTGCCTCGGTTAAGCGCCGGTTGACATTACCCAGGTTGTCGATGGTATCCAAAAGCTCCTCATTGGGCTGGTCAATGGCATCGGCAATGCTGCGATGCACATCTGCCACCAGGTTGAGCAGCATCGTCATGGTTTCGTTGGTAGTATCCCAGGCCATTTCGACTTCGGTCCAGATCGGCAGGGTGCGGGTGGCGGGTAAAATGCGCACTTCCTGCCCGTATGATCCTACCGGCGATCCGTCCCGGATATGCTCCATAAAAAAGTCGACAGTGTGCAGGAAATTGGTCATGTCATGATCCAGGCGGAAAGCCAGATCGGTGGCGCGCTGCATCGCCTGGGAAAGTTTTGCCAGGTCGGCTGGTTTCAGCCAGTCATGTACCAGGGTCAGCAGCCGCCCCAGGATCCCGCTGGAGGCTCCGCCTAATTCGCGCAGCATCCGCTGGAGATCGGTCTGCGTAATTCGATAACTGAGGGCGTTGGTCGAGGCTGACTCGAGGTGATGACCTTCATCCACCACCAGGTAGGAATATTCTGGCAGCACCCGGCTGCCGGTGACCACATCCGATAGCAGCAGTGCATGGTTGACAATGATCAAATGCGCCGATTGAGCTGCCAGACGCGAACGATAAAATGGGCAGGCTCCGCCGGTGCGCTCCATGCAAACCTCAGCCCTGCAGCCCTCATCATCCGCTGATAATCGCGACCAGACTTCTCGTTCGAATGGACCGTTTAAATTAATCTCAGAGCGGTCGCCGCTGCCGCCCTGGCTCAACCAGAGCAGGACTTTTGCCATCACTCTGATTTCATCGGCGTTTTCAGGCTTGCGCTGGCGCAGAGCATCCAGCCGCCTGGGGCATAAATAATTGGAACGCCCTTTCAGCACCACGGAGCGCAGGTCGAGGTTTAAGGCGTGACGCAGGTCAGGAATGTCTTTGTTGATCAACTGCTCTTGCAGCGCGATGGTATTGGTGGAAATAACCACCCGTAAATTATTCTGGGTAGCCCACAAGGCAGCCGGCACCAGGTAAGCAAAGGATTTTCCGGTCCCCGTTCCGGCTTCGACCATCAAGTGAAAGCCGTCGGAAAAAGCTTTGGTTACAGCCCGCAGCATTTCCACCTGTTGAGACCGCTGCTCGTAGCCTTCAAAATAGTGGGCGAAAGGTCCGCCGTATTCAAGCAGCGCAGCAATTTCATCCACATCCAACGGAAGCAGCGTATCCGGCGGGACAAGCGGCGGGGCTAGAACTGTTTCGGTGGAGGCGAACAATGCCCCGTAATCGTGTTGATAAACCTGCTTTGCGCCAATCGGTTGCCTGGCTCGTGCGCGCATAATCTGCCCAAAAAACCAGCCCGCATCCCAGTCCAATCCTTCACTATCGCGCACGATTTCGGCCAGCAATTCGATGGGCATCTGAATCGCCTGTTCATATAATCTGAAGTAGACGGCGTGTGTCAGTCGTGCATCATCAAGCGCACGGTGCGAATTGGGGATCAGAATACCCAGGATCTGTCCGAGCGATCCAAGGTTGTAGCGGCTGGCAGTTGGCATAAGAACAGCCGCCAATTCGTAGGTATCGACCGCTTCTGCCAGCCTCAGAATGCCCTGTTTATGCAGAAATCCCAGGTCAAACTGGACGTTATGTCCCACCACAGTCGAATCGCCCACAAAAGCTTCCAGGTCTTGAATGACAGTTTTAATCGTGGGTGCGCTGCGCACCATATCATTGGTGATTCCGGTCAGCTGGGTGATGAGCGGCGGAATGGGCCGGCCGGGGTTGATCAGCCTGGTCCATTCTGCTTCCACGCGAGCGCCGGAAAAACGTACAGCGGCTATTTCGATAATGGCATCTTTTTGGGGATCGAGGCCGGTAGTCTCAAGGTCGATTGATACGAGGGAAGGCATAGCGAGGATTATACCATCTGGCCTGTACCTGCTTGTCTTACCGTCCTATCGAGTAAAATTGAAGGCTGGAGACAGCCTTATGCCGGTCAGTACCATAGTGTTTGATGGGGGCGATACCCTGGTCGTTGTGGACCCTGCTTTGAGCGGGCCAATGGCTTTCTGGCCGCAGCTCGAGGCAGTCACCGGTGTGAGAAAGATGCTTTCGGAGTTAAACCGCGGATATCGGCTGGTTGTCGGGTCGAATGCCACAGATTCGGATGCGCTGCTGGTTAATGCAGCCATGGCTCGCCTGGGATTGGATGCGCACTTTGCCGCTTATTTCACCCCCGCCGAGCTGGATGGCGCTCGCAAACCCGATCCGGCTTTTTATCTATCCATAGAACACCACCTGGGTGTGCATCCCTCAGAACTGGTGATGGTTGGTGACAGTTACAGGAATGATGTTTCAGGTGCGGTCAAGGCAGGGTGGCGCGCAGTTTGGTACAACCCGTCTGGTCAGGCTGCACCGGGTTTAGCGCCGCTGCACAGCGCAGAAATATTAAGCATGGAGGATCTTCCCTCAGCGCTTGAGAGCATCGAATGGCCTTCCATTACCGAATCGATTGACTGGCTGGTGGAGCAGGGCGCCCGCGCAAAATTGCTTTCTCACGTGAATATGGTGGCAGCGCTGGCCTATCAAATGGGTGTCTGGCTGCGGCGGGCAGGCGAAGTAGTAAACCCGGTATTGGTGCACCGCGGCGGATTGCTGCATGATCTGGCCAAGATACCTGCAAAAGCGCAAGGAGTTGACCACGGACGGTTGGCAGCAGAAATGCTGGCAGACCGCGGTCAACCTGAACTGGCCGAGATTGCTGACCGGCATGTATTATTCAATTTAATCCACGACGATCGCTGCCCCCGCACCTGGGAAGAAAAGTTGGTGTACTTTGCCGATAAGCTGGTGGAACGCGGTCAAATCGTGAATTTTCAGCAGCGTCTGGCTGCCATGCAGGAACGGTACAAGAAACCAACCTCTGAAACCGAAATGAACAAGTTGGTATTTGCTCTCAGCGAGCTGGAATCTGAAATCTGCCGCCCGCTCGGGTGGTCTCCGGAGCAACTATTAGGACAGCTGCGAACTGCCTGTACCAGCAATCTGTGATTTGCCGCTTACTGCCCGGCCATGTTGTAATAGTTATAAATCGATTGCGTGATCTGAGCGACCAGTTTGTTGGCGGGATCGAACAGCAGCTGGTTCTGATCATAAAGGTAGATGACTAATATGAAGTTACCGCCGGGAGTGTAGACGATTCCAGCATCGCTGATCGTATGGATTAACCCATCTGCGGAATCTGTGAGCCAGCCGTGCTTGTGAGCCACCTGCACACCTTCCGGCACACCCGCTTCGATCAACACCGCGATGCGGTTCCGGCTCAAATAGCTGATCATCTGGCGGCATTCCGACTGGGAGATCTCTCCGGGGAATACAGCCGTAAAAGTGCCGCCGCCGTAGGTGGCGCACTGGTACACGTCGCTTAATAATTGACCGGCTTCGACAGGCGTGGTCTGATTGTAGCGGTCAGGTTCAGCCGAAACATCCGTGCGCTGGTTAGCCGGGGTGGAGTAATCCCTCAACAAAGGCGCGCCAGGGTAGAAAAAGCCAGCCATGAAGGTGTTCTGGTAACCCATTGTCTGTAAATCTTCGGTGACGCCCAACGGACCCAGGCGGTTGTCGATGACCTGTTCCATCAACCGGTCTGCCGGGTCATTTTCTGATAGCTCGATCATCGACTCCATCAGGCTCGAAATTTCTGCTGGAGCAGGCTCATCCAACCGTCGGTAGGAAGAAATCATGATCGGAATTTTCATGGTGCTGGCTGCCGTAAAAGCGATACCCGGCGCAATAATTTCACCATTGTTATATGCAAAGTTGATCTCTTGTCCGGTTGTAATATCCTGCAGGTAAATTTCTGCCAGCCCCTGGAATTTATTCACCGATAAAATTTGCTGCATCATCACTTGCAGGTTGGGGAATGAAGGACGGGTGGGATTGACCCTTGAATAGGTGAGATTAACCACCCGGTTGGTTGGATTACGCAGGGCATCATTGACCAATATAACAGCTCGATCGATATCCATTACCGTACCGGATTGTCCAGGTTGAAAAGAAGAACCTCCCGGAACTGGTTGTGCGGCTGAGGGCTCTTTGTCATAACGGGAAGCCACATCATCACGCAGATATGTCCGCAGCCGAGAATCGGATGTTTCTGCCCGCAGGGGTATTTCAATGGGTTCCGACTGTTGGTTCCAAAGGTATCCCCAGAACCCATTCCAGAATGGCAGCGATACGCGCTGCTGATCTGCGGCTGCCAGCATGCTTTCGATATCCATTTTAAACCCTGCCACCGACGGTTTAATTTGAATTACGGCATCGCCGTAACGCATTTCAACCGGCGCACTGTAGACCTGAATCAACCGTTCGGCTGTTTCCTGACGGGTTAAACCAGCAACCGGCACTCCAGCGATCACTGTCCCGGCTGGAAATGCTGAGCGCAGCCGGCTGTAGCTGATCAATTCAAAAACAGTAATTAACACCCCTAAGAAAACAATTCCAATCGATAGCCATCGAAAGATGGCGGTATTTCCGCGTCTCAATAAATCCTCCGTACTTTGCGTGCAAATTGTACCAGAATTCGAGATCAGTTTGACGAAAGCAATAGACTGGTGAATAAAGGTGTTGCTCGCCTTCAGATCGGATATACTATGAATTATGCAGGTTGAACGCAGGGTGGTTCTGGAAATTCTCCGGCAGTGTCACATCTTTCTGAGTCTGACCGCTGAACAACTCGAGAAGGTGGCTGACCGCATACAAGCTTTTCTCTACGAAGAAAATGCTGTCATTTTTGACCAGGGTAGGCCAGCCGATGGTTTCTATTTTGTCTTCAGCGGACAGGTTAAGCTCAGCCGCACACAAATTTCCGAAGATGATTATGTCATTTTACAGCCGCGGGATTTTTTTGGTGAAGAGTCGATTTCTTCCGGGCCGCTGCCCCGGACTACAACAGCGACAGCTTTATCAGAAGTCATCCTTTTATGCATTAAGCGTGAACACCTTCAGGCGTTGCGCAGCGAGTTCCCATCCATCGACACACCTCTGCGCCTGGTTTTAAATAGTTACCTGTTGTCGATGAATCTCAAAATGGAATGGCGCGCTCCACGCGAGGTGGTCCATTACATTGCGCGCCGCCACTGGCTATTCCTCATTTTAAAGTTGCTGCCAGCAATGGTCGCGGGAGGCGTTCTCATCGGTATTTTTGCCTACCTGTATATTGTGCCGTACCCTGGTGCTGTATGGGCATTGATCTTGTTTATTTTGTCGTTGGTTGGGATGTTGTTTGGGTTTATCTGGTTGACTCTGGACTGGAGCAATGATTTTGCGGTGGTCACCAACCGCCGCATAGTCAAACTGGAAAAAGTCCTGCTGATTTATGACAGCCGACAGGAAATCCCGTTGGACGCGATCCTGGCGGATGATTTGAAAACCGATCAAATTGGCAGGTTTTTGGATTATGGAAGCATTCTTGTGCGCACTTTTACGGGTGTAATGGTATTAAACAGGCTGGCTCATCCTCAGTTCGTGATCAACCTGATTAACGAAGTGCGCCAACGCAAAAAGTTCCGCCACCGTCATGAGCAGATAGAATTAATCGACCGCACGATTCGCGAACGAATCGAACATCGCCCGGGGCCAAAGGTTGGTCCAGAACCTGAGGAAGCCCAGGTTCACATTAAAGCGGGTGTCTTGCAAGAATTTATGTCGAAAATGTTTTTACTGCGAATCGAAGAAGGGAATACGGTTACCTACCGCACCCACTGGATCGTCTTACTGAAAAAGATTGGTCTGCCAACGCTGCTGTTGTTTATCACCTTTGTCGTTATATTGCTCGCCTGGCTGAATTTAATTCCGATTAGCGCATCTGTTGGTTCAGTACTGGCAGTGTCGCTTGCGCCGCTTTTGGTGCTTTGGTGGATTTATCAGTATGTGGATTGGCGCAATGACCGCTATGTGATTACTCCCGAGTTGATTATGGATATTTACCGGAAGCCGCTGGGTACCGAGGAAAGAAAATCGGCTCCACTGCGTAATATCCTGAGCATCGATTATGAACGCAAGGACATTATCGGTTTGATATTTAATTTTGGTACGGTTTATA
>JAJZTR010000122.1 GCA_021848775.1 Chloroflexota bacterium | reverse complement strand
CTACTGGATGCCGGTGGACACGTACACAGGAGGTATTGAGCACGCCAACATGCATCTGATTTATACCCGATTCTTCCACAAAGCCTGCCGCGATATGGGTATTACCAAAGGCGACGAGCCGATGATGCAATTGCGCAACCAGGGTATGGTGCTGGGTGAAGACTCTGAGAAAATGTCGAAGAGCCGCGGGAATGTTCTCTCGCCTGATATTTTGGTACAGGCTTACGGTGCGGATGCGGTCCGGGCGTACTTGATGTTCTTCTCACGCTGGGATCAAGGTGGTCCCTGGAGTTCGGGCGGTATCGAAGGTGTGAACCGCTGGCTGAGGCGTGTCTGGACGGTGATTACCGAACCAGGCTCGCAAGGTTCCATCGATGCAGAGGCCATTGTCAATTTACGGCGCAAAGTGCACCAGACCCTGCGCGCAGTGACCCATGATTTTGAAGAATTCGAGTTTAATACGATCGTGTCCGGGCTGATGGAATTACTCAACGAGATGAGCAAAGCCAAGCAGTTGGGGTTGTACAATTCACCCGCGTGGAAAGAAGCGGTCGAAATTTACCTGCTGATGCTGGCGCCTGTATCGCCTCATATTACCGAAGAACTATGGGCGCGTTTAGGAAAACCCTACTCCATTCATACACAACAATGGCCTAAAGTTGACGAGGAGGCTGCCCGGGACGTTGAGATTACACTGGTGGTGCAAATTAATGGAAAGGTCCGTGACCGCATCCAACTGCCGGCGGGAGTCAGCGAGGACGAAGCGAAGGAACGCACCCTGGCTTCAGCGGCGGTGCAGAAATACCTTGAAGGTAAACCTCCCCGAAAAATCATTTATGTGCCAGAAAAGTTGATCAATATCGTTCTCTAAGCCGGTCTCCAGGACTAACCAAAATGAAAAGGCAGGCATTTGAATTGTAGAATGCCTGCCATTTTTCTGATTTGCCTGGCAGATTAGGTGAGAATTGTTTGCAGAAGGCGCCGAAAAAACGCATGGCAAATGGAATGCTTTGTACCGCCATCACCTCAAACGGCATTTTTTAATTCAAGGGTAAAATTGTATAAATAAAAACCACAGATGAGGGAAATTATGCGCCTGGAAGAACTTAATTGGATGGACGTTGAAGCTTACTTGAAGGTCGATGACAGGATCATCCTGGTTTTGGGAGCCTGTGAGCAGCACGGTTATTTGAGCTTGTTGACCGATGTAAAAATCCCGCAAGCTCTGGCCGATACCGCCAGCGAGCGTACTGGAGTACTGGTCGCCCCGGCGGTTAATTTTGGCGTTTCTCCATACTTCCTATCCTACCCCGGGACCATCAGCCTGCGCACGACCACTTTTAGTAATTTGGTTGAGGATGTCGTTTCCTCGTTATATGGTTCTGGATTTCGACGGATTTTTATTATGAACGGTCATAGTGGCAACTCTGGAGTTCGAACTACGTTGACAGAAATGGCGAACAGGCTGCCAGGATTGAAAATCGCCTGGTATTCATGGTGGGAATCACACAGTGTTGAAGCAGTCGCGATGCTGCATGATCTAAAGACCACGCATGCATCCTGGATGGAGGCATTTTCATTCACCCAGGTGGCTGAACTGCCCCAGCAGCCAAAAAACCCGCCCAGAGTAACCGGGCTGCCTGGTGCTGAGGAGACCCGCCAGATCTACGGGGACGGCATGTTTGGCGGTCATTATCAAGCGTCTCCCGAAATTATGGAAGCAGTATTTACAGCCGCGCTCGACGATGTGCTTGAATTTATAAAATTCTAAAGATTTCAACGTTTGCGTATAGAAATAATATTTCCCAACTGTTAAAAAATCTAGTATAATATCTTAAAGAACTTCTAACCCTCTTGGCGTTTACAGCCTGATGTGGTTTTGCTAATTGACTGTAAGATCGCGTGAAATTAGCTGGGTGTTATCCCTCCCATTGGGAGGTTCAGTGGAAATAAAATCGGGCGTTATAGTGCCCATTTCACAGGAGCAGGGGTGCTTGAAACCTATCACCGAAGATAGGGCTCACCCATAATTGAAGACAATGCAGATTCGATTGACAGGGCATTCTGTGAAAAATTGCATACCTGATGGCATTTTAGCTGGAACCATGGCAAAGACTCCTTAGATTAGCGTTATCTAAGTCTTTACCGCCCAGATATTCTAAACCCCGTGATCTCACAGCCAAAGCTGGGGTTCCAGCGCTGATGTCGCGTGGTGTCCATGGGTAAGATTACGGCTCTCAAGGTTCAATTACGCAATCCTAACCGGGTAAACGTATACCTGGATAATCAATTTGCGTTTGGTCTTGCCCGTATCGTTGCAGCGCGGCTGAAAGTTGGAATGGTGCTAAGCGACGATAAGATCGCCGCACTTCAAGCACAGGACGTTAGTGAAACAGCCTACCAGCAAGCATTGCACTTTATTTCTTATCGACCGCGATCTGAAATGGAAGTCCGAAAGAAGCTCATTGACAAAGGAACGGAAGAGGAGGTTGTTGACACTGTTTTAGCCCGATTAAAGGCTGCCCAACTTGTGGGTGATGAAAACTTTGCCAAAATATGGGTCGAGAACAGGGTCACCTTTCGACCACGCAGTCATCGGATGCTGCGATACGAACTTAAACAAAAAGGGGTAGAAGAGGAAACTATTCAACTGGCTCTGACGGAGGCACAAGATGATCCGGAGCTGGCATACCAGGCAGGATTGCGTTATGCCCGCAGATTGGCAGGATTAGACTGGGAGCTGTTTCGCAAACGGCTGGGTGGTTTTTTAAGCCGCCGCGGCTTTTCTTACGGAACGATTGCACCCGTGTTAAGCCGGATCTGGGAAGAAACCAAATCCGCAGAGCAATAAACCTGACTCGGGAAAGAGGAATTGGAAAATATGGAAAAAATTTGGCAAGTAATCATCAGCGTTGTTATAGGCGACATTATCTTCCTTGGTCTCGCCTTCTTCTTTCTTTCGCGATATTTTGCTGACCGTTTCCGCAAGGATCAGGCATCCCGTGCAGATACGATTCTGTTAGCCGCGAATGAAAAAGCCCGCGAAATCGAGCTGGAAGCAAAAGATAAATCGATCAGCATTTTGCAGGAGGCAGATAACGAAGTAAACCGCCGCCGTGCAGAGTATTCGCGTGAAGAGGACCGCTTACAAAAACGCCGTGCAGAAATGGACGCTCGGGTAGAGCGCCTGGAGCAGCGCGAACAGACTTTGAATAAGCGGCAAAGTGCGCTCGACAAGCGGTTGAATGACATTGAAAAAATGTACGAAGAACACCTGGCGGAATTGCAGCGAATCGGTCAAATGACCGTGGAGGAAGCTCGAGGACAGCTTCTTCAGGAAGCGGAAAAAGAAGCACGGTCAGACATGGCCAGGATCATTCGGCAAATTGAAGCCGAGGCGAGATCAGAAGGCGAAAAACGCGCTCGTGAACTCATCGCAGATTCGATCCAGCGGGTGGCATCTGACCATGTGGTCAGTGTCACCACGTCCGTCGTGACTTTACCCAACGAGGAAATGAAGGGACGAATTGTAGGTCGCAACGGGCGTAATATCCGCGCCTTTGAACAGGCAGCCGGAGTGGATGTCATCGTTGATGACACACCCGAGGCTGTGACCATTTCCTGCTTCGACCCTATCCGACGAGAGGTTGCCCGCCGCACATTGTCCCGCTTGATTGTGGACGGTCGTATTCACCCGGCGCATATTGAAAAAATCCTGGGTGAGGAACAGAAGGAAGTTGAAAAAGCCATCATCGAAGCAGCTGAAGAAGCTGCCTATGATGCGGGCGTGGCCGGTCTGCATCCCGAAGTGCTTAAAGTGATGGGAAGGCTAAAATACCGCACTTCCTATGGGCAAAATCAATTGTCGCACGCGGTGGAGGTGGCACGGTTATCAGCAATATTAGCTACTGAACTAGGCGCAGACCCCGAATCATCGCGGATGGGTGGTTTACTGCATGATCTCGGCAAAGCGATGGATCACAACACCGATGGCACACATGCCATGATCGGTGCCGAATTTGCCAAGCGCTATGGTGTTCCTGCCCGAGTGGTTAACATTATCGCGTCACACCACCACGAAGTCGAACAGGAAACCATCGAAGCAGTCATTGTTGAGTCGGCAGATGCCATTTCGGGCGCGCGCCCTGGCGCCCGCCGCGAAGATCTGGAACAGTACATCAAACGTCTGCGCGCTTTGGAAGACATCGCCAATTCCTTCAAGGGAGTTAATCAAAGCTACGCCATTCAGGCAGGGCGCGAGGTTCGAATTATCGTTCGACCGGAGGATGTGGATGATCTAGCCTCGACCCGCTTGGCGCGCGACATTGCCAAGAAGATCGAAGAGACCATGCAGTATCCCGGTCAAATCAAGGTCACGGTGATCCGTGAAACCCGGGCAGTGGAATTCGCGCGGTAGACTTGATTTTGTACCTTGATTGGTTTTTCTGCACGATCACAAGCATAAAATAATGAAAATATGAGGGCATCCAGCTGGATGCCCTGTTTTCTTGCTTCTTAAGGGTGAAGTGTGCCTATTGCCTGCGTCCAAAAATGGATAAATGCTTTTATAATGAACATCAAAGGCTAAAGGAATGCCTGGATATTTCCAGGGTGCGACACGGATTGATATCACCTGGAAGAGGCACCAATATTATATAGGGCAAGGTTTTATCTCCGATTTGATGGACCAGTAACCCGGAAGTTCCTTAGCCAAGAAATCCGATCACAGGAAATCTTATGAAACAACTCTTGAAAAATTTGCGTGACGGGGAAACGCTGATCGCTGATGTGCCTGTACCGACGGTGCGTCCGGGAATGGTGCTGGTGAAAACCGCAGCCTCGCTTGTGTCAGTCGGTACTGAACGCATGGTGGTCGAGTTTGCCGAAAAAAGCCTGGTGGGCAAAGCTCAATCTCGCCCTGATCTGGTGCGGCAGGTGATGGATAAGGCTCGCCGCGAGGGGCTGGTATCGACCATCGAAGCAGCCTTCAACCGGCTCGATCAGCCCATGGCGCTCGGATACTCCTCAGCCGGTACCGTTGTCGCGGTGGGGGATGGGGTGGAAGGGTTCAAGCCGGGCGACCGGGTAGCCTGTGCCGGTGGGGGATATGCTGTCCATGCCGAATATGCTTTGATCCCACAAAATTTATTGGCGCTGCTGCCAGATACCGTCGATTTCGAATCAGCGGCATTTTCAACCCTGGGAGCCATTGCGCTGCAAGGGTTCCGCCTTGCCCAACCGCAGGTAGGCGAGACGGTCGCGATTGTCGGTCTGGGATTGCTGGGATTGCTCGCGGTGGGAATCGCCAAAGCCGGAGGTTGCAGCGTTTTTGGCGTTGATTTGGACCCTGCCCGTGTTGCTCTGGCAAACTTGTTAGGCGCTAATGCTGTGGTACGCGAAGGCGCTGAAGACGTTGGCCGCAGCTTTAGCCAGGGGCGCGGCTTCGACACGGTATTGATTTGCGCGGATACCTCATCGAATGACCCGGTGGAGTTGGCCGGTGAACTGGCGCGCGACCGCGGCACGGTGGTGGCGGTCGGTGCAGTCGGCCTGGAGATTCCACGTAAAGTTTATTACGAAAAAGAACTCCAGTTATTGATTTCAAGATCTTACGGTCCCGGCCGTTATGATCCCGCCTACGAGGAAAAAGGGCAGGACTATCCATTGGGATACGTGCGCTGGACGGAAGGGCGAAACCTGCAGGCAGTCGTTGATCTGATCGGCTCCGGTAAGCTCGAAGTGGCTGCGTTGATCACCCATCGATTCCCCATCGAAGCGGCGGATCAGGCATACAAGCTAATTTCCGGTAAACGTGATGAAAAATTTTTAGGCGTCGTCATCACTTATGCTCCCGAAAGCGAGATCAGAACCAAAAGTCAGGTGGATATCTCTGGAATTGTTCTGGCCCCTCCATTAACAGGTGAAATCGCTTTGGGTGTATTAGGCGCGGGAAATTATGCCACCGCAACCTTCCTGCCGGCGGTGCAAAAGGCAGGTGGAATCACTAAGGTAGGGATTGCCTCCGCCGCTGGATTGACAGCTCGTCACGCGGCTAATCGATTCGGGTTTGCTTTTGCAAGTTCAGACGAACAAGAGATATTGCAGAATGAGCGCATCAACCTGGTAGCAATACTGACGCGTCATCATCAACACGCCCGGCAGGTCATGGCAGCCTTGAAAAACGGTAAATCAGTTTTTTGTGAGAAGCCGCTGGCGCTTACCCTAGAAGAATTGGTAGAGGTCGAACGGCTGGTTGAGACTGGAGAAACCCCACTGTTGACGATAGGGTACAACCGCCGTTATGCTCCGTTTTCGCAAAAATTATCCAACTTTTTTAATACTCGCAGCGAGCCGTTGATCGCCCATTACCGGGTGAATGCCGGCTTTCTGCCGGATAATCACTGGCTGCATGATCCAACGGTCGGGGGCGGGCGCATTATTGGAGAGGGCTGCCATTTCATCGACTATTTGATTTTCCTGGTAGGTGCTCTCCCTCAAAAAGTGCATACCTTTGCCTTGCCAAATGCAGGGCGCTACCACGAAGATAATGTTCAGATGGTCTTTTCCTTCCGGGATGGCTCGATGGGTACGGTCACTTATCTGGCCAATGGCGATAAAACCTTTCCCAAGGAACGCGTCGAAGTTTTCTGTGGAGGACGGGTGGCTGTGTTGGATGATTACCGTTCGCTTGAACTGATCCACCAGGGACATCGTGAAACATCTCAAGCTCGCCTTCGTCAGGATAAGGGTCACCAGGCTGGATGGCAGGCATTTTTGAACGCCGTGCGAAGTGGAGGGCAACCTCCCATCCCTTATGAGCAGATTTTTGGAGGTGCCAGGGCAACCTTCGCAGCGGTAAAATCGCTTAAGACCGGCCGGGAGGAGGATATCCCCTGAGGGTTTGCGTTATGACCGAACCTATTCAATACGAGATTTATGATTTTCGCGGGCAGGCTTTAGCCAATCAGTTTTGGGCCGCTGACGAACCCAACGGCTGGCTGAGCCTTATCCTCCCAGGCCGTGGGTACACCAGCGACATGCCGCTCATGTTCTTCACCCGCCGCATGCTGCTATGGCGCGGTGTGGATGTGTTAAATCTCAACCCCGCCGCCCGTTCCGATGCCTTCCAAAATTCCACAGAAGAGGAGCAACTGACCTGGCTAAAAGCGGATGTATTATCCGGGCTTACGGCCGGATTGTCAGCCCGCAATTACAAAGGCATCTTACTGGCTGGAAAATCCATCGGATCTTTGGCCATTGCCCAGGCGGTGGCGGAGGCTGAAACCTATCTGCCTACAACACTGATATGGATTACCCCGTTAATGCGCTGGCAGGTGGTCGTGGATGCAGCCCTTAAAGCAGTTGGTCCGCAGGTTCACGTGTGCGGAGGTGCAGATCCGGCGTACGATGCAGCGAAATTAAATCAAATCATCGCGGAAAAACCGCTCGCAAATGCTTTCGTTGCTCCAGGAGCGAATCATATTCTGGAAGTACAGGGAGATGAACAGGCGACCTTCCGTGGAATCTGTGAAGCAATGCTCTTCGTCGGCAATTTTCTGGACCGAACATTCGCAAATGCACCCAACACCCTTGGAGCCTGATGCATGAGTGGGTGGGGGTTAAGAATTGCGGCATGTTGAGAAATTTCCGAAAAGGGTTTCTGGCAATGCGGGAGTTAGGTATCCAACAGGCAAGCCTGTATGGGTTGTACCGCCTGGGGCTCGGCACCGGTTACTTCAAATTGCGCACACCTGTTAAACATCGGGAAACATCACCAGCGCACCTTACTTTTCAACCCTTATTTTCTCTGCCTGCTAAAACGGATTTGATCGATCTTCTCGGCGATCAGCGTGAAATATTACTTGAAGAAGCAAATCAAATACTGCAGGGGCGGGTGCGTTTGTTTGGCGGAGACCCGGTTCCGCTCGCGCTTACTCCCGGCGGTACTAATCAGCATTGGTCTCAGGGTAGAGTTGATCCTGGTGAAGACATCAAGTTTATCTGGGAGCCAGCCCGCTTTGGCTGGGTATTTACCCTGGGTCGAGCATACCGCGTCTCTGAGGATGAACGTTACCCCGAGGCATTCTGGAAATTCTGGGAGCTGTTCACAACTGCCAATCCGGTCAATTGCGGTCCAAACTGGGAATCTGGGCAGGAAGTTGCGCTGCGGTTGATGGCGTACCTGTTTGCCCATCAGGTATTTTCCAATTCCCCTCACAGTACACAGGATCGAAAGGTCTGGTTGCTGCAGGCTGTCGCGGATCATGCCGACCGCATCCCGCCCACACTGATCTATGCCCGTTCCCAGAATAATAACCATTGGGTCAGCGAAGCCTGCGGATTGTACCTGGCGGGAGTGGCTTTACCGGACCATCCGCGAGCCCGGTATTGGCGAAAAACGGGCTGGCACTGGCTGGAA
>JAJZTR010000121.1 GCA_021848775.1 Chloroflexota bacterium | reverse complement strand
CAGGGGCAGGTGCTGGGTGTAATCGGGCGCAACGGCGCGGGCAAGAGCACGCTGCTCAAGCTGCTGTCGCGCGTCACTGAACCGACCGAGGGTGAAGCGGAGATTCACGGGCGGGTAGGCAGCCTGCTGGAGGTTGGCACGGGTTTCCACCCGGAGCTGACCGGCCGTGAGAATATCTATTTGAACGGTGCGATACTCGGGATGAAACGCGCCGAAATCGACCGTAAGTTTGACGAAATCGTCGCTTTCTCTGAGGTGGAACAATTTATCGAGACTCCGGTCAAGCGCTACTCCAGCGGCATGTACCTGCGGCTGGCGTTTGCGGTAGCCGCCCACCTCGAGCCGGAAATTCTGGTGGTGGATGAGGTTTTGGCGGTCGGCGATGCCGAATTTCAGCGCAAATGCCTTGGCAAAATGGGCGATGTGGCCCGTGAAGGACGCACCGTGTTATTCGTCAGCCACAATATGTCGGCAGTGCTGCGACTGACCGATGAGACGATCGTGATTGATAAAGGCAGCCTGTTGATGCGCGCGCCGACCCCCGAAGCGGTGGATTTCTACCTGTCACGCGGGTATTCGCAGGAGGGTCAGCGCATTTGGGAACCCGACGAAGTACCGGCCAGCGCGGAGCCTTTCCGCCCGCATGCGGTGCGGGTGCTCAACGCGCAGGGGACAGTGGTCAATACCATCCGCTCGGTGGAAGAGAATGCTATCGAGGTTGAATATTCGCTCTCGACCCCGGTGACGGGATTGAGGGTTGGCCTTTATCTGATGAGTACTCGCGGCGAATATGTTTTTACTTCCTTCGACACCGACGATTCGGCAGAGTACGAGCGGCTTCCGTTACGGAAGGCGGGGCGTTATATCAGCCGCTGCAAACTGCCGGCAAATTTCTTCAACGAAGGCCGCTTCGTTATTGGGGTCAACGCCAGTTCTTATAGAGTAAAACGCTACTTCCAGGACGAACAGGCGTTGACATTCACCGTTGATGCGGCGGGGGCACCAGGGATGCAATGGCCGGAGGCCAGATTGGGTCCAGTGCGGCCGCGACTAGATTGGCACATAGAGGCAATCGAAGCATGACACCTTCAGGTACTGAAGCATTTAAACGCATATTGGGGGGTATTCCCTTTACGGCTGAACTGTACTGGCTGATTCGACAACGCGGCAAGCCGATCAACACCCATTTCTCGCTGCGCGGGCTGCAGACACACATGCCTGAGATTGCGCCAGTGGTGACCGAATTGCGCAAGTCGGCTCCGGCGGGAAAGAAAGTATTCGTTTTTGCCACCCTGCATTATTGGATCGAACATGCAGCCCTGGTGGGAATGTCTTTAGCAGCTCAGGGACACAAGGTAACGATGGGGTACCTTCCCTACGCCGATTGGCAAAAAGAGATAAATATGGGCGACCTGCGCCGTCAAAATGCTTATGCCCGCAAAGTCCTCGAACAAGCCGGCTCAGCGATGGAGGTGGTTTCCTTCTTAAGCGCTCGCGCACCCTATATGCCGCTGCCACCGGATCTGGTGGAAGCGGTAAAAGAGGTGTCTTTGTACGATGCGCAGTACACCCTCCAGATGGAAGAAGTTGACCTTGAAAGTGACATTTACAAGCTGCGCTACAACCGCAATCGTGATATTGCCCAGGCAGCCCTGGCATGGCTGCGCCAGTCGCGCCCGGATGTGGTGATCATCCCCAACGGCACGATTCAGGAGTTGGGTGTGTTCTATCGGGTTGCGCGACATTTGAAAATCCCCACCGTCACCTACGAGTTCAGCGACCAGCGGCAGCGAATCTGGGTAGCTTACAACAACGAAGTGATGCGTCAGGATACCAACGCCCTGTGGCAGGCTCACCTCGATCATCCCCTGAGCGAACATCAGATGGAGCGCATGCGCTCCTTGATGATGGCGCGCCAGCGCGGTTCGATGTGGGAGAATTTTGCCCGCATGTGGCAGGGTGTCCCTTCTGAGGGCGGGCAGCAAGCCCGGGCGCACCTGGGTTTGGATGACCGGCCTGTGGTGCTGTTGGCAACCAATGTCCTGGGTGACAGCCTGACCCTTGGGCGGCAGGTATTTTCAAAGTCCATGGCTGAATGGATCAGCCGCACCGTGCAGTATTTTATCGGACGTCCCGATGTGCAGCTGGTTATTCGCGTACATCCCGGTGAAGTCCTTACCCACGGGCAATCGATGGTCGATGTGGTGCACGAAGTGCTGCCACGCCTGCCGGAAAATATCCGGTTGATTAAGCCTAAGGATGAAATCAACACCTACGATCTGATCGAGGTGGCAGACCTCGGGCTGGTGTACACGACCACGGTTGGCATGGAAATGGCGATGAGCGGCGTGCCGGTGGTGGTAGCCGGACAGACCCATTACCGCAATCGCGGGTTCACCAACGATCCGGAGTCTTGGGTGAGTTACTACAAATTGCTCGGTCAGATTCTTGAAAACCCGCAGCAGTTCCGCTTAAACGTGGACCAGGTTAAATTAGCCTGGCAGTACGCTTACCGCTTTTTCTTTGACTACCCTCAACCTTTTCCCTGGCACCTGGTGCGGGTGTGGGAAGATTATAAAGCCCGACCTCTGGAAACAGTTTTGAAGGGCGAGTGCAGCGCATTATACGAGTCTACTTTCCGCTACCTGGTCGGAGAACCAATTGATTGGTCGATCGAACGCGGAAATGGTTTATGCGAATGAGCTTGATCAGGCGAATTGACTGACAATGAAATCCCAGGACAAATCGCAGGTACGTAATTTTTACGACTCTGTCGGGTGGAAGCTGGAAGCGGATAACTTTTATCAGAACGCCCGCTACGAAGACTTGCGCCCGGTTTCCAGCGAATATATTCATCGCTGCCATCTACGCGTCAACCGGCACCTCAGACGCAAAGGCCGGTTTCTGTTGGATGCTGGTTCCGGTCCGGTGCAGTATCCGGAATACCTGACCTATTCCGCGGAGTACGATTACCGGGTTTGTGCTGACATTTCGATCCTGGCTTTGCTGGAAGCCCGCAAACGGTTGGGCAATAAAGGGTTGTACGTGGTGGCTGATGTGTCGTATTTACCGTTCAAGACGGATACATTCGACAGCGTTGTGTCTTTACATACCCTGCACCATTTGCCCAAGGATGACCAAAAACGCGCCTACCGCGATATTTTTCGCGTCATGATGCCGGGTGCTGCTGCGGTGATCGTGAACGGCTGGCCAACATCGATATTCATGAACCGCATGTCGCGCCTGGTGGGGTTGATGGAGCGGTTCATGGGGATGTTCAAGCATGAGCAAAAGGTGGAAACGCCAGTGCCTGCCAAAGATTCAGAAATGGTCAGCAGTACACCTGCTGTCACCGGCACATTCACCGAGCGCATGGATGCTGCCACCATCCGGGTTGAACTCCCCGAATTAACGATCGATATTCGCGTCTGGCGCAGCGTAAGTGTGCGATTCCTGCGAGCCGTGATCCATCCCTGGCTGGGTGGAAAGCTGTGGCTGAAATTGATTTACCGGCTGGAGGAGCGCGATCCCCATCACTATGGATTGATCGGGCAATACCCGATGATCCTTATTGAAAAACCTAAAGGCAGTTCTTCTTGAAATTTTGATTCAGTTCCAGGGGAACTCACCAAAGACGAACCCCCCCGATTCTGAGCAAGCGAGGTAAAACATGGTTGATTGGAAAAACAGCGTTGTCCTGGTGACCGGCGGAACCGGTTCTTTTGGCAAGAAATTCATCAAACTCATGCTGGAAGAGATCCATCCGGCAAAGATCATCGTCTTCAGCCGGGACGAGCTCAAGCAGCACGAGATGCAGGCAGCCGGGTATACCGACCCCTCGCTGCGTTACTTTATCGGCGATGTGCGCGATTATCAGCGCCTGCGGCGCGCTTTCAACGGGGTGAACATTGTGGTGCATGCGGCGGCACTTAAACAGGTGCCAGCCTGCGAATACAACCCGATGGAAGCCATCAAGACCAACATACTTGGCAGCGGCAATGTGATCGATGCCGCGCTGGATGCCGGCGTGCAGCGGGTGATCGCCCTTTCGACTGACAAAGCCGTGAACCCGGTCAACCTGTACGGCGCGACCAAGCTGGCAGCCGAAAAGCTATTCGTGCAATCGAACAGCTATGCCGGAGGCATGTCCACCCGTTTCAGCTGCGTGCGCTATGGAAATGTAGTCGGCAGCCGCGGCAGCGTGGTGCCAGTATTCCTCAAGCAGCGCGAAAATGGCAGCATCACCATCACCGATGAGCGCATGACCCGCTTCTGGATCTCTTTGGAGCAGGGTGTGCGTTTTGTTATTCGCTGCACCGAGCAAATGCTGGGCGGTGAGGTCTTCGTCCCCAAGATCCCCAGCATGAAAGTGATCGACCTGGCGAGGGCGGTGGCGCCGGAAACTCAAATCAACACCATTGGCATCCGCCCAGGCGAGAAGCTGCACGAAGTGCTCATCTCGGACGATGAATCGCGCAGCACCGTCGAGCTGGATGATATGTATGTGGTGCAGCCGGCTGAAGCTTTATGGTTTGGGCGCGACTGGCAGTCTCTCGGGAAACCGCTGACAGATGAGTTCCGTTACGCCAGCAACACCAACACCGAATGGCTGACCATTCCGCAGATTCGCGAAATCATCCGCCCGATCGAAGAAGGGTACAGGCAGGGAACCCTGGAATGAGCCGCATTCTGGTTACCGGCGTCAGTGGACTGCTGGGCTTGAACTTTGCCATGAAAGTGCATGGTAAGGCGCACCAGGTGATCGGCGTGGCGAACACCACGCCATTGACCGGTGTAGATTTCAAGTGCCTGCAGGCTGAACTGACAGAACCCGGAGCGGTCGAAAAATTGCTGGATCAGGAACAACCAGACTTGATCCTGCATTGCGCGGCTATTGCCAATGTGGATGCCTGTGAAGCGAACCCAACCCTCGCGGCTGAGGTAAATGGTGTGCTGCCAGGCCGCATCGCCGAATCAGCCCGCAGGCATGATACTCAAATGGTACACATCTCGACGGATGCGGTTTTTGACGGCGTCAGAGGTCATTACAGCGAGGATGATGACCCCAACCCGTTGAGCGTATACGCCCGCACCAAATGGGAAGGCGAAAACGCGGTGATTTCCGCCAACCCGCAGGCGCTGATTGCCCGGGTAAATTTTTATGGCTGGAGCACCAGCGGGCAGCGCAGCCTGGCAGAATTTTTCTTCAATAATCTCTCAGCGGGCAAGCTTGTTTTTGGCTTTAGCGATGTGTTCTTTTGCCCGCTGGAGGTCACGATATTGGCTGAAACCTTGCTGGAACTGGCTGGAACCGCGAGCAGCGGGATTTATCACGTTGTCAGCAGCGAGTGCCTCTCAAAGTATGAATTTGGCCGCCGCCTGGCTGATGAATTTGGCCTGGATGCCGACCTGATTCAACCGGCGTCGGTGCGGGACGGCGGCCTGGTGGCGGCCCGCTCTCCCAACCTGCAGCTGCGAACCGATAAGCTGTCGGCGGCTCTAGGGCGTCAGGTTCCCGGGCAAGCAGCCGGATTGAAGCGCCTGCATGACGCTTATTTGGCAGGACTGCCGCAGCGGTTGCAAGGACTATCCGTTACCAATTCATAAATTTCCCTGCTCTTTTGTCGAATAAGAAGGAGTACCTGATGGACATCAAAATTGGGAATCGTTTGATTGGCGAAAATCACCCCACCTATTTCGTCGCTGATATTGCGGCTAATCACGACGGCAGCCTGGACCGCGCCAGGTACCTGATCCGGCTGGCGAAAAAAGCCGGCGCAGACGCTGCCAAATTTCAAAACTTCCGTGCGCCAAAAATTGTGTCGGACCTTGGATTCAAATCACTCGGCGGACAGCAGTCACACCAGGCATCCTGGCGCAAGTCGGTGTTCGAGGTGTACCAGTCTGCCTCGATCCCCTTTGAATGGACCGGCGAGTTAAAAGCAGCCTGCGAACAGGAAGGCATCGATTATTTCTCGGCCCCTTACGATTTTGAAGCCATCGATTTTCTGGATGAGTATATGCCGGTCTATAAGATTGGCTCTGGAGATGTGGATTGGCTGGAAGCCATCGAACGCATCGCCAAAAAAGGTAAACCGGTCCTGCTGGCTACCGGCGCTGCCAATATCGGAGAGGTGCAGCAGGCGGTACATACGGTTCTGGCGCATAACGCGCAGCTGGTGTTGATGCAGTGCAACACCAATTACACCGGCAGCCCGGAAAACTTCAAGCATGTGCATTTAAATGTGTTGAAGACGTACCGCAGCATGTTCCCGCAGGTCGTGCTCGGTTTGTCCGATCACACCCCCGGGTATGCGGCGGTGTTGGGGGCGGTGGCTTTGGGCGCACGCGTGGTGGAAAAACACTTCACGGATGACAATAGCAGGGAAGGGCCGGACCATGCCTTTGCCCTTGATCCGGTGGTCTGGGAACAAATGGTTGACCACACCCGTGAGCTGGAACAGGCACTCGGTTCCGGCGACAAGACCGTGGCGGAAAATGAACAGCAAACCGTGGTTCTGCAGCGCCGCTGCCTGCGTGCCACCCGCGATATCCGTGCCGGTGAAAGCATCACCCGCGAGATGATCGACGTGCTGCGCCCGGCAACCCCAGGCGCCATCCTGCCGCCGGAAATTAATCGTGTGGTAGGAACGAAAGCAATCGTTGATATCCCGGCAGGGCAGGAACTCCGCTGGGTTGCCCTCGGAGAATAACCGTGTCAAGTGCCACGTGTCAAGTGTCATTTGGTAAGTCCGCTTGACCAAGGGTTCATAATCACTGGCGCATAGAATTTTTAATATCTACATCGATGAGGATTGATCGAATGCCGTTGATAACCAGGTTTGAAGAAATAAAGGGATGGCAGGAGGCGCGTGATTTGACACAGAAAATCTACGGGCTGACGATGCAAGGTGCGTTTTCTCGCGATTTTAAGCTGGTAGATCAAATCCGCGGAGCCTCCACCTCCATTATGGCAAACATCGCTGAGGGATTTGATTGTGAATCGAAACTGGAGCAAAGCCGATTCCTGGGTTATGCACGGCGTTCTGCAGTAGAAGTTCAATCTTTGCTGTATGTGGCGCTCGATGCCAGGTTTATCGATAAAGATCAATTCGATGTGCTTTACACACAGGCTGAAAAGACCAAAGCGCTTGTTGGCGGATGGAAACGCTCGATAGAAAATCGAAAAGGAAGTTCAACCAGGGCCCAACCGGGCAACCCATGACTGGTCTTACATGGCACGTGACACGTGACACTCTCAACCAATGAAGATTCTATATTTTTCCCGCTCCTACACCCCGCACGACCACCGCTTTTTGAGCGCGCTGGCCG
The DNA here is from genome assembly GCA_021848775.1 of Chloroflexota bacterium. Lineage (GTDB taxonomy): Bacteria > Chloroflexota > Anaerolineae > Anaerolineales > Anaerolineaceae > Bellilinea. The sequence goes on along the minus strand of JAJZTR010000121.1, from coordinate 1,138 downwards.
AGACGCCCTATCAGGTGTCGTTTTTGCAATTGGAAAAGCCTGAGCGAAGGACGGAAGAGCGGTCTGTGCCCGGCGGTGTAAACGCGATTCAATGGGACGGCGGGAAGAAATTATTTCACTGGCGTGACGTGCCAGCGCTGACGCTTGATTTGCAGCGCGTCATCCTTGAAGTTAAACCGGATGTGATCCATGCCGGGCCGGTGCAGTCTGCAGCCTACCTAGCGGCCAGGAGCGGTTTTCAGCCGCTGGTAACCATGTCCTGGGGCTCGGATTTGCTGCTGGATGCGGAGCGAAATGACTGGATGCGCCGGATAACACGTTACACGCTCAAACGCACAACGGTCCTTGCCGGAGATTGCGAAGCGGTTCGCGATAAGGCCGGTCAATTCGGGTTTCCAGCCGAACGCACAGTGCTCTTTCCGTGGGGGGTCGATCTGCAGCGGTTTACGCCTGCTCGCTCGAATCACTTCCGCAATATATTAGGCTGGCAGGATGCTTTCATCGTTCTCTCGCTGCGCAGCTGGGAGCCCTTGTACGGGGTGGATGTGCTGGCGCGCGGGTTCGCCCAGGCTGCCCGTCAGGTGCCGCGTTTGAGGTTACTCATGCTCAGCGGCGGGTCGCAAAGCGAGACTATTCGTCAGATATTTGAACAGGCCGGGGTATTGGATAAAGTTCATTTCACCGGGCAAATCAGCCAGAATGACCTGCCATTGTATTATCAGGCAGCGGACTTATACGTCAGCGCTTCGCACAGCGACGGTTCGTCAGTTTCGCTGATGGAAGCTCTGGCCAGCGGATTGCCAGCCCTGGTCTCCGACATTCCAGGCAACCGTGAATGGCTGGCTGACAGCGGAGCCGGCTGGCTCTTCCCGGATGGCGATGATCAGGCGGTAACGGAAGGGATTTTGAACGCTTATCAGCGGCGCGGCGAATTACAACCGATGCGTCTGGCTGCCCGCGCCCTGGCTGAGAAGCGCGCCGACTGGCCGGTCAATTTCAAACGGCTGCTGTATGCTTACGAAAAGGCGCAGGAATTAACGAATCTCAAACATGATAGGGAGTAGATGAGTACATTGAGCACAGAACATCAGCGCGTGGTCGCGATTATCCAGGGACGGATGAGCTCCAGCCGCCTGCC